>JAILIV010000085.1 GCA_024695105.1 Bacilli bacterium
TAAACCCCGCGCCGCGTATTCGCAGGAGGCATAGAAACTCTTCAAGTCGATGACGGCGCAAACTTCCCTTCCCATACTTTCATCGCAGGAGAAAACTCATTCAAAAAAGTCTTGCCAAAACGACCTCTCAAAACATGGTCGGAAGGCAAAAACCTTTTTCTTTCGATGGCCAAAAAAGAACCCCGATTTTCTTATACGCTATTCAAAGGGAACCCCTTGATTTTCTATGGTTGACTTTCCCGTGTGGCTCGTTATGATTTGGCCATCGGCAACGAAAGGGAAGAGTACGTTTGACCCTGGCCTAAGAGAGAGTCCCCCATCGGCTGGAAGGGGATAGGCAAAGACAGACAGAACATGGCCCTGGAGCCGTCTAGGCGATAGGTAGTCTAGGCCGGGAGCGCCCGTCAAAGCGCGAGGGTATATCCATCATTGGCGTACTCAGTAAGGTCCATCGCGGTGACGCGTGGATGAATCAAGGTGGTAACACGGGCTATTGCGTCTCGTCCTTGAATGAACAGGATGGGACGTTTTATTTACCCTCCTGTGGAAAGGAGGGCTATGCCCGAAATCGAAATTCGGAACTTATGTAAGTCCTTTGGCGACAAAACCATTTTGGACCATGTTTCGCTCGAAATCGAAAAAGGGGACGTCTATGGTGTCCTTGGTCTTTCTGGCGCGGGCAAATCCACGTTGGTGCGTTGCATCAACGGCTTGGAGATTCCCGATGGCGGGGAGATTTATTACCGCGGTGAATTGCTCTGCTCGCCCTCAAAACGGATCGAGAAGCAGAAACGATCTAAGATCGCGATGATCTTCCAGCAGTTCAACTTGTTAGAGCAACGCAGTGTTCTTGGTAACGTCTTGCTCGGCTTGGAAATCGTAAAATTCGGCGATCGAATGCGCCGCAGGGAAAAGGCGATGGAATGTCTTAGGCGCGTGGGATTGGAAGATAAGGCCGACGCGTATCCGGCGAACCTCTCCGGCGGTCAAAAGCAACGCGTCGCCATCGCTAGGGCCCTCGCCCTCGATCCGGAGGTGATCCTCAGCGATGAAGCCACCAGCGCACTCGACCCCGAAACGACCCAGTCCATTCTTTCTTTATTAAAAGAACTGAATAAGGAACTCGGCATCACCATCGTCATGATTTCGCACCAACTCGGCGTCATCGAATCCATCTGCAACAAAGTCGCGATCCTCGATAACGCAAAGCTCGTTGAGCAAGGTGAACTCTCCGACGTATTCCTCAACCCGAAGACGGAAATCGCCCGTTCGCTCATCTACGCCGACCATGTCCATACGGCATTAAACGAGCATCACTTCATCCGTTTGCTCTTCGACGGGAACTCCGATGAGCCAATCATCGCCAACATCGTGCAGCAATGCTCGTTGCTCGTCTCCATCGTTTACGCGTCGACCAAGGTCATCGACGGCAAAGTCTATGGCCAAACCGTCATCAAGCGCCCAAAGGAAGAGGCGGACCGCGAGAAACTCAAAAAATATTTGCAGCTTCGTCACGTAAAGTTCGAGGAGGTGAAGTCCCTTGGGATGGAATGAATTCTTCTTGGCTCTAGGCGAGACCGTCGGCATGACGGTGATCGCCACGATCCTCGCCTATTTGGTAGGCATGCCACTAGGCATATTGCTTTATATGACGGGCAAAAAGGGGCTAAAGCCCAACCGTGCGCTCAATTTCGTGATCGGTATCCTCGTCAACACGCTGCGCTCGGTGCCTTGCCTTATCCTCATCATCATCCTCATCCCGCTCACCCGCGGCGTATTCGGTAGGGCGACGGGGGCATGGTATACGATGATCATCCCCTTGTTCTTCGCCTCATTCGCCTATGTCGCTCGCGTCATTGAGACCTCGCTTAACGAGGTGGATCAAGGCGTCGTGGAAACCGCGCGAAGCATGGGTGCATCCACCTTCCAAATCGTGTGGAAGGTGCTCTTAAGAGAAGCGCGCCCCTCCCTGGTGCTCGGCCTATCCCTCTCCACCATCTCCATCCTCGGCTATACCGCCTTCGCCTTCGACTTCGGGGCGGGCGGATTGATCGCCAGGGCCTATAGCATCTACAACAACCATCCGATGAATTACCTAAGCCGACCGGACATCTGGGTGATTCTCATCCTCATTGTCATCGTCGTGCAGGTCATTCAGGAACTCGGACTCTACTGGTCCAAACAAATCGACAAAAGGAGAATCGCAAAATGAAAAAACATACCTTATTCCTCTTCGCCGCCTTAGCCCCGTTGACTCTGGTCTCCTGCGGCGAAAACGGCAACACCATCACCTTCGCCGCGAGCGAATTGCCTCATGCGAAGATCTTAAACGAGGCCCTCGCCCCGGTGCTCAAAGAGAAAGGCTTCGACATCAAAGTCACGGTCTTGGATTGGACGCAGCAAAACGCCGCCGTGGCGCGCGGCGAATACGATGCGAACTATTTCCAGCACGAGCCTTACCTCAATTCCTATAACGCGGATGCGGGGGAAGACGGCGCTTTGAAATTGGTCGTGAAAGCCCACTTCGAAAAGCTTTGTCTCTACGCTTCCAACCCCCAAGACAAAACGTTGGACAATGGGGATTCCATCGAGATCGTGAACGATATTTCGAACATCGAACGCGCTTTGCTTTTGTTGAAAGATAATGGGGTTTTGTCGGACATTTCGAAGAATTGCTATGACAAAGATGGCAATTTTGCGGAGTTTGACGTCAACCGTCCCAACGATTTCGTCACCTTCGCGGACGACTATTCCCGCTGCACGATCACCTGCATTAAGGAGAGCGCACTAGCTGCGTCCTTAGGCGATTACGATTTCGGCGTCTTGCCCGGCAACACGGCACTAAAAGGCCTAGGGGATGACTATGCCTCCCGCATCGTCTTCGGCGAAACCGTGACCGAGGAAGTCTTGTCGTTAAGGGCCAACGGCGTGGCCGTGAGACCCGCGGACGCGACGAACGAGAAAACCAAAGCCATCGTCGACGCCTTCGCCGATGCGCGCGTCTCCTCCTACATCCAAAAGACCTTCGGCGAGTCTGTCGTTTACCATTACGAAAACCTGTTGAAGTAAACCCACTCCGAATATTTGTCGCGCGTTTCCCCAATTCGCCTTTTCAAAGGTTAAATGGGGGCGCGCGTTGAGTATAATAATCGAGCCGTGGGGCATTAGCTCAGCTGGGAGAGCGCTTCGTTCGCATCGAAGAGGTCAGCGGTTCGAGCCCGCCATGCTCCACCATTTTTTATCGATTGTCGTCGGCCAAAGCCGATCATCCGGAATCGCACGAACCCGATCATCCGGAACCGAGCCGCCCGGCGGCCGACCATATAGACGGATCTGGCTATCGACCAGGTCCTTTTCTTTCGCCACAAACGAAAAAGAGCCGCGACCCGCGCGACCCTTGGCTAGCCCAGTATGTTAAGCACGAAGATCTCGGCCTCTGGGTATCGGGCGACGACCGCGTCGAGCTCGTCTTCGCGGACCATCATGTAGGTTACCCGACCGGCTTCGTGGATCGATATTTTGATGACCATCGTTCCTCCAAAAATCTGCAAAAAAGCCGCATGTTCGCGTGGGCGGTTTAGGCATCTCCATCGTTAAGAAGATCATGACGGATTGCGCCTACGACCATATCAATGGCAAGAACATTCTTGTCTTGAAGAAGACTTTCTAACCCGGAAAGCCGTATGCGTTGGGCGCCCCTAAAAGGAATCTTTGCCGGAAGAAGCATTACGGCGCTTAAGGGCAGGGCAACATTAAGGGCAGGGCAACATTAAGGGCAGGGCAACATAGAAAAAAAGAAGGCACCTGCTACCATTATCCTTATGAAGTTCTTTGTGTTCGCCATCGACGATGGAACCGTCTTTGATAAGAACGTCATCGCCATCTTCAACAAATATGGAATCAAGGCGACGTTTAACCTCAACAGCGGTCTCCAGGATTTCGTGTGGTTTAAGGATTGGCTGGAGGTTCGCCGGCTAAGGTTAGAAGAGAATAAAGATATTTACGATGGCCACGAGGTGGCCTCTCATTCTTTGACTCACCCATTTTTGACTTCGTTGTCCGATGAAGGCATCTATCGCGAAGTCAAAGAAGACATCGATAACCTACGGAACATATTTCAACGTGACATCACGTCCTTCTCCTTCCCTTTCGATGGCTTTGACGAACGGTCCATCGGCATCATCAAGAACCTCGGGATCACGCATATCATTCTCCCTGCGATCGATGACTCCTTCCGCCGTCCCGCGGACACGTATCACATCAAAGTGACTTCGTGGGACATCGATGACGCATTAGTAAAGGCGAAGAGATTTATTGAGGATGACCAAGCGGAGATGTTCGTCTACCTTTCTCATTCTTATGACTATGAATACGCTGGCAACTACGACAAATTGGAAAAGCTTTGTCAAATCGTAAGCGGAAACCAGGACATTAAGATCATTAACGTTAAGGACATTTAGCAGGCAATGGGCCCGCGATGCCTTCAAGCGAAAAAAAGCACAGGCGTGCATGCGCTTTTTGCAATGGCTTTTTGGATTAACCAAACGTGATGGCGAGGAAAGCCATTAGTTCATCATTAGAGAGGAAACCGTTGATCTCGTAGAGGTATGGGCCGCAGTATTGGCGGATCTTATTTCCCTCCACCTCCGCGATGTAGTTGCCGCAATACCGACGCAGCCTTCGTCCATCGAATTCCAGAAGATACGGTCCGCAGTATTGCCGGATCTTATCTCCTTCGATTTGGTAGATTGAAGGCCCGCAGTAACGGCGCACCGTTTTCCCAGAAATCTCATAAAGGTAGGGTCCACAATAGTCTCGGATTTTGCCTCCGGTGATTTCCAAAATGTTGGGTCCACAGTATCTACGTATCGTTGCCATACGTGAATTGTACCACGAGGCGAGAATTCGCCCTTCGTTTTTCCACTTCTTGGATTATCATTATGCGGCGAGGTTTACGGTATGCATTATGACGTTGTCCTCGTAGGTGCTGGACCTGCTGGTTATTTCGCGGCCTACGAACTGAACAAACTGAATCCAAATCTGAAGATTGCCTTAATCGATCGTGGCAACCCCATCGAGAAAAGACGCTGCCCCGTTTTGGAGCACAAGATCCAGAAGTGCCCCATGAATCCCAAAGGCTATGGCGGTTGCTCGCCCGCGTGCTCCATCACCAACGGCTTTGGTGGAGCAGGAGCCTATTCCGACGGCAAGTTCAACATCACCACCGAGTTTGGCGGATGGCTTACCGATTACATCAACGACGACGAGCTTTTGGACATCATTCGCTACGTGGATGAAATCAATTTGAGCTTTGGGGCGACCGAAACCATTACGGATCCCGATGTTCCGGCGGTAAAACAGATCGAACGCCGCGCCATGGCGGCTGGATTAAAGCTTTTGCGGAGCAAAGTTCGCCATCTCGGTACCGAGGAGAATCTCAAAATCCTTACCCGCATCGCCGATTATCTGAAACCGCGCATCGACATGTTTTTTGGAATGAAAGTCCAAGACATCGTCGTGGAGGATGGCGCGGTCAAAGGCGTCGTCCTAGAAGACGGCCAGACTTTTGAAAGCGACTTCGTGTCCCTAAGCGTGGGCAGGGAAGGCAGCAAATGGCTTTCGGAGATCTTGGAGAAGCGCGGCGTGACCATGACCCAGAACCAAGTGGATTTGGGCGTCCGCGTCGAATGCCCCAACCTGGTCATGGAGGAAATCAATAACACCCTCTATGAAGGGAAGTTCATCTACCAAACCCAAAACGGGAATACCGTGCGCACGTTTTGCTCCAATCCGGGCGGTCATGTCGTCGTGGAAAACTATGAGGGCGTAGTCAACGTGAACGGTCATTCTTATGGAGACCCGAAATTATCTTCCCCCAACACCAACTTCGCTTTGTTGGTATCCCACCATTTCTCTGAGCCGTTTAAAGCTCCGAACGAATACGCGAAGAAAGTATCCTCCCTCGCCAATCAGTTGGCGTGCGGTGGCGTGCTTGTCCAACGTTTTGGTGACATTAGGTTAGGTCGCCGTTCCACCGAGAAGCGCATCAAGGAGGGCTTCGTCCGTCCGACCCTTGCCGAAGCGGTCCCAGGCGATTTGACCTTGTGCCTCCCGCATCGAACCATGGAGTCCATCATCGAGATGATCAACATCCTCGACAAGGTGACTCCGGGCATCGCCACCGAGCACACATTGCTTTACGGCGTGGAGGCGAAGTACTATTCCGCCCACCCGGAAATCAGCAATGAACTGGAAGTGGCCTCAATCCATAACCTCTATGTCGGAGGGGACGGCGCGGGTCTTACCCGAGGCCTCGCCCAAGCGGGTGCTTCCGGCATCATGATTGCCCGAAATATCGCCAAAAAGATTGCAAAATAGGGACAACCAAAACGAAATTCGCCAGGCAACTGGCGTTTTTTGTAAGCGGTTTACTTGGCTTGTTACGTCTTGCGAAAACGGCGGGGTTTTATAATATCGTGCGTATATTCCGAGCGCGTTTCTTTGATTTTTTTCAGCGTTGTCGGAAGCCATGAGGGGGAGAAATATGGCACGTTACGTAGGAACGGTATCCCGAGGAATTCGGGCACCGATCGTCCGAGAAGGGGACGACATCGTTTCCTTTGTCGTCGACGCGGTCACCAAAGCTTCGCAAGACGAAGAATGGGGATTCAAAGTCCGCGACAAGGACGTCATTTGCATCACGGAGGCGATCGTCGGCCGGGCGCAAGGCAATTACGCCACGGTGGAAGACATCGCCGCTGACGTCAAAGCCAAGACCGGCGGAGGCACGGTAGGGGTGGTGTTCCCCATCCTTAGCCGGAACCGTTTCGCAATTTGCCTGCGCGGCATTGCCAAGGGCGTAAAGAAAATCGTCCTTCAACTCTCCTATCCTTCCGACGAAGTGGGCAACCAGCTCGTAGAACAGGAAGATGTGGATGCGTTAGGTCTCAATCCGTTTAGCGATATCCTGAGCCTCGAAGAATACCGTGAGAAGTTCGGCTTCAAGACACATCGCTTCACCGGGGTGGACTACGTCGCCTATTACGAGAACCTGATCAAGGAAACCGGGGCTGACGTGGAAATCATCTTTGGCAACGATCCCCGCGCCGTCTTAAAGAAAACCGACGTGGCTATCGCCGCCGACATCCATACCGCCCCGCGCACCAAACGGATGCTGAAAGAAGCGGGCGCTTCCATTGTGCTAGGGCTAGACGACATCCTTTCCGCCCCCGTTAATGGCAGCGGCTTTAACAAAGACTACGGTCTACTCGGTTCCAATAAGGCGACCGAAGACCGTGTGAAGCTTTTCCCTCGGGATGCTTTTGGCATCGTCGAATCCATCCAAAAGCGGATGCTGGAACAATTCGGCAAACACGTGGAGGTCATGATCTACGGCGATGGTGGATTCAAAGATCCCGTCTGTGGCATTTGGGAATTCGCCGACCCCGTAGTTTCGCCCTTCTATACCGAAGGGCTCGTCGGTGTCCCCAACGAATTGAAAATCAAATACCTGGCCGACAATGACTTCAAAGGGCTGTCCGGTTCCGAATTGGACAAGGCTATTTCCAAAGCCATCGCCCAAAAGCAGGGGAGCTTGGTGGGCAACATGGCCAGCCAAGGTACCACGCCCCGCCAGCTGACGGATTTGATCGGATCGCTTTCCGACCTTACTTCTGGCAGCGGAGACAAAGGCACCCCCATCGTCTACATCCAAGGCTATTTTGACAACTACGCCACCGAGTGAATCCAAGGAGGAAAACCAATGGAAAACCAAATCCGCGATCCGAACATGAAACGGATCACCACGCCTGAGCTTGCGAAAGTCTTCATCGAAAAGCAAGTCGCAAACATTCGCCGCACCGTCGGGGACAAGAAAGTTCTTCTCGCTCTCTCTGGTGGCGTGGATTCTTCCGTCGTCGCTGCCTTGTTGATCAAGGCCATTGGGCAGAATCTCGTCTGCGTCCATGTAAACCATGGGCTTCTTCGTAAGGGCGAATCCCAATCCGTCATCGACGTGTTCCAGAAGCAGTTGGGGGCCACGCTTATCTACGTGGACGCCCAAGACCGCTTCCTCGATGTCTTGGTGGGCGTGGAAGACCCCGAGCAAAAACGCAAGATCATCGGCAAGATCTTCATTGACGTTTTCGCCGAAGAGGCCGCAAAGCTTGAAGGCATCTCCTTTTTGGCCCAAGGAACCATTTATCCTGACATCACCGAATCCAAGGGAATCAAGGCCCACCATAACGTCGGAGGTTTGCCTCCTGAGTTAAACTTCGAGCTCGTTGAGCCCGTCAAGTTCTTGTACAAGGACGAAGTCCGCGTCGTGGGCGAAACACTTGGCCTGCCTCATTCCATGGTGTACCGCCAACCCTTCCCAGGGCCTGGCCTTGGGGTGCGTTGCCCGGGCGCCATTACGCGTGAGCGCCTTGAAAAAGTCCGCGAATCCGACGCCATTTTGCGCGAAGAATTCGCCAAGTGTGGGTTAGAAGGCAAAGTGTGGCAATACTTCACCATCGTCCCGCCGTTCCGTTCCACGGGCATCAAAGACGGCAAACGCACGTTTGACTACATGGTCGTCCTTCGCGCGGTGAATTCCGTCGACGCGACCAGCGCCAGCGTGGAAGAGATTCCCTATCCCGTTTTGTTCCATATCCGCGACCGCATCTTGGCGGAAGTCCCGGGAGTCAATCGCGTGCTCGTGGATATTTCGCCGAAGCCGATCGCCACGATCGAGTGGGAGTGACCATGAAAAACATCGAAGAACGTATCCTTCGCGATGGGCAGGTCATTGACAATGACATCCTGAAGGTGGATTCCTTTTTGAACCATCAGGTGGACATCGCTTTCCTCCAAGAGTTTGCCCAAGGGGTTCGCAAGGCGTTGCCTGACGTCCGTGTGGACAAGGTTTTGACCATCGAGACCAGTGGCATCGCCGTGGCCTATGCCCTATGTGAAGCGTTTGGCTGCCCCTCGTTGGTCTTCGCCAAAAAATCCAAGTCCAAGACCGTGGGGGATGACGTGTTCAAAACCCAGATCCATTCGTTTACCCGTGGCTTTAGCTGTGAGGTCACCGTCTCCAACAAATATCTCCGTGAAGGGGAGAACGTTTTGATCGCCGATGACTTCCTTGCCTTAGGCAATGCTTCGTTGGGGTTGCTGGATTTATGCGCCCAGGCAGGTGCCCATCCCGTCGCGGTCGCCGTGGTGATCGAAAAGCTTTTTCAAGGCGGCAGGGAAAGGATCGAAGCGAAGGGCGTCCCCGTCTTTTCGGGCGCGGGCGTTAAGGCTTTCGTGGACGGAAAACCAGCTTTCTAAGTGGCGAAACCGCTTACATGTAGTCGGCTATTGATTCACGGAAATCGCCCGTCAATAATCGAAATGCCGGAAGCAAAACCGGCATTCGTATAATTCCCTAATTTGGTGGGCAGTCTCTACGCTAGACCGTAAATCTAGCACTACGAATCCCTTCTTTTCCTTGCATGTAAGACGGGTTTTGCAGACAGAGGCTCCTATTAATAGGAGCTTGTTTTTTTCAGGGAGGTAAGTAAATGAAGAAACAAACACGAATTCTCCTGGCCCTATCCGCTGGGCTCATTACGTTGGGCGCGGCAGGATGTGCCGGCGTCAACGGCGCCGTCTACACCCCGGGCAACCCTGTCAAAGTCGGCCTCATCTGCGTGCACAACGACCAGTCGACGTATGACAAGAACTTTATCGATAGCATGACCGTCGCCGCCAAGAATCTTGGCAAAAAGATCGACGGCAATCCCATTATCAAAACCGACGTCGACGAGACCAACGACTGCTATACCGCCGCGAAAGATTTGGTGAAGCAGGGCTGCAACGTCATCTTCGCCGACTCCTTTGGCCACGAAGACTTTATGCTCAAGGCCGCCAAAGAATGGCCGAGCGTCACCTTCTGCCACGCCACCGGCACCAAAGCCAAAGTCGCTGGCGTCGCCAATTACCATAACGCCTTCGCCTCCATCTACGAAGGCCGCTACCTCGCTGGCTATGCCGCTGGCTTGGATCTCCAGCGTCGCATCGCCGCCGGCGAACTCAAAGAATCCAACTATCGTGACGGCAACGTCATCCTCGGATACGTCGGCGCCTTCCCGTATGCGGAGGTCGTTTCGGGCTACACCTCGTGGTTCCTCGGCGTTCGCGAGGTCGTCAAAAACGTCGTCATGGATGTCACCTTCACCAGCTCTTGGTATGACTTCAACGCGGAGAAGAACGGTGCCCGCACCCTCGCCGAACGTGGCGCGGCCCTCATCTCCCAGCACGCCGACTCCATGGGAGCCCCTGGCGAATGCGCGACGATGGGCGTCCCCAACATCACCTACAATGTCCCTACCCCGGAAGTTGGCAAAACCTATCTCGGCTATTCCAAGATCGATTGGGCCCCGTATTACGAAAACGTGGTGAACTCCATGTTCGCGGGCAATGGCATCGAAGGCGAAACCAACAACAACTGGACCGGCACCGCCGGCACCGGATCGGTGGTCTATGACTGCGTCAACGCCCAAGACAAGATCCTTGTCGAAGGCATCAAGGCCGAACTCGTCGCCGGCACCCGCAAGGTGTTTGACTGCGCCAAGTTCACCGTCGATGGCAAGCACTTGACTTCCTATTTGGCCGACGTGGACGACGATGGCACTTTCACCGGCGAAACCGAGGCGATCGTCACCCAGGGTGGCATCACCTTCTTCAACGAATCCGCCTATCGCAGCGCGCCGTACTTCGACATTAAGATTGACGGCATCGCCCAATTGAACAACTAATCATTCATTCGGGGCTGGCGTCAAACCGTCAGCCCCTTTCTCCATGGACTGCATTCAACTCGAGCACATCACCAAGACCTTCGGGGACGTCATCGCCAACGACGACGTCTCTTTCGTGATTGAAAAGGGTGAAGTGCTTGCCATCCTTGGGGAAAACGGAAGTGGCAAGACCACGTTGCTGAACGTTCTCGGGGGCATTTATCGCCCCGACCATGGCAAGGTGCTTATCAACGGGGAAGAGGCCACCATCCTTTCGCCGAAGGATGCCTATTCCTATGGAATCGGGATGGTCCATCAGCATTACCAGTTGGTGGAAGCCTTCACCGCGATCGAAAACGTGGTTCTTGGATTATCCCGTAAGGAGCTTCTCGCCATTTATGACCGCTTCGAGGAAGGGCAAGAGCAACATGGGTTCCGTTGGTGCAGGCTTCGGGATTCCGCCAAACACATGCAGACGATGTGCGAACGTTATGGCTTTGCCCTCAATCCGAAGAAAACCGTCTCCGACATGTCCGTCGCGGAAAAGCAGACCTTAGAGATCGTCAAGGTGCTTTTCCGCGGGGTCGACACGTTGATTTTGGACGAACCTACGGCGGTCTTGACCCCGCAAGAGGCCGCCCACCTTTTCGATGTCATCCGCAACATGAAGCGCGATGGCAAAACCATCATCCTCATCACCCACAAGCTCAATGAGGTGAAGGAGATTTCCGATCGGGTCGTCATCATGCGCAAGGGGAAATACATCCAGACGATTCCCACCGCAGAAGCAAGCGAGAAAAGCCTTGCGGAAGCGATGGTGGGGGAATCGCTCAACTTAGACATTCCCCGTTCAGACATCCCCACCACGGGAGAGCGCCTCGAGGTACGTGGCCTAAGCGTGCGCAACCGTGAAGGACGTGCCGTGTTAAGCGATGTCTCCTTTACGCTTTATGGCAGCGAGATTTTGGGAATCGCGGGCGTCTCTGGTTCGGGACAACGTGAGTTGCTTGAGGCGATCGCCGGGCTTTGCCGCGACCGCGATGGCGACATCATCTTCCATAATCCCAAGAAAGACAAACCCGTCACCTTCTTCCATAAGAACATCAAACAAATCCGCGCCCTTGCCGCGGAGGGAAAGCTTTATTTCGAAGGCGGGAAACCTTGCGACCTCAGGCATTTCTCCAACAAAGAAATCGCCGATTTGGTGAACCAAGAGAAGATTCTGTTCTACGAAGACGAAATCGTGGATTTTGCGACGAAAACGCCGTTAGAAATCCGCAATCTCGGCGCAAAACTCTCGTTTGTTCCCGAAGATCGTTTGGGCATGGGCTTAGTGGGGGACATGGATTTGATCGACAACGTTTTGCTGCGTAGCTACCGAAAAGGACGCGGCAAATTGCTCCACAAAGAGAAGTCGGAAGCCATCGCCCAAGAAATCGTGACTGACCTTGAGGTGGCCACCCCCAGCCTTTCCACTCCCGTGCGCAAACTCTCGGGTGGCAACATCCAGAAGGTTTTGGTGGGCCGTGAGATCATGAGCCATCCCAAAATATTGATGGTCGCCTATCCCGTACGCGGTTTGGACATCAACGCCTCCTATACCATCTATCACTTGATCGATGAACAAAAGAAAGCCGGCACCGCCATCATGTACGTCGGCGAAGACCTCGACGCGATGCTTGGCCTTACCGACCGCATCCTGGTCCTTTGCGATGGCAAAGTCACGGGCATCGTGGATTCCCGCGCGGTCACCAAGGAGCAAATTGGTTTGATGATGAGCGGCAAAACATATTCAGGGGAGGCGAACGCATGAGCCAAAAACGTTCCTTCCCGTTATACGTCACCAAACGCATTGGTTTGGCCAAGTGGAAATACTGGTTGATCCGCGTGGGTGGTATCCTGCTTGCGTTTTTGATCGCGGGCATCGTCTGCACCATGCTTAAACCTGGCTCTTTCCTTACCTTCTATTCGGAGATGTTCCGGGGGTGCTTCGATTTTTCCGACATCACCACGGTCATCGATTTGTTGGTCACGTTCTCTATATTGCTATTGATCGCGCTAACATTGACGCCCGCGTTTAAGATGAAGTTTTGGAACATCGGCGCCGAAGGCCAAATCCTCATAGGCGCGTTGGCTGCCGCGGGCGTGGCGAAGTTCGCCCCAAGCGAGTGGCCGAACATCCTCATTCTGGTTTTCGCTTTGTTTGCCGCGCAGGTCGCCAGCGCCATCTGGTGTTTGATTCCCGGATTATTCCGTGCCTATTTCCATACGAACGAAACCTTGTTCACCTTGATGATGAACTACATCGCGGCGGTTTTGGCCTCGATGATGATTTCGGTGTGGATCCCTAACGGCTCGCAGAAATTCGGCACGTTGACCCAAGGCATTTTCCCCACGATTCTGGGGCATTCGGGAACGTTGGTCATCATCTTCACTTTGGTGATTTTCGTGGGCATGTACTTTTACATCAACCACGGCAAATCCGGATTTGAGGTGGCGGTCATCGGGGAATCGGTCGACACGGCCCGTTATGCCGGCATCAACGTCAGCCACGTCACCCTGCGCGTCATGACCGTCTCGGGGCTTTTGTTTGGGGCGATCGGATTCTTCATCGTGTGTGGCATCCATCAATCCTTTAGCCCCACCATTGTGGCGGGAAAAGGCTTCACGGGTGTCCTAATTGCCTGGCTTGGTCACTTCAATCCGTTTGAGATCGCCTTGTTCGCCTTCTTAAGCGCGGTGATGGAATGTGGCACGACCACGGCCGCGACCGCGGTCAATATCTCCGCCAGTCGTTTCACCGCCATTTGCACCGGTGCCTTCTTCTTCATCATCATCGCCTGCGAGTTCTTCTCGCGGTACCAAGTCCATATACGCGTTAAGGAAAAAGGGGAGGTAGAGGAAGCATGAGCTACGTCGTTTCTTTCCTTAGCCTCGCGATCAAGTTCGCGACCGTGTTCCTTTTCGGGGCGACGGGCGAAATCGTGAACCAGAAGTCCGGCCATTTGAACATGGGCACCCCTGGCATTATGTATTTGGGCGCCTTAGGCGGCATCGTCGGCGAACGGATTTATCTCTCCTCCATTCCCGCGGATGCTCCGCTTAACCCATTGCTTATCGTGTTCATCCCCGTCGTCTTCGCGATCATCTTCGGCGCCTTAGGCGGGGCGATCTTCTCCTTCTTCACCGTTACGCTTCGTTGCAATCAAAACGTCACGGGCTTGACACTTACGACCCTTGGCGTGGGTATCGCTTGCTATTTCATTGGCAGCATCGACACTTCCCGTATGGCGGAAGCCGGTTTATTGATGCAACACGCTTTCTCGGGGTATGAGGCCGCCGGATGGTTCGGCGAGATCTTCTTATCCCAAAGCTGGTTCACCTATTTGGGTGTCGTCATCGCGATCCTCGCCGCGGTCATCCTTCGCTATACTCGCGTTGGATTGAACTTGCGGGCGGTAGGGGAGAACGCCAGCGCGGCCGACCAAGCCGGCGTCAACGTTTCGGCTTACCGTTACGTCGCCACCATCATCGGCGGTGCGATCTCGGGCATCGGCGGTGCTTTCTATGAACTTGATAACGTGAAGGGCATGTTTAACGTCGCCGATGGCATCGACGCCTTTGGCTGGCTTGCCTTGTGCATCGTCATTTTCTCTTTGTGGCGTCCGACGATCGCCATCTTCGCTTCGTTCTTCTTCGCTTGCCTTTCCGTCGCGCCGACGTTCTTCGCCCCGTATTTGGCGGGGGCGGGATACGTCCGGTATTTGCTCATGATGGTTCCCTACGTGGCGACGATCATCGTGTTGATCGTCACTTCGGTAGTGTCGAAAAAGGACCATGCACCCGCCTCGTTGGGGGTGCCGTATTTCAGGGAGGACCGTTAAGAGACCAGAAAAAACACGCAATGCCCACGCGTTTGGCCGAGAAACGACGTGGATGTTCCCAATCGGATTTCTTAAAGGAGAGAAAGTATGTCGAAAACCAATCTCGTCTACAACGTGGGAGACAAACCGTCCTGGGGTAAGACGATCCTCTTCGCGTTCCAACAGTTGTTGGCCATCTTGGCCGCAACGATCGCCGTTCCCGCGATCGTCGGGAATGGCATGAGCCCTGCCGCCGCCTTGTTTGGGGCGGGCGTGGGTACCATCGTCTATTTGCTGTTCACGAAGTTCAAGAGCCCGGTGTTCTTGGGCAGCTCGTTCGCGTTCATCGCCCCGATGAGCGCCGCCTTCGCGGGGGCCGTTTCCGCCGCCGCGGGCTATTTGGGCATCATCATCGGCGCCATCTTGGCCGGGTTGGTGTACGCCATCATCGCGTTGATCGTCAAATTGGCGGGCACGGCGTGGATCAATAAGATCATGCCGGCCGTCGTCATCGGTCCGACCGTGGCCATCATCGGCTTATCGCTTGCGGGCAATGCCATCGGCGATTTACTCTCGGGTTCGTATTACGTCCCCTCTACCGCTAGCGCGATCGTCACCGACATCACGGGTTATTCCCTTGTGGGCGATCCCGTGTTGCTCGCTTCGGGTGAATACGCGATCGTCTATAACACCAGCGTTGTGGCCACCAGCACCTGGATCGCCTTGGTGGTTGGCCTTATCACCTTGTTTGGCACCATCTTGCTTTCGGTCTTCGGCCTTGGCATGCAGAAGATGATTCCCTTCGTCATCGGCATTTTGTTCGGTTATGCCGCCGCGGCCATCTTCACCGGCATCGGCTGGGCCGCCAACAACGATTCGCTGAAAGTCATTGACTTCGCCAAATTCCAAAACATCGAATGGGTCCCGAAGTTCGTCTTCATCGAGGCGTTCAACGGATTCCAATCTTTCACCAGCGCCGGACAGTTCTTTGAGTACTTCTCGGTGTTGGTCGTGGGCTACGTCCCCGTGGCCTTCGTCGTCTTCGCCGAGCACATTGCCGACCACAAGAACCTTTCTTCCATCATCGGAAACGATCTGTTGGAGAACCCGGGCTTGCACCGCACCCTCTTGGGCGATGGCGTGGGCTCCATCGCGGGCGCTTTCTTCGGTGGCTGCCCGAATACCACCTATGGCGAATCCGTCGGCACGGTCGCCATTTCCCGCAACGCCTCCATCCGCACGATCCTGGTCGCCGCGTTAATGGCCATCGTCTTGTCTTTCATCGGTCCGTTCGCGACTTTCCTATCCACCATCCCCTCCTGCGTCATGGGTGGCGTGTGCATCGCGCTTTATGGCTTCATCGCCGTCAGCGGCCTAAAGATGCTCCAGACCACCGACCTTGGGGACAACCGCAACCTGTTCGTCGTCTCTGTCGTCCTGATTTCGGGCATCGGCGGACTTGCCCTTACCATTGGCAAAATCAAGCTCACCACGGTTGCTTGCTCGTTGATCCTCGGCATCTTGGTCAACGCGTTGGTTAACATCAAGTCGTGGATGAACATCAAACCCATCCGCAAGATGAGCTCCCTTGGGCCTAGCGAAGAAACCCCGAGCGAAGAACCGCCCGCGGAGAATTCGGAAGAAGAGCCGAAGGAATAACAACCATGATGAATGCGCGTCCTTGCCCAAAGGGCGCGTTTTCATTTTTTCGTTTTATCGGATAATGTAGTGGAGGAAGCAGAGGCGATTTATGGAACCGTATTGGCTGGAAGTTGGCATTTGTAATGACACGTGGCATGGCCCTCGAAAATATGGCTATGTTTTCTTTTGGGATCAAAAGAAAGATGGGATGACGACGCTTCATAGCAAATGGGGCTACAGCAAGGATTGGATTCGGTTTCACCTTCGCGTTGATGAAGACGGGACCCTCTCATTAAATACCGGCGCCATGGCGGGGGATGGAATCCATTATTTGGATGCCCCCGTGACGGTGATGTTGCCTCCTGTAGGAGAGGCGCTGCATATAAAGGCTCCCGCCCATGAGCGGGATGACGACGAAAGGCTAGAGCTTTCTATAAGCCCCCTCTCCACGGAGGAAGCATTTCGGCGAATGGGCCAAAAGGATCACCCATATGCTTTTATCGAAGAAGAAGCCAACCCCTTCTTGTCCTACCTTATCCAAGAGAAAAACAAAGCACCGGATAATGCTTTGCCCATCGCGCTTCGCTTTGCCTCGGACTTAATGCCTTACGTAAATGCGAGCCTAAACGGGTTGCCGGGGTTTGAAAACGAGAAAGATAATGCGCTGGCGGAAGCGCTTCTTCGCTTTCAGTCCAAAGAACTAAAAGAGATTTCCGCGCGTGGCGCGCTCCCGAAATTCGAAGATTGGGACGATGGCGTTGCGGAGTGGACGTACCGCCTGAAGAGCCTTTATGCGCTCAGACCAACCCGTCCCGTGGAGGTTCGGCATGGCTTTCGCTTACGGAATCCCTACCACGAAGACTACGAAAGGCATGCCGATTTTTGCGCAAAAACGTTCTTCTTCGCAGATCCGAATTACCACGATACCCTTGCCCGCGGCCTTTACGATATCTATGTCCTTCATACGACCGGCAAGGAACAGAAATGGCGCCACACTTATCGCCCCGGACCGTATGATTTCACGGACGAGGTCCAGCCTTGCATCACCCACGACAAAGAAATGCGCCAGGTGTTTTTGGAACAAACCGCGAAGGGCGTGGCGGCGTTTGCAATGCTTTTGTGTTATTGCGACTTGGAACAATATGAGCCTTCTTCCAAAGAAAAGGCGCTTTTCACTCCCGCGGAAAGGAGCGAGGCGCTACGCGCGTTGATGGAATATTCCATTGAGCGAAAGGACCCGTTGGGTTTGGTGATATGCGGGCATTGCTTCGCTTTGGGCAAGGGCACGGAGAAGAATATGGAGCGCGCAGAGAAGCTTTACGAGACCGCGAGAGCATGCGCCGACTTCGCGGTGCTTCCGATATACGCCTTGCGGGATTGACGGATCATTCCTGAGGGAATCTTTTTGTTTGGACGCTTTGGGTTTTCGATAGGCAAGCGGTGGTTTACGATATGCTCATGCATCCCGAACTGGCGAAAAAACGGAACATGCGCGACCTGAGCTATCTTTCCTTGCCCGATGGCAAGAAACTGAAGCCCGGCCTTTTCTATCGGGGCGCCGCGGTGCGCAAGATGGGCAGCGACCTCCAATGGCAGTTCTCCTCATTGGGCATTAAGACCATCGTGGATTTGCGGACCGCAGTGGAGCTACAACGCAAGCCCGACTTATGTTTTCCGGGCATTTCTTATGTGCATGTCCCCATTCTTTCGGAGCAGACCATGGGCATCACCCACGAAAAAAGCGTCGTGGGGTTTTCTGCCCCTCCGGATATGCCCTCCCTTTACGCAGGCATGGTCACCGACCCTTCTTCCGTGGAGGCGATCAAACGCGTGCTGGAACTGATTTTCGACCCTAATAGGGAAGGGCCGATTTTGTGGCATTGCACTGAAGGGAAAGACCGATGCGGCATCGTATCCGCCTTGTTTTTATTGGCTCTAGGCTACGACAAGGATGACGTGGTGGCGGATTATACTTTCAACAATCCGCAGAGCGAGAAGAAGGGCCGCCTCTATAGCCGTTTGGTCAAATACGTCCTTTTCAAGCCCCATATGTCCCAAGCGGTGTACAAGGTGATGCTGGCGGTACCGGAGTATTTGGAATCCGCGTTGCACGCGATGGAAGAGCAATGCGGTAGCGTCTCCGCGTTTTTAGGGCAACGCCTTGGCTTAACGGCAGAAAAGATCGCCGATTTCAAACGTCGGTATATGGAATAGGAGGCCTCTTATGGACGCACGGACCATTGCGCAAAACATCATCTCCTGGGCGAGTTGCCACTTCTATGGTGGGCGCTGCCTTTGCGACGAAGAGGCCGAAAGCCAATGTGACTTTGCCTCTTTCTTTGACCAAGCCATGAAGGATTTCCACGCGGATTATTCATTTGAGGATTTCAATAAGGCGCTCCCTTCCATCAAACAGGCTTTAGATGAAGATTTGGATGCGGCCTATAACGGGGATCCCGCGGCGAAAAGCAAAGAAGAGATCGTGCTTTCTTATCCTGGGTTTTACGCGATCATGGTGCACCGCGTAGCGCATGAGCTTTATCGCGCGAAAGTGGATATCCTTCCCCGCATCATGAGCGAGATCGCCCATTCAGCCACTGGCATCGACATCCATCCGGGCGCGACGATCGGAAGGCGTTTCTTCATCGACCATGGCACGGGCATCGTCATCGGCGAAACCGCCGAAATCGGCAATGACGTTCGCATTTATCAGGGCGTGACGCTGGGGGCGAAATCCTTGGAGCACGCGGATCGGCTTAGAGGCGTGAAACGTCATCCCACCGTGAAGGACCACGTCATCATTTATTCCGGTGCCTCCATCCTCGGTGGGGATACCGTCATTGGGAACAACGTGACCATCGGGTCCAACGTCTATATCACGTTCTCCGTCGACGACGACAAAATCGTCCGTTTCGAGAGCAAGAACTATTCGATCATCGATAAGCGTTCCTAATCAGGGCGAATGCGAAATCCGAAGAACCAGAGGGAGTAAACGACATGAGCGACATCGAATTCATTGCGAAGGCCTGTTTGACCTGCCTCAACGCCCGTTGCCATGAAGCGTGCCCTTGCGGCAACGAAATCCCTTCGATCATCGCGGCGGTTAAACGGGGTGACATCGCCTCTGCCAAGGAAACCCTTAATTTGACCAATCCCTTCCCCGAGCTGACCTCGCTTTTATGCGACCACGAACGTCAGTGCCGTGGCCATTGCATCCGCGGCATCAAGGGTACCCCAGTGGATTTCCCTGCCATCGAGCGTTATCTCGCTAATGACCGTCCGGCCGCGTTTGATGAGCCCCATGATTATTGTAACCCTAAAGTCGCCATCGTCGGCGCCGGGCCCGCTGGATTATCCGCGGCCTATTATCTTCGCCACGCTGGGGCGACCATCGACATTTTCGAAAAAAGAGAGGGGATTGGCGGGGCAATTTACCACGGAATCCCTTCGTTTCGCTTCGATAAATCCTGTTTGGACAACATTCGGGATCGCTTGGAACTTGGCCTTGGCATGAGCATCAATCGTGATGAAATCGACGACGGGATGCTACGTCGGCTTTCCCGCGATTACGATTACGTGCTCCTTGCCGTTGGGGCGGAGAAAAGCCGTCGCCTCGATTGTCCCAAAGTCCCAAATATCTCGGATGCGCTTGAGCTACTCGAAGATATGAACCTCAAGGATGACGATCATGGCCTATGCGATGGAAAGAACGTCTACGTCATGGGTGGGGGCAACGTTGCGATGGACGTTAGCCGAAGTTTGGTTCGCCGTGGCGCGAAGGTCACGCTCATCTATAGGCGTAACGAAGAGTCCATGCCCGCTCAGAAACGAGAGATTCAAGAGGCCAAGGACGATGGCGTCATTTTCCAGACCCAGACCAACGCCACGGCGTTCCATCTTAATGATGATGGGTTCCTTGATTCGATGACCCTCGTGGATATGGGGTTAGGCGAGAAAGATGAATCGGGTCGCCCGAGTTTCTTCGTGGTTGAAGGATCGGAGCGCGTGGTTGCCTGCGATGCCTTCGTTATGGCCATTGGCGAGACCAGCGCCGCCTCCGAACTATTCCCTTCGCTGCCGGAGCTTCCCAACGTCCGTTTGGTCGGGGATTGTCGTTATGGGGCGAAAAACGTCGCCAGCGCGATCAAAGACGGCCGGGAAGCCGCCTTGGATATCCTTCGGGGTCTCATGGGGGACGACTTCGGTTTTTAACCTGATTCTTTTGTCTTGGTCCCGAACGCACTTGCGTTGAGTTTTCTTATGAAAAACCCTACAATCGAGACACGATGAAAAACGTCACGATTGAAAAACGCGTCGGGGCTTTAGGCTGTTCCTCCGATGTCACGATTCTTTTTGATGAACGCCCTACAGCCATTCTGAAGGTGGACGAGAACGAAATCTCCATTCCCATCGGCGCGACGGAAGCCACGGTCCAAGCCGAAGTGGTGGTGGGGGGCCGCGCCTATCGTTCCAATGCCTATTTCGTGCTAAACGGCAAATGCCCGCGCCTTTACTTGCTGATCTCTGGGACCAAACTGGTTTTGTCGGTGAAATAAGGAGAAACATATGAAATCCGGTGAGAATGTTATCTTGTGGGAAGGGAAACCCGTCGCGGACGGGGATAAGCCTCTTCGAAAGAAAATCGTCAAAGTCGCGAAGATGATCGGTGGGCCTTCTGGCTTGCTCAACAAGATCGACGCGAACGCCCCTGAGTACTATGCCCTCGCGGGTTCGGTCTCCGATGAGGAATGCGATTTCTTGCTAAGTCTTGGCCTTCGTAAAATCCGAACCGACGAGTACGTGAGCAAAAAATTGGGCTGGGATATGGAGCGCGTGCACCGCGTTGGCGCCCATCTTGGTTGGCTTGGCGTCATCCGCGAAGACCTGATCGAAGAGGATGGGCACTTTGAGTATTTCTGCCCCATCTTCGCCCCTGGCCTATTGGAAATCATGGTCATTTCCCCCAACGCCGAGCAGCATCCTGAGATTCGCCGCGCGTTTAATCAATATACCCATGACCGCCTTTCCACGATGGGGCCGATGCTACCTAATGGATATGGTTTGATGCGCGTCATTCCTATCGAGCGCGCCCTGCCCAAAGGCGAGACCCCAGACCCTCGTGACACGCTTTCCTACTATTTGGACAAATACAATTACTTCTCCGTCGGCGAATGCTCTTGCCGCACCTGCCGCACCGAAATGGGAGAAGGGTGTGGCCACCTTGCCAAGGACCGTTGCTTGAAGTTAGGCAAGGCCGCGAAGTTCTTCGTCCGTACGGGCAAGGACCGTGAAATCACCCGTGAGGAGATCGAAAAGATCCTCCATGATTGCGAGGAAGAGGGTTTGATGCACTGCATCCCTTCCATCGAAGGACTAGGTGAAGGCAACACGACCGCCATCTGTGACTGCTGTGGCTGCGCGTGTTTTGGCCTCCGTCCCGTCGAGGAATTCAAAACCAATGAGGCCGTGGCGTCGAATTACCGTTGCGAAGTGAATACCGCCAACTGCGTCGCCTGCGGTAAGTGCGTCGAGTATTGCCCCGTCAACGCGATTAAATTGGGCACCAAGTTGCCCCAAAAGGTCGCCCCGCGCATCAAGATGCAGAAGGCTTTAGGCTCCCATACCGTGGCCGCTGCCGAACGCAACGCCGATTACCGCTTCACCCGAAGTGACATTATCCAGGAGACCGGCACCGCCCCGTGTAAGACGTGGTGTCCTGCCCATATCGGGGTCCAAGGGTACATCCGCATGGCCGCGAATGGCCGTTATCGCGAAGCCTTGGCCCTCATTAAGCATGAGAACCCTTTCCCCGCCGTCTGTGGGCGCGTCTGCTACCACCCTTGCGAATTGCACTGCACCCGTGGTTGCATCGACCAGGCGGTCGCGATCGACGACATCAAAAAGTTCATCGCGGAGCAAGAACTTCATGAGGAAACTCGCTTCATTCCGTGGAAACGCCATGACTATAGCGACAAGAAAATCGCCATCATCGGCGGTGGCCCCGCGGGCTTAAGCTGCGCCTATTACCTCGCCCAAGACGGCTACGACATCACCGTCTATGAAAAAGAGAACAAGGTGGGCGGCATGATGACGTTTGGCATCCCGGGATTCCGCCTCCAAAAAGATGTCGTTGATGCTGAAATCGACGTCATTAAGCAGCTGGGCGTGAAGTTCGTCACGGGCGTCGAAGTAGGAAAAGACATCACGATTCCTGAACTCAAGAAACAAGGATTTGCAGGGTTCTTTGTGGCCGTTGGCGCGCAAAAGTCGCGCAAACTCGGTTTGGAAAACGAAGACCATCCCGATGTCGTGGGTGGTTTGGATTTCCTTCGCGACGCCAACTTGGGACATGGCAAAAAACTTCAAGGTGACGTCATCGTGGTCGGTGGCGGAAACGTCGCGATGGACGTGGCCCGTACCGCGTTACGCCAAGGGGCGAAGAAAGTCGACCTCTATTGCTTGGAACAACGTAACGAGATGCCTTCTTCCGAAGACGAGATCAAAGAGGCGGAAGAGGAAGGAATCATCATTCATAACGGTTATGGACCGAAAGAGATTGTCTTGGAGGGCAAGAAACTCAAGGGCCTGCTCTTTAAGAAGTGCCTCTCGGTGAAAGACGCGAATGGGCGTTTCAACCCTACCTATGACGAGAACGATACGTTGATGGCGGAAGGCACCGCGATTCTTCTCGCAGTCGGCCAGGCGTTTGATTATGGGAAGCTTTTCGAAGGCACTGGCGTCACTTTGGCTGGACGCGGCACCGTTTTGGCCGATCCTTCCACGCTGCAAACCGCCGACCCCGATATCTTCGTGGGTGGTGATTGCTACCATGGCGCCCGCTTTGCGATCGATGCCATCGCCACGGGCAAGCAAGCCGCTATCTCTTTGCACCGCCACGTGCAACCCGGACAACTATTGGAAGCCGGACGCAACCTTCGCGACTTCAAGCAAATCGACGTGGATAACACCATTCTCACGGAAGAAGAGTTGGGCTTTGACCATACCCCACGGCAAGTTCCCGCGACCGGACCCGTGGACGTCCGTTCCTATAAAGATGGGCGCGGCATCTTGACCGAAGAACAAATCAAGAAAGAGGCGTCCCGTTGCCTTTCCTGCGGCCGTGCGGTGGTGGATCCGAACCTTTGCGTCGGATGCGGCCAATGCGTCATTAAGTGTCAGTTCGACGCGGCACACCTGGTGAAGAAGACCAGCATCTACGGTAGCAGCTTCTCTTCCATCTTGCCTAAGGCCGCCGGGCATACGGTCAAGCGCGCGGTGAAGATTGCCTTGGGTGCTTTTAAGAAGGACGAGTGATGCACGAACTCGGCTACGCGATCGAAATCATCCGCACCCTCGAAGAGTTCATGGAGGAGAATAAGCTTTCAAGCATCTCTGAAGTGACGTTGACGGTAGGGGAAGCCACGGGCATCGTTCCGCGCTTTATGCAGGAATGCTGGCCTGCCGCGGTGGAAGATAGCGAGAAGATCCGAGACTGCAAACTGAGCATCAACTGGATTGAATCCATCGGGGAATGCCATCAATGCGAGAAGCGGTTCCCGATTGCGAAAAGCCATCGTAAGTGCCCCTATTGCGGTTGTGAGGACTACGACACCAAGACGGGGTATGAATTCGAGATCACCGAAATCCGGGGCCATTGAGTTCCTCATCGAAGAATAGGTAATTGGGATATGAGCATTTACGTGGTTCGTCATGGGCAAACCGATTGGAATAAAGCCGGCACCGTCCAAGGCCGTTATGACACGGAATTAAACGATGCGGGCAAAGCCCAAGCAAAGGAAGCAAAAGAAGCGGTGCGTGACGTCGTTTTCACACGTTGCTTATGCTCCCCGCTTACCCGAGCCAGGCAAACCGCCGAGATTATCCTAGAAGGCAGGGACACGCCGATTACGTTCGATGATCGTTTGGTGGAAATGGCGTATGGAATCTATGAGGGCACCAATTGGCGTGCGGGCCATTACCAAGAACTGCGCCGCATGTTGGCCAACCGCTATCCTGGCGGGGAGAGTTATTTGGACGTCGCACATCGGGCGTTCTCGTTCTTAGACGAAATCATGCCCCTTGCCGAAGAAGGGGATATCCTGATCGTTTCCCATGGTGGCATCGGGCGGGTCATCCATAGCTATTTCGTCGATGACGTGGACAATGACGCGTTTGTTGACAATCTTTGCCCCAATGGTGGCGTGCGAAAATATGAACCCGTGAAGCGGTTTATCCCTCCTGTCGTGCCTTTGCCAAAACCTTGAGGGTTTTCCCACAAGGTGTATGATGAATTATCCCCATCAAGTCCCATGAAACGAAGGAACTCCCTTTCCCTTAAGTTGACGCTTGTTCCCGTTATCACGGTCCTTTTGGCGTTTGGCGGCAGCGCGGCCGTCACGTTTTCCTTGTACAACGAGAGCCTTCGCACCAACGCGAAAAACTCCATTGCTTTGACCACCGAACGTGCAACCAAGCAAATCGATGACGCTTTCGTCACGGTCGAGAGCTCGGTGAAAACCGTCGAATACCTCGCCACCAAGATGTTCAACGACTTGTCGATATTCGATGACATTCATTCTCCCGGAAACGAATATTCGGCCGCCTTGGATGAATTGAAGGACCTTTTCGCCCTCAGCGCGGAAAAGACCCAATACGTCTGCGGCTATTGGATGATTTGCAGCCCTGAGGTTACTCATATGAGTGTGGATGATCCCCATGGCCAAGGATTCTTCGTCGTGAAGGAAACTCTCACTGACACGTTTGTGGAGAAGAATGTCACCAATGTCCTCAAATATGCGGACGATCCGTACAACGGCAACGTCATTTGGTGGACGGCCCCTACGCAAGCGATGGCTCCTTCCTGGGTGGAACCTTATTACAACGACCCCGCGGCCCAAAACCTGGTTTCCTATGCCATCCCTGTTCGCATCGAGGATACGTTTATCGGCATCGTGGGTGTGGATTTGCGTTGGGACGAAATCGTGCCCGACATCAGAGCGGCGAACAAATACGCCACGGGCAAGCCCTTTTTGCTGAATGGAAACGGGAGGTGTTTGTCTCATCCCGACATCCAGACCATGGACGAGAACGGTCATTATGTTCCTTCGGACTATAATTTTGCCGACGTTTTGGGGCAGTCCGTCCTCGCTTCCCAAACCGGTGCGGTTTCCTATAACTATCAAGGCCAAGAACGCTTTGCCGCGACGACGACGCTTACGAACGGAATGGTATTCGGATTGTCCGTCTCTTCCGCCGAATTATTCCATGAACTCGCCTATTTGACGATTATCCCCGCTTCGATTTACGCCGCTTTGACCGTTGCGCTTTCCCTGTTCTTGTTCTTCTACTCCCGTCACTTGCTTCGTCCTTTGGGACGGCTTAAAGAGGCGGCGGAACAGGTAGAGTCGGGCGATTTGGACGTTTCGCTTCCCAAAGGAGGGAACGATGAGATTGGCGTTCTGACGGATTCCTTCGACTCCATGCTCGCTTCGCTTCGCTCCAACCAAGCCGCGATGAACGCGTTGGCGTTCCAAGACGGTCTTACTGGCGTAAAAAACAAAAACGCCCAAGAAGAGAAAATCGAAGAAATCAACACACAGATCAAACTTGGGATCGCGCGTTTCGCCGTCATCATGTGCGACGTGGATGATCTAAAGACCATCAACGACGAGAAAGGGCACGGCGCGGGGGATGAAGCCATTCGTACCGCGTGCCTAGCTTTGTGCAAGGCCTTCGCCCATTCTCCCGTGTACCGCGTGGGTGGGGACGAATTCGTCGCCATCGCCGAAGGGGAGGATTACGACCGTCGCGAAGAGCTCTTCGCGGAAGCCTCCCGCTTGTCCGGGATTGGGAATGGATACCACTTCTCCATGGGCATGGCCACGTATCAGCAAGGCATCGACATGACCTTTGCCGCGGTTAGTTCGCGCGCCGACAATCAAATGTACGCGGTGAAAAAACGGCGCAAATCCGGAACGGACAATTAGTTTTTAAATCATTTAGGCGAGATAAGCGCCGCCTTGCCAACTAATCGTGCAGGCGATCATCAAAAGAAGCGTTGCGCCATAGACGGATAGGAAGCAAATGAGGTCTTCTTTGCTTGGCTTAAAGCTATGCCGCCACAAGGCCAAGAAACCATAGTAACCAATGCCGAAGATACCGTAGATGAACCAAGGCAAGGCGCTGAGGACATAATTGGTGGAGTTTGGCAATAGCCCGCAGCATCCGACGACGAGGCCAATGGCTAAGGCCGCGCCGTGGGGGATGAGGCCAATCGTTTTGTTGCGTGCACCCCGGACGTTCGCGGTCTCACCCGTGGGATCGCCGATGAAGAAGTTGGCGATGGTGCAAATGATGCCCAAGGAGACAGTTAAGACGGATGTTCCCACAAGATGCGGGAATATCTCGTAATCTGCCGAGAACCCTGGCAAGGAGATGAAATAGCTAAGGATGCATGGGCCGATGGGACCAAAGCCATAGAGCAAAGAGAACTCGGCTCCCGCCACCTGGATATGGCCGACGGTGATGATGTAAAGGGCGGGTCCAAGAATGCAGAGGGACAGGAAAATATTGCCGAATAGCAACAAGCAGATCTGGTCGAAGACGTAGCTTCCAAGCGAGGCCAGAAAACAGTTGATGAAATATTCCGCCGTGACGAAAAGCAACAACAGCAAATACGCGACGCCAAATAAGCCGAAATTATAGTCTATGCGCACATAGGTGTAGGGGTTTCCGTGCATGGTTACTTCGCGCGTAAGAGGCGTGGATAGATAACGGATGCCATAAATCGCAAAGCCGATGATGAAGGCGATGGTGATCGAGGCGAGCAAGATTCCTAGGCCAATCAATGTACGGGCACGTTTGATGGTCGTGCTTTTGTAGGCGGCTTGGTAATAGGTATCCACGCTTTGCCTGCTGGTGCGGTAAGCGTAGACGAACACCGCCATCACAAACGTAAGGAGCATCGCGGGAATGAAGATGGCAAGGAATGAAGGACCGTAACCGTAGGTCGCGTATGCGCCAGAGCCACTGGCGATGGTTGCGGTGGCGGCCTCGAGGCAGGTATAGCCAAACACCAAGGTCAGCGCCCCTCCGAAGATTCCAAGTAACGGCAGCCATTTCTTCAACTGCCAGATGCAATAGTGTTTAAGCATTGTCGGAGCCTCCTTTCTTCGCTAGTAGCATTTCTAGGGCGACGACTTCGTCTGGTTCTAATGGCACGGGTTCGATGAAAAGCGGTTTTAGCGACTCTTTGATGGTCTGCGCGCTTTCCTTGCCACCCAAGATAACGAAGTGGGTGACCGATCCTACGACATGGAAGGACACGAGCTCAAAGCCAAGGCCTTCGATGTCCTTTTCGGTGATGGGTGCGGGGAAGGCGGCTTGGAACTTCACGAATTCCGCGCCCATGCCTTCGGCCTCTTCCTCCTTGGATACGCGGCCATTGGCCACGACGACGAAACGGTCGACGAGTTTCTGCAACGCGAAGATATTGTGGGAGGAGATGACGATGGTTTTGCCGCTGGTCGAGGCGTCGATGATTTCGTTTTTGATCATGTCGACCACCAATGGATCCAGACCGTCAAAGGCTTCGTCCAGCAATAAGTGGTTGGCATTGACGGATAACGCGAGGGCGATGAACACTTGGCGTTTCATACCTTTGGAGAAGGTACCGATGGATTTGCCTAAGGGCAGACCGAATTTGGCGATGAGGGCATGGAAGCGTTCCGCGTCGATGTCAAAGAGCCCTTGGTAGAAGTCCAAGACCCCTTCGATGTTCGCGCCATGGGGCGCATAGGGGTCATCGGAGAGAAAGAAGACATCGGCCTTTCCTTCGGGTTCTAGGTTTGGCTTTCCGTCGATGTCGACGGTTCCCTCATCGGATTTGTAAATGCCGGCGATGACGCGGAACAGCGTGGATTTGCCCGCCCCGTTTTGGCCAACTAGGCCGGTGATGCCTTGGCCAAAGTTCACGCTGAGCCGGTCTACGGCCGCAAGATCGCCGAAACGTTTGGTTACGTCATGGACATGAATCATGGACGTTCCTCCTTTGCTTTCGTTAAAGCGTTTTGGATTTGTTCTTCGGTATATCCTTTATCCAGCAACCCTTTTAGGGCTTTAAGAAGGAATTCCTCGGATGTTTGGGATTGGGTTTTCTTGACGAAATAGCCTTTCTTCGGAACGGATTCGACGATCCCTTCTTCACATAAAAGGGAATAGGCGCGTGCCACGGTGTTGGGGTTCACGCCTTCTCCAACGGCCACTTCGCGGACGGAGGGGAGGGCGTCGCCTTCTTTTAATACACCCATGGCGATCAACCTTCGGTAATAGTCGGCGATCGTTTCGAATATCGGTTTTTTCCCAAATGAATCCATCTGTATTAACTGTATTAGTATTCAACGCGAAATGCAAGGCATGCCCTTAAAAAGGGATGCGTAAATGAATACCAAGGCATAAACTTTGGCATCATGAAAGTCCTCAGCACGATCGCATGGTATCTATTCGGTGGGATCTGGATGGCTCTCCTTTCCTTCGTGGAAGGGGCGATCTGCTGTGTGACCATTCTGTTCATCCCCTTTGGGTTAGATCTATTCAAGGTGGGCATGTTCTTCTTGCGGCCCACGGGGAAAGCGGTATTGCCTAAGGAAACCAATACGGGGACGTTCGTCCTTAACGTCGCGTGGTCCTTTTTGCTCGGGTGGGAGAATTTCTTAATCTTTTCCTTGTTCGGGATCTTGTTCTGCATGAGCATCGCGGGCATTTCCTTTGGGCTGCAGTATTTCAAAATGGCCCGATTCGTTTTGGCTCCGTTAACGCATGAATTAACCGACCATCCAGAAGAAAAGGTGCTAGAACGGTGAAAATGAAGAAAACCGCCTGGGTTTTGCGCCAAGCGGATTCTTTTTGCGTGGTTGTTGCTTTTCAGCGTTTGTTCTTATTCCGATAGACGCATAGGCGGGTCGTATACCCATTGTCATTCATGGGGTCGCCTTGGCGAATGAGCTCGAAATCGGGATTCTCGTCGATGCGGTTGAAGAACACCTCGGCCTGCCCATCGGCGTCTACTTTGTTGAGCCACACCTCATCGACGTAAGGGAGGGTTTGATTGTAGATGGAAGCGCCACCGATGACGAATACCGTGTCGTCTTCGCTTTCCTTCTTTAGCAACGCGACGAACGATGGGAAGTCATGGACGTTCACGCACCCTTCGTATTCGTGGGTTGGGTCATTGGATAAAACGATGTTCTTTCGATTGGGCAAAGGTTTTTGCCGCGGGAAAGACAAAAGGGTGTTTTCGCCCATGGCGACGACGTGTCCCGTCGTAGAGAGGCGGAAAAAGCCCATGTCCCCCGGCAACTTGAAAAGCAGTCCGTTGCGTTTGCCGATGCCGTAGTTCTTGTCGCAGTTGAGGATGGAGATGATTTTGTTCATATGGCGACGGGGATTTTCTCCTCTAGGGGCTCGAACTCGTAGTCAATGAGCTTAAAGTCATCGACGGTGAAATCGTAGAAGTCGTGAATGTCTGGATTGATCCAAAGAAGCGGCGCCTTGTGGGTGGGCTTGGCGATGACCTTGCGCACGAGGGGCTCGTGACGGTCGTAGATATGCGCGTCTGCGATGACGTGGACGAGGGTTCCTGCCTTGAGCCCGCTGACTTGGGCGAACATATGCAAAAGGAGGGAATACTGAAGCACGTTCCAGTTATTCGCGGTGAGCATGTCGTTGCTGCGCTGATTGAGGATGCCATTCAGCGTGTCTCCGGTGACGTTGAACGTCATGGAGTAGGCGCAGGGATAAAGGTTCATCTCGTGCAGGTCTTCGAAGTTATAGATGTTGGTGAGGATGCGGCGGGATTGGGGATTGTGCTTCAAATCGTAAAGGACACGGTCGACTTGGTCGAACTCGCCTTCGGGATAGATGGACTTTTTGGCGAGTTGATACCCATAGGCCTTGCCAATGGACCCAGTTTCGTCCGCCCAGGAATCCCAAATGTGGGAGTTGAGGTCGTGGATGTTGTTGGACTTCTTCTGCCAAATCCATAAAAGCTCGTCGAGGCAGCTTTTGATGGCGGTGCGGCGCACGGTGAGAATCGGCAGTTCTTCCTGGAGGTTATAACGGTTCACCACCCCGAAGAGTTTCTTCGTGTGGGCGGGGGTTCCATCTTCCCAATGCGGGCGCACGGGAAGGTTTTCGTCCGAGAATCCATGTTCCAGGATATCGGTCATGTTTTGGATAAAGATGTCGTCTGCTTTGCTCATGAGAAAGAGTATAAGGCCAAAGCGCTTCGCGCGCACGCCTGAAACACGGAAGATGTGGTAGTATTTTCCCGATGGAATTCTCTGGTTTGGAAAAATTGTCGCTCGTCGACTATGACGATAACCTGACCGCCACCCTTTTCATGGCGGGTTGCCCGTTCCGTTGCCCTTTTTGCCATAACGCGGATTTGGTCTTGCACCCAGAGAAGGCGGAGGTGATTCCCTTTGCCACGATTATGGATTACCTCCAAAAGCGTCAGGGCGTGCTGGACGCGGTGTGCATCACCGGTGGGGAGCCGACGTTAATGCCTGACCTTGAGGAAAAGATCCGCGCCATCCGCGCGTTGGGGTACAAGATTAAGTTAGACTCGAATGGTTTCCGTCCCACCGTCCTACGTGACCTTATTGGCAAAGGGTTATTGGATTACGTGGCGATGGACATCAAAAACTCCCCCGAGAAGTATTCGTTGACCGCTGGGGTGGAAGTGGATATCTCCGCGATTGAGGAATCGGTTTCCCTATTGATGAATAGTGGCATTGCCTATGAGTTCCGCACCACGTCGGTGCAAGAGTTCCATGACTATTCCGACTTTGTGAAGATCGGAAAATGGATCGCGGGGGCGAATCGCTATTTCATTCAGCATTATGTGGATTCTGAGTACTGCATTCAGCGTCATTTCCACGAACTAAGCCCGCAAAAAGCGCAGGAATGTCTGAAAATCGTGCAGGAATATGTTCCTTCCGCGCAGTTACGAGGATATTGAGAGAAGAAAAAAACCCTTCCGTTAGGTAGAAGGGGATTTTTCTTAGCGGGCCATGTTGTTCGCGGCGTGGATGGCCGCGATGGCGCCGTCGGAGATGGCGGTGACGACTTGGCGCATAACCTTCTGTCGGCAATCACCCACGGCATATAGCCCTTTCGTTGCGGTCATCATGTTGGCGTCTACCACGATGAACCCTTTTTCGTCTAACTCAACGAGGTTCTTGAAGGGCTCGTTATGCGGCTCTTGGCCCACGGCGATGAAACAACCTTTCGCGGGGATGGTGACCTCTTCGCCGGTCTTGGTGTCTTCAAACCGCACCGCCTCAAGCTCCTTCTCGCCGATGTATTCTTGGGCGGAGAGGTTGTGGCGGAACTGGATGTTGGGGATCTTCTTCATCCGCTCGACCAGGATTTCGTCGGCGAAGAACTTGTCGAACAAGGTCGCGATAAAGACGGAACGGCAGATGTCGGAGAGACTGATCGCGTATTGCAGGGCGGTATTCGCATCGCCAATGAGCAAGACGTCTTGGTCTTTGTAGAAGCTGCCATCGCAGACGGCGCAATAGGAGATGCCCCGTCCGGTGAGCTCTTCTTCCCGCGGCAAACCCAAATGACGATGGGTGCACCCCGCGGCGATGATGACGGACTTCGCGTCGTAAAGGTTGAAGTTGGTCTTTACGCGGAACACGTCCACGTCCTTCGTTATTTCGGTGACGTCTTCCAATTCGAACTCGGCGCCAAGCTCTGTCACTTGGTCGAAGAGTTGGTCGCTCCAATCCGAGCCCGAGATGGATTTGACGGTCGGATAATTCTCTAGGCGAGGGGATTTGGCGATTTGCCCGCCGATGGAGTCTTTCTCCAAGAGCAGGACGGTCTTTCCCGCGCGTAGGAGGTATAAGGCGGCGGTCATGCCAGAAGGCCCACAGCCCACGATGATGCAGTCGTACATGATGGTTCTCCTTTAGAGGAAGAAGGCCCCTTTTCGAGGAGCCTTCTGGTTGTTTTGTCTTTTTCGCTAAGACTTAGCGGTCGGTTTTGGTGGCCTCGATGAAGCCTTTGATGAGGGAGGCGTTCTCGTAGCGGCGGAAGCTCGAACCCTCGGGGACGATGAGGGTCGGGGCCTGGTGGATGTCGAATTTCTCCACGAGGTCACGGTTGCTGGCCGCGTCGATGGCGGTGTAGGCGATGCCCGCTTTGTCTAGGAGCATCTTGGCCATCTTGCAGTTGGGGCAAGTGGGGGAAGTGAACAGCATCAAGCCAGTCACTTCCGGGGCCTCGACGGCGGGGGCTTCCGGACGGAGCTCGGGGGTGGCGTTCACGCCATGGGGCTCCTGGTTTTCGTCGATGACGTATTCCTTACGCATGTTGAATTCCTGGACCTTACCGGCGTTCCAGTTTTTCACGGGGCGGTAGTAGCCAGTGATGCGGGAGTAGACTTCGGTCTCTTTGCCACAGGTGGGGCAACGGTATTGTTCGCCGGTGATGTAACCATGGTCCGCGCAGATGGAGTAGGTCGGGGACATCGTGTAGTAGGGAAGCTTGTAGTTGTAGGCGATCTTGCGCACCAACTTCATGCAGGATTCCCAGTTGGGGAGACGCTGGCCGAGGAAGGTGTGGAAGACGGTGCCAGAGGTGTAGAGGGTCTGGAAGCGGTCTTCGATGTCTAACGCGGCGAAGATGTCTTCGGTATAGCCAACGGGGAGGTGGCTGGAGTTGGTGTAGTATGGGGTCTCTCCGGTCTTGGAGGCGCAGATGATGTCGGGGAAGCGCTGCTTGTCGTGCTTGGCCAAACGGTAGGAGGTGGACTCGGCCGGGGTGGCTTCGAGGTTGTAGAGGTCGCCATATTGCTCTTGGTAGTCGGAGAGGCGCTCCCTCATGTGGTTGAGCACTTCCTCGGTGAAGTCCTGAGCCTCTTTGTGGGTGAGGTCCTTGCCGATCCAACGGGCATTGAGGCAGGTTTCGTTCATGCCGACCAAGCCGATGGTGGAGAAGTGGTTGTTGAAGGTGCCAAGGTAATGCTTGGTGTAGGGGTATAAACCAGCGTCCAAGAGCTTGGTGACGGTCTGACGCTTCACCTTAAGAGAGCGGGCGGAGATGTCCATCAAGCGATCCAAACGGGCGTAGAAGTCCTCTTTGTCGGTCGCAAGGTAGGCGATGCGCGGCATGTTAATGGTGACGACGCCGATGGAGCCGGTGGATTCGCCCGACCCGAAGAAGCCGCCGGATTTCTTACGGAGCTCACGAAGGTCGAGGCGGAGGCGGCAGCACATGGAACGCACGTCGCTGGGCTTCATGTCGGAGTTGATGTAGTTGGAGAAGTAGGGGGTGCCGTATTTGGCGGTCATCGTGAAGAGAAGCTTGTTGTTCTCGGTAGGGGACCAGTCAAAGTCGCGGGTGATGGAATAGGTCGGGATCGGGTATTGGAAGCCACGGCCATTCGCGTCGCCTTCGATCATCGTTTCGATGAAGGCGCGGTTGACCATCGCCATCTCTTCGGCGCAGTCGGCGTAGGTGAAGTCCATTTCCTCACCGCCGACGAGGGCGGGAAGGTTGGCCATGTCATCGGGGACGGTCCAGTCCAACGTGATGTTGGTGAAGGGGGATTGGGTGCCCCAACGGGACGGGGTGTTGACGCCATAGATGAAGGACTGGATGCACTGTTTCACCTCTTTGTAGGTGAGGCCGTCCTTCTTGACGAAGGGGGCGAGGTAGGTGTCGAAGGAGGAGAACGCCTGAGCGCCGGCCCACTCGTTCTGCATGATGCCCAAGAAGTTGACCATTTGGTTGCAAAGGGTCATCAAGTGACGGGCGGGGGAAGAGGTGATCTTGCCCACGACGCCGCCTAGGCCTTCTTTAATGAGCTGTTTGAGGGACCAACCAGCGCAGTAGCCGGTAAGCATGGAAAGGTCATGGATGTGGATATCGGCGTTGCGGTGGGCGTCGGCGATTTCCTTGTCGTAGACTTCCGAGAGCCAGTAGTTGGCGGTGACGGCGCCCGAGTTGGAAAGGATCAAGCCACCGACGGAATAGGTGACGGTGGAGTTTTCCTTCACGCGCCAGTCGGCGACGCGGAGATAGGAATCGACGACGTTTTTGAAGTCGAGATTCGTGTTTTTCACCGTGCGCATCGCCGCGTGCTTTGCGCGGTAATCCATATAGGATTTGGCGACCTCGACGTAACCGGTCTGGATCAAGACGATTTCGACGGCGTCCTGGATGTCTTCCACCCCGACGGTCTCATTCTTGATTTTCTTGTTGAGGGCGCTGGTGACGCGCAGGGCGAGTAACTCAATGACGTCGGCGGTGACTTCCTGATGCTCGGCCTTAAAGGCGCGCTCGATGGCAGATTCGATCTTCTTGAGGTCGAAGGCGACCATGGTGCCATCGCGTTTTGAGACTTGTAACATAAGTTCTTCCTCCAATAGCGGCTCCTGCAACGGGGTTTTAAAAACCACCGTTAACGCACTCGTGGCGTTCTATGGCGGGGAGCGAACAGACCCTCCCTTGGGTCCGGCGTCGATAATAATAAGCGCGGTCAAGCAAAAATCAACGGGAATACTCATGCGCGCGTTTTCTTAAAGAAAATAGGCGCTTGTAAAAACGGAATTGTTTGAAGACCCTAGAAAACATCGAAAAAATCGGGTTTCGACTAGTAGTTATTTAGTGCGTTGAGACAAGAAAAAAGGCCGATTGCTCAGCCTTCTTTTTCTTACAGTGTATAGGAAAGGGTGATTTTCTCCCGACGTTACTTGATAACGAAGGAGATAATCGCGTTGTATCCTAGGTCGAGTTGGCACAGCCACTTGCCCAAGGTCCACGCATTGGGATCGTCATACTGCATGACGGCTTTTAGATGCACGGATACGTCGTTATCCATCATCATCAGGACGTTAAGCACCAAGCAACCGGCCCAAACGATGCCCGCCGCGATGGCAAGTCCCGCCACGGCGCCCACGACTCGGGAAATGATGGAGGGTTTGGGGTGGGCAAGTTTGGCGATTCCGCGGATGATCGCGACGAGGATGGCGCCCACGATCCAGGTCCCGATGAAGAGAATCACAAAGGAGATGACGTAGCAGGTTCCGTTGGTGAGGATGTCCGCCAAAGGCTGCGCAAGCACAAATGGCGAACCACCGTAAGCGGCGATGGCGTCATGGAGCAAGCCGTCCACCGTGGCATAAAGTGCCGCGGGAAGGGAGACGTTTTGGTACGCGAGATGCAAGACATCGAAGTTCGGGTCGGCGTAGTAGACTTTGCCAGCGGCGGTCATGGCGTTTAGTTCCGCTTCTGTGATGGATGTGTTGCCGGTGACATGGTAGACGCCCGCCACGTCGAAGTCGATCTTGCCCGCCAAGAAGGTGAAAAACGTCTGGTTCAGGCTTGTGCCTACTGGCCCTGAGAGGAATGCATTCGCAAGCAGTTTCGAGAAGAATACGGCCACGAGGATCGCCGCGGCCAAAATGGCGATGCCAGAGAGCATGTTGAAGCCACCCCGGATGAATCCAATCAGGATCCCTAGGGCCAGTATCACGATGATCGCTAGCGTGATGTAGTCAAACATATTGGTTACCTCCGCCATAAGCATACGCCCTGAAAGGTGTTGTTGAAATGGCGTCCAGAAGCAAAGACTTACGCGAGGAAACGGCGGAATTGCGCATTTTGACAAAGAATTGCAGGTTTTATTGGTCGTTAATGCCCATTCTGCTTTGTTTGGCTTCTTATTGAATTAGATTACGCGCACGCTACAATTACCTTGATTCTTCAGGAGGTAATTATTCAAATGGCAAAACTTACGAAAGAAGAAAAAGCCGCCCGCAGAGCGGAACGCAAGAAAGCGGGCAAGGGACTCTGGGTTGAATTCCGGGAGTTCATCAACCGCGGCAACGCGTTCATGCTGGCCGTCGGCGTCGTCATCGGCGGCGCGTTCTCCGCGATCGTCAACGCGTTCGTCAACATCTTGACCTCGCTCGCCACCTGGCCGGTTCCTGGTGGTCTCGCTGGCCTGGTCACCCCGCTTCCCGCCGCGACCGACGTGCAGCGTGGTTTGGGCGCTGGCGCGCACCTCGACATTGGTCTTGGCCAGACCTTCAGCGCGTCCGACTTGATGACCATGACCGAAAAGCTGGCCACCAAGCTCTATGGCGCGGGCTATTCCGACGTCGAGTTCGTCGACGCCAAGAACACGCTCACCAGCAACTACACCCTTTACGGCACGACTTATTACTACAAGCAAACCGCCATCATCAACTGGGGCGTCTTGCTCAACGCGATCATCGCCTTCATCATCATCGCCATCGTGCTCTTCATCATCGTCAAGGTGGTGAACGCCGCCGCCGCGAAGAAGGCCGCCGCCGAAGCCAAGGCCCGCGAAGCCTATTATCAAAAGCACCCCGAAGAGCGTCCCGTCGAACCTGAGCCCGAAGCTCCGAAGCCGACCCAGGAAGAGCTCCTCACCGCGATCCTTGCCGAACTAAAAAAACAAAACGCGGCAAAGTAAGGCAATCCCTCTAGGCGGATCATTCCAATGGTCCGCTTTTTCATATCCTCATGTAGAATCTTCCCGTATGTATCAAACGATTGAGAATTTCCGCGACCTCGGCGTCTACGATTGCGCCTATGGGAAGATGACCCCTGGCGTTGTCTATCGTAGCGGCACCCTTTCTTACGCCAGTGAAGAAGAGTTGGCCAAAGTAAAGCAACTCGGCATAAAGACGATCATTGATTTGCGTGGGGAGCCTATCCGCTCTAGATGCCCGCATCCTTTGTCGAAAGACGATTCCATCAAAATCATCGATGTGGAAGTGCCCCACGGCGAGGACTTTGCCCACAAAGAGGAAGACGTTCCGAATTGGTATTTAAAGTTCGTGAGCAGTCCGTATGTTTCCCGCATGTTTTTCCATTCCCTCCTGAATGCGCGGAAACCTGTGCTGATCCATTGCGAGGCAGGTAAGGACCGGACGGGTGTGTTTTCCGCCTTGCTATTGCTTGCCAATGGCGTTTCCAAAGAGGACGTGTGCAAAGATTACACGCTTTCTTACGATGGCCGTCTGGCGAAAACGGAGCGACGCACGCTAGAGCGCGTTCCGACATTAGAGGACTTCGTGTTTCATCCGAATCCTTCCACGTTTGCCGGTTTCATTGATTTGTTCTTTGAGACGTTTGGTTCCATGGAAGGGTATTTCGAGGCCATGGAATTCGATGAAGACGAGGCCAATGGGATTTGCAATCTCTTTGGCGTCCAGGAGATTTCCGCAGGCGCCGTGGTGTTTCAGGGGACGAAAGTGCTGATTGAACACATGGCGCAAGGACACTATTCAATGCCGAAAGGGCACGTGGAGGAAACGGACGAAGACCTTCGCGCCACGGCGCGTAGGGAGATTTTGGAAGAAACGGGTTTATCGGTGCATTTTGACCCAAAGTTTGAGACACGTACCTTCTTTTCCCCTCGTCCTGGCCACATCAAAGAGGTCGTTTGGTTCCTCGCTTTTGTGGAAAGTGGCACGTTAAAACCCCAAAAAGAAGAAGTCTCGGATTGCTACTTCCTGAGCCTTGAAAACGCGATGATGACCTTAAGCCATAACAGCGATCGGCGCGTTTTGCAGACGGCGGCCGTTGGCCTTTGGGCGTCCAGCGCGAGGAAATAAAAAACCAGCGGCACGTTGTCCGCTGGTTCGTCGAGTTATTTGACGCGGTAGATTTCGTTGAAGATGTGGGCGGCGTATTTTTCCGCGACGTTGATGCCCGTGACCTCTTCCGCCCCTTTGAAGAAGGCATTGGAGTTCACTTCACATAGGATGGGCTCTTCGCGGATTCCCGATTCGAGGAAGTCGATGCCACAGTAATCGAGTTTCATCGCCCGGGCGATACGCTCGGCGGTATCGATTTGGAAAGGGCTCATGGTGTGCTCCACACCAATCCCTCCCACGGAGAGGTTGCTACGGAAGTCCCCAGTGATGGACCTTCTCTTATAACCGGCGACGAATTTGCCACCGACGATGATCAAGCGGTAGTCGAAGCCCTTGGACGCTTCGATGAATTCTTGGTACAAACGCGGACGGTAGGTAATCTGCGACTCGATTTCGCGTAGCTCATCCATGTTGTTTGCCAGGAAGACGCCTTGACCTTGGGAACCGTAATTGGTTTTCACGACGATCGGGAAGGGGATGACGTTCACGAGGTTGTTAAGGAAGTCCTCGTTATCCAAAAGGGAATAGTGGAGAGGGCCCGTGACGGTCTTGGGCATGTGAATGCCAAAGTGCATGAGGTTCATGTAGGTCAGCATCTTGTCGTCGCAGGCTTCGATGGCGCGCGCCGAGTTGAAAAGGCGCATCCCGGATTCTTCAAGGAGATGGGAAATGTAGCGATCTTTGTCGAGGAACAAAACAAAGTCGTAGGGGAGGTCGACGGAGTAAAGTTCCCCATCGCTTCCGATGAAAGCGTAAATCTCGGCGGTGTTTTTCACGTCGAGTTCGATGTCGAGGTTTTTGAATTCAAAGGCCATGCGGTCGATGAAATGCTGGATCGAAGGCAAAACGTCATAAGCGTTGACCACGACCAGACCGCGATGGTGCATACCAGACCTAAGCATGGAATGATTATATCATTGCTCCGACAAAGTCGCGCCTTTTCTTCAAGGGCATGTTCCAAATGTCGTAACGAAGGGTAAAATAAGGCAAACCAGAGGAGAGAAAAATGGCTGATGCAAAAAAGGTTTACCACGTATCCAAACGCGCCGAAGACGGCAAATGGGTCATCAAGTTCGCCGGCGGCGAGAAGGTGATCAAGACCTTCCCGACCAAAGAGGCCGCCCTCGCTTATGCGGACCAGCTTGCCGCCAACCAGGGCGGAACCGTCCTTTTCCACGCTTCCAAAGGCGCCAAGGCCGGCAAAATCCAAAAGCGGTAATTCCCGAAAAAGGGAAAAGGGCGCGCACGTGCCCTTTTCTTTTGCCTCATTTTACCCATTGGGAAGTGAAATGGTTTATCATGTGTGACATGCAGAAACCAACGAAGTCCCAAGAAGATTTCCTAGAGGCGCTTTTGATGCTGGAAGGCCAGGAACAGCCTTTGGAGACCACTCGCGTCGCCAAGCTTTTGGGTATTTCCAAACCTGCGGTACATCAAATGGGCCACGAACTCATCGACCGCGGATGGATTACGCGCAAGGACTACGGGGCGATGAAGTTGACCGATGAAGGCCGGGAAATCGCGGAGATGGTTTTGCATCGCCACCACGTCATTAAGGAATTCTTGCTGCAGCTTGGCGTCAGCGAGGAAAACGCGGAGAAAGATTGTTGTCTGATGGAACACATCCTTTCGGATGAAACGTTCCAGGCGATGGAAAAGAAAATCGGGAAATGAAAACGCATCATGGGATTTGAACCAATGATGCGTTTTTCCTATTTCTTCGTGGGATCGACGCGTTTGAATAGCTCGTCGTTGGAGCGGACGATGGGAATCATCATGTGCGTGCGGATACGTTCAATGGCTTTGCGGACATCCGTGTCGGTGCTGCGGTCGTCCAC
>JAILIV010000008.1 GCA_024695105.1 Bacilli bacterium
GATACGGGACTCGCCTGTTACCTCGCTAGGCTGGGCGACCCCAAAAATCTGTCCTTAAGCTATTTCGCCGGCGCTTTCTTTGAGACGTACTGCGTCAATGAAATCATAAAGGGCTTTAACAACCATGGCAGGAAGGCGGAATTCTACTATTACCGCGACAACCATCAAAACGAGATCGATCTCGTGATTCTCGAAAACGGAGAACTTCATCCCGTTGAAATCAAAACCACGATGAATCCCAGCTCCTCCGATGTCAAAGCGTTCGCCCAACTTGAAGGTTCTGCCTATGAAATGGGGGTTGGGTACCTCGTCTGCATGGCGAATCGGCTTTCTAAACTTAAGGAAAACGCGTTCGCGCTGCCGATATCCGCGATCTAGAATCATTTGCCCGAAACCTGAACCTCCCTTTGCCCTTAAGCCTTCCTTCTGGACAAATCCTTTTGCTTTTGAACAAGTTTATTATTTTCCCCTTTGCTAGGATAATCCCGTCAGGAGACGAACAATGGAGTGGCTGACTTGCGTCAAGGCATCGATCGATTACATCGAAAACCACATAAAGGAAAGCGTAAACATCGATGACGTCGCGGATCAATGCCACATCTCAAGCTACTATCTGCAGGTTGGTTTTCAGATCATGACGGGCTATTCCATCGGCGAATATATCCGAAGCCGCAAGCTATATTTGGCAGCGGTAGACCTAAATAGGGGCGGCAAGGTCATCGATGCCGCTTTGGATTATGGCTATGAGACCCCTGCGTCTTTTGCCAAGGCTTTCAAAAGGTTCCATGGCGTCGCCCCGTCTAGAATCAAACGAAGCCAAATCAAAAGATTCGACCCCCTGACCATAAACATCGAGATCCAAGGAGGGGAAAGACGCAATATGGATTGCAAAATCACGGACATGTTCCCAATCAAATTGATTGGTTTCGTCAAAGAATTCGACATGGAGACTTCCTATAAGGAGATTCCATTATTCTGGGATGAGATATGCGAGAAATACTGCTATCCCCATATTTATAGAGGATTGCCCGCCGAAAATGATTACGAGCAAGCAATCGTCGATAACTGCATCGGAGAATATGGCGTTTGCATTGGATGCCATGGGAGCACATTCAAATATTTAATAGCCGGCAGATACACAGGTGGAAAAGTGCCAGAAGGTATGATGCTTTATGAATTCCCCGCGGGCAAATGGGCAATCTTTGATTGCATCGGTCCATGCCCGGAAAAACTGCAGGAATTGAATACCAGAATCTTCAAAGAATGGTTGCCGTTCAATAAGGATTTTGAGTTGAGGGAAGATGGCAATCTCGAGTGGTATGACTGCATTAATGGCGAAAAAACCGACCCTGATTACCACACTCAGATCTGGCTTCCGATTAAATCCGTGTGATTCTGATAAAACAAAGGGATTTTGACTTACCAACGGGATTCGAACCTTCAGAATCCCGTTTATTTATAAAAAGGAGTATTTACAAAGTGACTGATGCATAAAGCCAGTCAAGTAACACATTAAAGCGGGCCCTTCCTTTCCCTTTGGGATTTATCTTCCTCTCCTATAAAATAAAGGCGAAGAAGGAACAAAGAAACATGAGATCGTTTTTGCTAAAGCAGTCGATGAAGATTTACGAGAATTCCGATGAGATGGGGTTTGACCACTCCGTCATTATCTTCGCGCCCCATCGCGTCTATGAAATCATTCCGCCTGGATACGCCACCGACATTCTCAACATTTATGTTGATGAGATGGGAGAAGATTACATCGTCTACCGTAAAGCCGATTGCAAAAGCGGCAAACCAATAGGCAAGGCGACGAAACTTTCCGTTAAGGAACCCCTTTGGTTTTCCCATACGGGAAGAGGGTCTTCCGTCGTTGAAAAGGAGATTGTAACGGCTGGGAAACATCGTTTTGAGTTGACTCCCGTCGATTTCATGAAGGACATGGATTCGCTTGATCCCTCGATCGTGGGAAACGCGCTTCGCGGTTTGATCGAGTCCGAGGAAACCCCGCTTGAGAAAAAGAAGGAGTACTTGGAAATCCTTTCCTCACGTTTTGGTTGGCTCGACTATGCCTACAAAGTTTATGCAAAGGGCCTTTATGGCATCGGAAAGGACGAGGGCAAAATGATGGACATCCTCTCTTCTGGAATCGGAAGGGAAAGATTGCAGAAGTGGTTGAAAGACAACGGGGAGGTTTATGACTCCTTATTGGAAACGCTGGATCCTCTTGCCGAACGTGCGGGAGGGGAATGGCATTGGTCGCACCTTAGCCACCTAAGCGCCCTTAGGAAAATGCTTGAGATCAAGATCCTTTTCAGCGAAGGGGATGAAAGCGGCGTTGAAAAACTAGACGCCCTTTTGACGAATTCCTTCCGAGACGATTACCCGTTCATTTACGAAGAAGGTTTGCGCGAGATGGCGGAATTCGCCGCGACGCATGAAGTGAATGAGAAGAATCTAGAGACCGCGAAGAACGATTACGCCGTATACCTCGTCATCAAAGATGGGGGCGATATCGTCAAGGAGACGATGAAGTACCACATCGAGCAGAGTTGGAACGACAACACCTGCAGGCTCGAAAGCGAAGACGTGATCCCCGAAGGGTTTGACCTGGAAAAGGTGCGGAACGTCTTGCAAAGGCACGCGGATAACGGCGACTTCATTGCCCAAAGCCTTTTAGGAAAATAGCTCTCTCCAAAAAAGATTCTTTATTATTCGAACGCCGTCTTGACCTAGCGATTCGATTCGTTCTTCCTCCTTCGTTTTAACTTCGGCGTCTGATACCGCTTTCTTCCTTTCGATGTGCGAAAAACCCGCTCTATTATGAGTGCGCGGGCGTATTATGAATGGGCTCGCGGAGGTGAGCTTATGAAAACGAAAACCTTACTCTTGTTGCCCGTTTCGGCCATCTGCTTAATGGGCTGCCAACCTCAATCTAACGACGACAAGCCCTATCTTTACGATGGGAGCTCCCGTCTCGTCATTCAGTCGTTTGGCGATGAAAACACGGTCCCCATGCCTACGTATCGCCTGAAGAAGACGGGCGAAGTCCCTTATAGCGACGTCGCGGATTTCTTCTACGCCAACTGCGCGATCGGCGTGGTCAAAACCAAAGTGACGCACCAAGAAGGCATCTACCTAGTCCAAGACGATTCTGGGCGCCCGTTTGCTTCCTTTGATCCCGCCAAGGACGTCTTCACGGTCGAGAATTACGAATATTGGAACTCTTTGTCCAAGCTTAATAACGGCGTTGGGCCGGACTTGGGCGCGGTGGATGAAACGCCCCAGGGCGCGGTCCACCCGGGTAAATCCTCGAAATACCTCGGGGAAAGGAAGAAAGAGGTCTACGAGCTTTCCAAATACAACATCGACATCGTCGAGAACGATGGCCATTGCTACGTCCCGACGGCGTTTCTTGCCAACACCTATTACCGCTGGATCGGCAACGACTTAGCCTATAACGGCCTCGACTATTACCTTTCCGGCGTCCTTGCCTCGGGCACCATTTCCGTCATCAACGCTAGCTTCTACGCCACCAAGGACCGCTTCATGGCCCTAGAAGGGGTGGACGCGGTCGCCTATGACCCCGTCGGGGAGGAAAGCTACCGCTACGCCTATCCGGTGACCAAAGAGGACAAGACCATTTACCGCATCCTCTCCTTGACCAAAGACGGCAAAGGGAAATTGTTGACCGCCTCTAGCCCCAAAGAGGCGGGGAAAGAAGAACCCATCGACGGCGTGAACGTGAGCTACGCGTGGCAAAAGAAAGAAGACGCCTTGCTCGTGAACGTCACCTATTCCATGGTCGATCCCAACACCAATCAAACTATTTCCGTTCCCAAAGGGACGCAGAAGATCCCGCTGAAGGAAGGTTTCTACAAGAGCAACCGTTCCAAACAGATGGCGGACTTCACCTATGACCTGCTCCGTTTCCAATTCGACCATTACTATGGCCTGAAGGACGTCGCGGGTTATCAGGACTTCGACGCCTATGCTTCCTCCAAAGGCTTGAAAGATGGCCTTCATAGTTTGGATAACGACACCTATAACAAGGCTTTGGCCACGTTGCTTATGACGCATATCGACGATGGGCATACGCAATATTCCTTGCCCTCCATCTTCTCGGGCAAGACCAAAAGCGATGGGCAAAAACTCGCCGGGGAGACCCTTGGCAATCGTTTCAAAACCTTAGGGCAAAAGCGCGCTGAATACATGGCGCTTCGCGAAAAGACGATGGGCGCCCCCGAAGGAACCAACCTGCAGGGCTATTTCACCAAGGGCAACACCGCGGTGATCCGCTTCGACGGGTTCGACGCCCCGGGCACGATCGTGGCCAACGTCAAGCCCGAGGATATGGAGACGCTAGACCCCTTAAGCTACATCGCCAACGGGGACATCCCGGCCGCCTTCGACGCCTCCTTCTACCGCATCGGCAAAAACAAGGACATCAAAAACGTGGTCATCGACCTCACCTGCAATGGCGGGGGTTCGGTCATGGTCATTCCCTATATCGCGGCGCATTTCAGCAAAGACCCGACCATCTATTCGGAAGATATCGCCATGGGCGTGAAGAAGGAATTCCATTACGCGGTGGACCTCAACCACGACCAAATCTACGGTGGGGAAGGGGACTCCTACGAAGGGAAATACACCTTCTACGTGCTCACCAGCGACTTCTCCTTCTCTTGTGCCTCCTTCTTGCCCGCGGTGGCCAAAAGCGCCGGCGTGAAGATCATCGGCAAGAAGTCGGGTGGCGGCGCGTGCTCGGTCGGCGCATTCTCGGATGGCTGTGGCTCGGTGTATAACATCTCCTCGCCCCAGCGCACCCTTTATAAGGTCGGCGATTCCTTCGCCCACATTGACGCGGGCGTGCCCTTAGACCATGAGCTTGACAGCGCTTCTTGGTATAATCTTGACGCGCTGAACACGTTCCTCAATAACCTCGGGAAATAGGCTCAAAAGACAAAGCCAAAAGGATTCCCTCGGCTAGGGCCGGGGGTTTTCTTTCTGCGGGGTGTGGAAGTTTAATTGCATACTTTTGTGGTAAAAATATGCAATTAAATACCCGTTAGCGTTTCTTTTTCTTCTTACTATTGGGGTTGTAGATGATGTGCTGGGCAACCCCGTCGACGATTTCGTTTTCGGGGTGGCATTCATGGAAGGTTTTGAGGACTTCCGGATCGTTTTTGAGCTCCTCGGGCAAAAGATTGAAGGCGAGGGGACTGGTCTTCATCGCGGCCAGGATGACCTCGGGGTCTTTTTTCATTTCCTCGGAAGCGTCGGCGATGGAATAGCCATCGTGGGTCACCGCGGCAAGGACCACTTCCTTGTCGTTCCTTAGCCGTTCGCTGGCGGCGGCGAAGTTGAAGTGGGTCCATTCGCCTTGGACGGAGGCCAATACCACTTCCTTGTCGTCTTTTAGTTCATCGGAGGTGTAGGGGAGCGCGGCGTGATAGTTGCTCACGGCGGTCAGAGTGATCTCACGGTCAAAGCGGAACTCCTGCTTGAGCTCCTCAAAGTACATGCCCGCGGTTTTCATGGCCAAGAGGCACATGTCATGGTCATCAAGGTATTTTTCTAGACCGTGAAGGAACAGGGAAGAGCCATCGTGCTTCACGGAAGCCCAGACGATATCGCGGTTGTTTCTTAGCTCGTCGGAGATGAATTGGATGGCGGACCCACCGTGGGAGACGGCTTCTAACGCCACGTCATAATCAAACCGGATTTCCTCGGGGTAAACGTAAAACCAGTCCGCGCAATATTTGATGGTGGATAACGCGAACTTCTTGTCGTGGAGCAATTCGCCGGACATGCAACCTGGGAAATTGCCATGTTTTAGGGCTTCCCGCACGATTTGTTTGTCGTTTTGGAATTCCTCACAGACGTATTCCAAAGCGTCGGAATCCATCTTGACGGCTTTTAGGGCGAATTCCCTGTTTTTCCATAGGGAGGGCGGGAAATCGCTTCTTCTCTTCTTAAGTTTCTTAAGGACTTCTTTTTCAATGAACGCTTTGGAACTCATACGAATATTATCCCCCTTCGGCGATAGAGAATGGACAAAAAAAGGATACGGGCATGGACGCTTGCTTGTGCCCGATGAGGCAAATGAATTATCTTAATAACGGCCGTTATTATTTTCCTGGGAGTCTCGTATGCGATTGTTTTCCAAACCAGTATGCCTATCCCTGTCCGTTCTCGTTTTGGCTTTGTCCGCTTGTTCTAGCGGGGGAGGGAAAACGAATTCAAGTTCCAGCGCGACGACGTCGGAAGCCTCGGTGACGTCGCAAACGGGCTCTTCCAGCTCCAGCGTGGCGTCATCGGAAACCTCTTCCTCCACCGGGAATGGTTCCCAAACGGAAAAGACCTACACCATCACGTGGACCAATTATGACGGCAAGGTTTTGGAAAAAGATGAGAACGTCAAGGCCGGGACGATGCCCACTTACGATGGGGATAGGCCCACCAAGCCCGAGGACGAGGAATACGCCTATTCCTTCAAGGACTGGTACCCATCGATCTATGCGGCGAACAAGGACCAAACCTACGTCGCCCAATTCGAGCGGACAAAGGTGTTCTATAAGCTCATTTACACCCTTAACGGCGGGACGAACTCCCCGAACAATCCTTCTAAGTATCGCGTGGGCACGTCCTTCACGTTTTATCCGGCGACCAAGACCGGGTATTCGTTTGAAGGCTGGTTCTGGAGCAGTGGCGTCCAGATCACGGAAATCACCCCAGAGACGACGGGGGACATCTATTTGAACGCGCGGTGGAAGGCGGTGAAGAATACCCTTTCCGTCACCAGCGAAGACACGTCCAAAGGCACCGTGGGCATCGTGTCCGGGGAAGGCTATTCCGGGGAGTTGATCACGGTGAAGGCGACTCCGGCCCTAGGCTATAAATTCGGCGGTTGGTACAACAAGACCACGAAAGTCAGCGGCGAGGCGACCTATACGTTCACCATGCCGACGAACGATTACGCCTTGGTGGCGAAATTCGCCTTTGACGAAGAATACGCGGTGAACCATGGCATGATCCCATCTTTCTCTAGCGACCAAAAGACGGTCACGTATGGGCTATATCCCAACAAGTACGTCAGCGACGAGACGATGTTGGCCGCGTTAGGCAAACTAAAGACGCCCGAGGCCAACGGCTATTACCTGTATGATGGTGACTATTACGCGAAGACGGTGGCGAAGCCTTATAAGAGCAACTATCAGTTCAAAGACCGTACGACCATCGTGGCGGGCACGACCTATTGGTTTAAATGCGAACCCCTTCAATGGGACGTGCTGTCCAACACTAACGGCGAGTGCTTCTTGATGGCGTCTGACATCATTGACGCGGGCTGTTACTACAATTCCCAGGAAAAAAGGATCATCGACAACTGGTGGGTTTATCCAAACAATTACCAGTATAGCGACATTCGCGCGTGGCTTAACGGATATGACGGAAGCGACTATAGCGCGGGAGACTATGGCAACGATAACTTCGTCCGTTCGGCCTTCGGCTTAGGCGATGACTATGTGAAGACGAAAACAGTCGACAATAGCCCAGAAACCACCAATAGCCCGGCGAACTCCTTCTATTGCAACGACACCGAAGACGCGGTTTTCCTTGGGTCCTACCAAGACTTCGTCAACACGGACTATGGGTTCCCGTCCCACTCCAACAGCGACGACTCCCGGGAATGCATACCCACGGATTGGGCGAAGGCCCGCGGCGCCGTTTACCGTGTGAAATATTACCCTTACGCGGGAAGCTATTGGACGCGTTCGCCGGACACGTTGAAAAACGGAGAGTACACGGTTTGGGTCGTGAATGACGTCGGCGGCATTGGGTTTGACTCCACGGAATGGGACGCCAATGGCATCCGTCCGGGGATTTGTCTCAAAACCACCAAATAAAGATTTGCGTTAGGCGGTTCATCTTCCTATGAGAAAGCAACACCTTGGTTGGATCATTGGGGTCTTCGGGATCGTGGGCACCGTCTATGGCGCGTATTTGCTTATCTATCACCACAACCATGGCAATGGGCTTTCCGTTCCCGCCTTGATATTGCTCGTCACGGGCATCGTCGCGTTGATCTTTGCCTTATCGTTAGCCATTTCCGTTTACGTCTTCGACAAGAAGAAGGCAAAAAACGTGGAATCCGTGCCCGCGGAGAAAGAACAGAAAGCGGAAGAGAAAGTGGCTGAGCCAGTCCAAGTAGAAAAGGCGAGTGCGCTTTCTGCCGAGCCTGAGCCTGAACCAGAGCCCGAACCAGATGCTGAACCGGAAGAAGAACCAGAGCAAGAAGATGTGGAGGATGAGGTTTCGTATGAACCAATTCCCCAAAGTTCTTACAGTCATTCCTCAAGGGTTTCCTATTCCACGGCCTACGTCAAATTGGTGGGCTACGGCCCTTTGCTTCGCGTCGAGGGACCGCGCATCTTGGACATGCGCAGCAACACCTATTACCGGATTGAGGGCGACGTTGTCATGCAAGAGGGGTATGGCATCCGTTACGAGATACGGGGGAATCAAATCCGGGACGCTTTTGGCGGGTACCTCTACGAATATAGCGGAAGCAACATCAACAAGGTGTTCGGCGGTTTCTATGCCTCCGTCAGCGGTAGTTACATCACCCTTTACGATTCGTCCAAAAAATACGAAGTAACGGATTCGCTGTCCAAAAAGCAGATTCTCGTCGTGGTCGCGTTGTTATTTCAATAACGCCTTTTAATAAATGTCAAAGGCCGAGTCGGGAAGGGCTGCAAAGATGCGTTCTAGGGTGAGCTTTCGGGCGAGGGCGCTTCCCATGCCTCCGCTGACGCCAGACAAAACAACGCTTCCCATGTTAGGAGCATTCTAACCTATCGTTTAGAAAGAAAGGCAATCCAAGGCGAGCATGATCACGAAACCGAGGACGAAGGACCAAACACCAAAATGGTCGTGCCCTTGGCTGGTCATCTCCGGAATCATCTCTTCCGCCACGACGTAGATCATGCATCCTGCCGCGAAGGCCAAGGCCCAAGGCATGATCCCTTGGATCTGCATGGCCAGGAACAAGCCGATCACCGCGGCGATGGGCTCGACGGCTCCGGAAAGCATGCCGAATAAGAACGCCTTTCCCGAGGAACCCGTCTCACTTTTGACTGGTAAGGAAACGACAGCCCCTTCGGGAATGTTCTGTAGCCCAATGCCAATGGAAAGGAGCAATGCCCCCAGTAAAAGGGCCGCGTTATTCTGCGTCGCGAAGGCTACGCCGAAACCAATGCCGACCGATAGCCCTTCGGGGACGTTATGGATGGTCACCGCCAGAAACATCTTGGACGTTTTGGGTAAGGTTTTGGCTGGGAGTCCTTCGTCTTGGTTTTCTTTTGTATGGAAGTGGGGGACGAGTTTATCGATGCCCCAAAGGAATAGGGCGCCAAGAAGTATGGATATGGTGACGACGAGCCAGCTTGCCATATAGCTTACCTCGGTTTCCAATGCTGGTTTGATCAGTGAGAAGAACGAGGCGGAAAGCATGACCCCGGCGGCAAAGCCCGTGAAGGCTTTCCCTAGCTTTGGGGATATTTCCTTGCCTTTGAAAAGGAATACGGAAAGCGCGCCGAGGGTGGTGCAAAGGAAGATCAGCGGTATGCCTATTAACGGATACGCGTAATCGGGCATGGGTTACCTCCAGCCGAACAGTCTCTTGACGGCCTCCGTCTTTTGGAAGGAAGTGACGCGATATCCCGTGGGGGCAAAGACGTTTTCGAAATCCATTTGGGACATTTCCCTTTCGGTGATGACGATCAGTTGGTTTTTGATGTGGGAGGCTTTCGCCTTCTTGACGGGCACCGCTTTGGCGACGGCTTCCTCCACATGCATTTCGCACATGCCACAGCGCATGCCGTCGATTCCTAAGATGTATTTGTTCATGAGTAGCTCCTTATGTGTTCGAAGTGGCCATTGCAATGAGCCACCAAAGGATATTACACCAAAAGTTAATATAAATTAACAATATATGAAACCAAAGGTTCGCTTGCTCTAAGATGAAAAAGAAAACGGGGCGCCTGCCCCGTGAGGATTGCCTTAGTGGTGGTAGAGGACTTGTACGCGGTAGGCGCCGCTTTCTTGACGCATCTCCTCTAGGAATTCCGCGTACTTGAAGGTGCCTTTTTTCGCGAGGGCACGGAAGGTGATCTGCACTTGGTCTTCACCCGCATCGACGACTTTTTCGGTGAAAAGGTTGCTGGCGATGCATTCGTATTTTTCGCAAATCTCCAAGATTTTGGAGACCATGGGGACATTGCTGGGACCGATGAGGACGAGGGTGGGATTGCGTAAGGCGAGGCGTTGTTCGAATTTGCGGAGGCCAAGCAACACGCCCATGACGATCACGGTGGCGGAGATGGCCAAGATGAAGTTCATCGAGCCACAGGCCAAGCCGATGGCCATGGAGAGCCAAATGGTCCCGGCGGTGGTGAGGCCTTTGGTCCCGGCGTTGCGGTAGATGATGGCGCCTGCGCCAAGGAAGCCGACGCCCGAGATGACTTGGGCCGCCAAACGGGCCACGTCGCGGGTGACGCCTTCCTGATTGGGAAAGCCATAGATGGAGATGACCATGACGATGCAGCTACCCATGCCAACGAGTAGGTGCGTACGAAGGCCGGCGCTGCGTCCGCGGATCTCACGTTCCAAACCGATGGCGCCGCATAGCAACAAGGCAAGGAAAAGCGAGATGATGGTCAACACGAAATTTCCGATGGGCCAACCATTGATTTGCCAGGAATTGAAGATCTCGGCTATTTTTTGGTCAATCGTCGTAAACATCAATTCTTATGATAGTCCAAAGGGCGCTTTATTCCTAGTCACCTTTACACGTCATACGCGCGAAGGCGCAATTCCGTGTGTTCGTGTGTTTTCTAACGCGAGCGGGAAAGATAGAATAGTTGCGTTGTAAGGAAGAAAGCCATGGAAGAAATCAATAATTTTATCAAAACCATCATGGAGAAGGACTTGGAGGAAGGGCGCGTCAAGCAGATCGTCACCCGCTTCCCTCCCGAGCCCAACGCCTATTTGCATATCGGCCACGCCCGCGCCATCGTCAACGACTTCGAATTGGCTCAGGCTTTTGGCGGATATACCAATCTCCGCTTCGATGACACCAACCCCGTCAATGAAGGGGCGGAATACGTTGGCGCGATCCTCGAGGATCTGAAGTGGCTCGGTTATACGCCGAAAAACGTTTTCTTCGGCAGCGACTATTTCGAGAAGACCTACGAGAAGGCCGTTCTCCTCATCAAGAAGGGCCTTGCCTATGTGGATGATCTTTCTCCGGAAGAGACGACCGAATACCGTGGCACTTTGACCGAGCCGGGCAAGGAATCCCCGTGGCGTAACCGTAGTGTCGAGGAGAACCTTGATTTATTCGAGAGGATGCGCAAGGGCGAATTCGGCAATGGCGAAAAGACGCTACGCGCCAAGATCGACATGTCTTCCAGCAACATCAATATGCGCGACCCCGTCATGTACCGCATTTTGCACGTCCCTCATCACCGTCAGGGGAACAAGTGGTGCATTTACCCCATGTATGACTTCGCCCACCCCCTTCAGGACTCTTTCGAAGGGGTGACTCATTCCCTCTGCTCGTTGGAATACGATAACCATCGTCCTTTGTACGATTGGTTCATCGAGAAGTGTGAGATGGAGCACGTCCCGCATCAGTATGAGTGGGGCCGTCTCAACATCACCAACACGATCATGAGCAAACGCTACCTCCGTCAATTGGTGGAAGGTCATTACGTTACCGGCTATGACGATCCGCGTATGCCGACTTTGGTGGGCTTGAAGCGCCGTGGGTTCACCGCGGAAGCCATTAAGGCCTTCATCCTTTACACCGGTTTGTCCCGTATCAACTCCACGACGGAAGCGGATAACCTCGACCATTTCCTCCGCGAAGACCAAAAGCTCAAGGCCAAGCGCCCAATGGCGGTCCTTCATCCGTTGAAGTTGGTCATCGATAACTATCCGGAAGGCAAGGTTGAATACCTGCCCGCGCCCAATAACGTCGAAAACGAGGAACTCGGCACCCGCGAGATTGCCTTTGGACGGGAAATCTACATTGAGCGGGAAGACTTCATCGAGGTGAAACCCAACAAGAAGTGGAAGAGGCTTTGCCTTGGCGAGGAAGTCCGTTTGATGAACGCCTACTTTGTCCGCGCCGAAAGCGTGGAAAAAGACGAAGAGGGGAACATCGTCTTGGTGCATTGCACCTATGACCCCGAAACCCGTTCGGGCAATTCCTTCGAAGGCCGTAAACCGAACGGAACGATCCACTATGTGGAAGCAAGCACCGCCTTGCCCGCGACGTTTAACCTCTATGAGCCGCTGATCTTCGATGAGACGGAAGAGACCAAGGGCCTTTCCTTCTTGGAGCGTCTTAACCCGAACTCCTGGAACAAATGCGAAGGTTTCGTGGAAGGTAGTTTGGCCTCCACTAAGCCACTAGACCACTTCCAATTCATTCGCAATGGCTACTTCTGCACCGACAAGGAATCCCAGGAAGGGCATTTGGTTTTCAATTGCACGTGTCCCTTAAAATCTTCGTTCGCGAAATAAATGGCCGATACGATGCGCGACGTTTTCCTTTATTACAGCCACACCGGTTCGACCGAGGTGGTGGCGAAGAAACTAGAAGAAACAGGGGTGGAGACGCGAAAAGTCCGCCCGTTGAAAGAGTTACCCAAGTCCTTCTTTTGGAGCGTCATGACGGGTGGCTTTTTGGCCGGGCTAGGCGTGAAGTCGAAGCTTTCGGTATTCGATGACGACCTCTCCGGATATGATCGCGTCTTCATCGGAGGGCCGATCTGGAACGATCGTTTGTCTTGCCCCATCAATGGGCTTTTGGCCCGTTTGGACTTGAAGGGCAAAAAGGTCGTTTTCCTTTTGTGCTCTGGCAGCGGTAAAGCGGGAAAGGCGACGTCTTGGATCCAAAAGCATTTCCCCGAGGCCGAGGTGTTGGTCTTCAAGGAACCGAAGAAGTACCCTGAGGAATTAGAAAAGCTCCAGGTTCTTTATGAATAAGGACTACGAAACGTTGGCCGCGTTTTGGGACGCGGCATTCCAAGACGATGGCTTCGAGCAGGCCTTTCCTTTGGAAAACCCCGAGGAGTTGGCCCCCTCTCCGAAACTTGCCGAGGCCTTAAAAGGGTTTCGCGATTGTAAGCGCGTTTTGGATTATGGGTGTGGCAATGGCTGGGCATCGATTATCATGGCTCGTAGCGGTGCCAAGGACATCACTTCCGTCGACGTGTCTCCCAACGCGATTACCTTGCTACAAAAGACGGCTACCGCCTTCTCCTGCGCGGATCGAATCGAAGGGGAGGTCATCTCTCCGGATTGGCTTTGCGGCGTGGAGTCGGATACCTTTGATGGGCTCTTCAGTTCCAACGTGCTTGACGTCGTTCCGTTAGAGATGGCCGAAAAGATCATCGAGGAGTGCGCCCGGGTATGCAAAAGTGGGGCCCGCGTAGTCTTCTCCTTTAATTTTTACATGGACCCTGAAACGATGGCTAAGCGGGGATTCGAAGTGCGAGGACGCAACGTCTACTCTCAGGGCGTGTTGCGTCTGGTGGCACTCCAAGATGATGAGTGGAAACAGCGGTTTGATGGCCATTTCGTCGTGGAGTCATTGGATTATTTCGCTTGGCCGGGCGAGGCAAAAGAGACCCGAAGGTTATTCGTTTTACGCAAGGTTTAATTGCGCATTTCGCGCCGATTTGCGAAGAAAAACGCTCTTTTTGCCATATTTTGCGCCAAAGGGGATTCGCTTTGTCAGGAAAAAACCTTCACGCGTGCCAGCGCCTTGCGCTATACTTTCTTTGGTGGTTAGCATTTCTTAATTGAAAGCCTCAGCAAGCGTCTTCGGTACGTCCTACCGCTTAGAGGTTGGGTTCTGTTTCCATAGTAACCACCTTTTTTTAAAGGAAGAGTGCGTATGGCTGGTCATTATGCTCCCAAAAAACCAACGGATCCGTTGGTGCGTCTGAAATCCCGTTTGGAGGGCTTCATTGACAGTCCAGACCGCTACGTATATAGCTTCGAGATTCGGGAGAAAACCCGCACTCGTAGCATTTTGACCTACAACAAGGCCAGTGATTTTGGTATGCGGTTGAGGAGGGATCACGAGCAGTTGCTCGAGGCCTTTATGGTGAATTTCGCTGCGCGGAATCCCCATTCGTTCGCCTACCATAAATCCATTTGCTGCCGCGATGCCCTTACGGATCACCTTCGTTCCACCCATTTCATCAAGTTGGACATCCATCACTTTTTCGAAAGTATCTCCCCCGAGCTTTTCTTTGCCCATTACGGCGAGCGGTTCAACCCTCTTTGGAAAGGGTTGCTCCAAGGATGCTTTTATAAAGACGCCTTGAGCATTGGCTTTGTGACTTCCCCCGCATTAAGCGATTTCTATATGGGTAAGTTCGACGAGGCGATGGAACAAAAAATCCGGAACAACCCCAGACTTCATTATTCCCGTTATTGCGACGACATCCTTCTTTCCAGCGAGGAAGAGGGGAAAGAAACCTTGGATGCCCTATTCGAGGAGACCGTCGCGTTATTGGGCGAATTTGGCCTTTCCCTGAACGAGAAGAAGACCTCCCGGGTCAGCTTGTCGCTAGAGAAACACAATTCCATCTCCTTCCTTGGGCTGAACCTTTCCAAGAAAAACGAAGTCGACAACAAAGTCACCATCTCCAAACGTTATATCCTTTTCCTCCTTTTCCTCATCGAGAAGAACCGGAGATACGATGGCGGATGCCAAGGGCTGGTGAACGAAATCAATTCGCGCGTGGCCTATTTGGCGTATAACTCGCCCGTTTCCTTCGCCCGTTTCCAAAAGAAGCATGTCAACCGTTATGGCGTTACCTATGACTTCGTTCCCAAAGAGGCCAAGGAGCGCCATGTTTCCCATACCGCGGAGCAGATCACGGGTTGGGAGGAATACGCCAATCAGTTCAAGATGAACATCCACGCCAACATCGTCAGTGGCGTGACGGACAAACTCATCATGCGCGATGGGATCGAAATCGAGAAATACATTGGGAAAGAGAAAGAAGTCCGCATCCCCGATTTCGTCCATAGCATCGCCAAAGGCGCCTTCGAGCGTTCTTCCGTCCGCAAGGTAATTTTGAACAAACGTCTGAAAAACATCGGCAATGATGCGTTCTCCACTTGCCCCGAGCTAGAGGAAGTGGTGATGTCGGAATCCCTTCAATCCGTGGGTATGTTGGCGTTTAGGGATTGCCCCAAACTCCGTAGGATTTCCTTCCCTGCGACGTTAAAAGAACTTGGTTCCGGGGCCTTCCGCGACTGCGATTCATTGGAATCCGTGGATTTAAGCCAAACCGCCATCGTCACGCTGGCCCATGCGTTTAAGGAATGTCCCTCCCTTAAGGAAGTGCGCCTCCCGCAAACGTTAACTTCTATCGACCTTTATTGCTTCGAACGTTGCGTCAACCTTAAGGAAATCAACCTTCCCGATTCGTTGGAACGTCTGGGCGCCTCCGTGTTTGAGGCTTGCCATAGTTTGCGTGAGGTGGCTCTTCCCGAAAAACTGCTTGGCATGGATGACCGTGTCTTCTATGGCTGCCACCATTTGCGGAAAGTAACGGTGGGCAAAAGCCTCGTGAGCATTCCCGTCGACGCCTTCGGTTCGTGCGAAGCGTTGAGGGAACTCATCGTCAGCCCCGATAATCTCGAATACGAAGTAGTGGATCGGTGCCTTTTGGAGCGCCATAGCAAAACCCTCGTCTTCCCTCTCCCTGGCGTGGACAAGATTCCGTCGAAAGCCAAAGCCATTGGTCCTGGCGCTTTCCGCGGTCGCGCTTTGCGTTCCATCGTCGTGCCCGAGGGCGTGACATCCATTGGGGCGAACGCCTTTTCCAGCAACCCGTTGCTTGAAAAAGTCACGCTGCCTGAATCCTTAACCCTTCTTTCCAAGCAGGCTTTCATGGATTGCGTGAGTTTAAAGGAAATTGTTTTGCCCAAAGGGATCACCTTCTTGGCCGCCTCTTTGTTCGAAGGGTGCTTCCGCCTCGCCTCGGTTCAATGCCAAGGACCCATCACCCACATTGGCGAGCGTGTGTTCGCCGGCGCTTCTTCTTTGGAGAGTTTCGCCATTCCCGAGACGGTGGAGTTCATCGGCTACCGCGCCTTTGCCAACACTCACCTTCGTGAAGTGCGCATCCCCGCTGGCGTGCGTGAAATCCGCCCCTTTGCCTTTGCAGGATGCCAAAATTCCATCACGCGGTTCGAAGTGGACCCGTTAAATACCATTTACGATAGCCGCGATGGCTGCAACGCCTTGATTCGGAAGAAACACACCGTGCTGCTTTTTGGCTGCGCGAAGAGTTTCATTCCAAGCGGCGTGATCACCATCGCCCCTGGCGCCTTCGCGGATTGCCATGGCTTAAAGGGGGCGGTGGAAGGATTGCACGTCACGGTTATCGGCGCCCGCGCCTTCATGGGCTGCGATAACGTGGAGAAGATGTGGTTCCCCGAGTTGCAACGCCTAGGAGACAAAGCCTGCTATGGCATGGAGCGGTTGGAGGAATTCAACCTCTACGATTCGCTCGTGTCCATCGGCGGCGAGTGTTTTTCCAATTGCCAGAGCCTCGCTTCCGTCCGCATTCCTTCTTCCCTTGCTTCCATCGGGGGGCAGACGTTCCAGAATTGTCGTGCTCTCACCGAGATTTCGTTGGGCAACTTCTCCATCTCCTTAGATCCAAAGCTATTCACGGGTTGCGTGAGTCTGCGGAAAATCGTTTTCGAAGGCGAGCATCCGTCCTATCTGCCCAACAACAACAACCTGTTGATCGAACGGCGTAACAAACAAGTCGTCTTCGCCGTCCACGGGGTCGAGACGATTCCCGAAGGCGTGTTGGGCCTCCATCCCAAATGCTTCATCTCCGGCGCCGACATCAAACGTTTGGTCTTGCCTTCCACCCTTCAATCCTTCCCACAACTTCGGAACCTTCGGAATCTGGAAGAGGTGGTATTCCCCGAGGAGTTGCCAGGTCTCATTTCCGGTTACGTCCTTTCTCTCGCCCATTGCGTGAGCCTGAAGCGCTTTGTCTTCCCATCATATGGGGATAAGGGTTTCTACGATGATCGGCTCATTCCGGCCCAGTGGCATCTTGGGTCGATGTTCGAAGGGTGCGTCAACTTGGAGGAAGTCGTTCTTCCCGAGGGTATTGAGGTCATCCAAGACCGCGCATTCCAGGGATGTAGCAACCTCAAATCCATCCGCATTCCTTCCAGCGTCCGCCTAATCGGTGAACGTGCGTTCTATGACTGCGCCAACCTGGAGGAAGTCGTTTTGCCTTCTTCTTTGGAGAAAATCGGCTCCCTGGCCTTCGCGGGATGCAAAAAGTTGGCGTCCTGCGTTTTGCCCGAAACGGTGAAGGAGATCGGCAATTTCGCCTTCTTTGAGACGGCGATCCCCGAAGTCGTCATTCCCCCTAGCGTGCAGAAGTTTGGCCGCGCGGTGTTCGCGTGGGGCCAACTAAAGTCCATCAAAGTGGAACCGGGCATCGTTTCCTTCTACCATGACGTCGACGGACGTTATCTGATCCAGGACGAAAACGGTCTATTGCTCGTTGCCTGCGGAAACGAAGTGCCCGAAGGAACCAAAGCCATTTCTTCGTTGACCTATTCCCATAACGAAAGCATCACGGAGCTTAAGGTCCCCGAGGGCGTCACGTCTATCCATTCGGACGCTTTCTCGGGATGCGAAAACCTTCGTAGCGTATCGTTGCCTTCTTCGTTGAAGACCATCGCCCCTTCCGCGTTTGCCTCTTGTGAAAAGCTGGAGGAAGTGTCCTTCGGCAATCAATTGGAGAGCATTGGACATCACGCGTTCGTGGATTGCGCAAGCCTTAGGGAACTTCAGTTCCCAGAATCGCTTCAAAGCGTGGATGCCTCCGCCTTCTCCGGATGTTTGTCCTTGCGGAAAGCCGCCTTGCCGCGGGGCGTGCGGTATATCGGCGCGAAGGTATTCAATTCCTGCCCCTTGCAGTCTCTCTACGTTTATAAGGAGTGGGACCTTGACGTCGCGCGTTCGAATTCCTTTGAAGGAATCGCTAACCCTGCGCGAGAGATCATCGTGGAAAAAGGCAACCCCATATACCACGATGGCAATGGCAGCAACGTTCTTTGCTTCGGAAGCAAATTGATTCTTGGTTCCGAAAAGGGAAGCATTCCCGAAGGAACCACGATCATCGGGGATTCCGCCTTTGCGGGGTGCAAGGCGATTTCCTCCATCGCCTTCCCCAAGAGCCTTGAACGGATCGCCGGTTCCGCCTTTGCGGGGACCAACCTTAAGGAAATCGTTTTGAACGAAGGGCTCTTCATGATTGGGGATAAAGCATTCGACGGTAGCCCATTGCTCACGTCGGTTTCCATACCCTCCACCGTGAAAGAGATCTCGCGTAGCGCCTTCGGCAACTGCCCAAGCTTAAAGCATCTTTCCGTGAAGGAAGGAAATCCATGGTTTTCTTCACGCAACGAGACGATTTACGGTCCCGACCAAGGGACGCTGCAACTTGGTTGCGCAGGATCGAGCATCGACGAAAAGACGGAGCGGATTTCCCCCTGCGCCTTCCTATACGTTCCTTTGGAGGAGATCCATATCCCCTTCACCGTCGCCAAGCTTGCCGAGAATTCGTTCGACGCCCGCGCCACGAAGCGCGTCACCATCGATGCCAAGAACCCGTATTACAACAGCGTGGACGCCGAAAACGGCATCGTATCCACCCGCGAGCATAAACTTCTTTGGGCTTGCGCGGAAACCAAGATGAAGGAGGGGCTGAAAGCCATCGGCGGAAGCGCCTTCTCCAGGGTTTCCAACGCGGGAGAATTGGTCTTACCCGCATCCGTGACTTACGTTGCGCGAGACGCGTTTGGATATGGTCCCGACATTTCCTCCATTACCGTGGAGGAGGGGAACCCCGTCTTTGATAGCCGCGATGGATGCAACGCCCTGATCATCACCCGCATCAACAAGGCGATGCTAACCTGTAAGCAGACGAAACTTCCGGAAGGGGTTGAACTTCTTTCGGAAATCGTCCAGCCGGAGGAGCCTGGTCATTCGCTGTCATTGAGTTGGAGTTTGGATGAGCGTGAGCAACTGTTCCGTAGTTTAAGCGTTGGCGGAGAACGCCTTGCCAATCCAAGCGATCTGCCATTCTAACAATTATGAAAATAGCGGCGCTTTGCAATGAACGCCGCTTTCTTTTTCGCCTGGTTTTGCGCTGATTTTAGTGTTTTTTGTTATAGGGAACTTCGTAAAGAAGGATGTCTTCGCCACTTTCCTGACGCTGGTAAAGGAATCCGTTTTTGGAATAGAAGTGGGCGTTATTCGGATCCACCTCAAACCATTGCAGGGCATAGCAACGGTCGAACGCGGCCTTGCCGATGAACGCGACTTTGGGGCCGATGTGGACCCGTTTGAGGTTATGGCAACGGTAGAATGCGCTGTTGCCGACGTGCTCGGCCTCAATATGGATTTCCTCAAGCCCTTCGCAGGTGGAGAATGCCTCATCGCCGATGTAGTCGAACTGCGCGATGTCGATGTCCACCAAATTGGTGCAGCACATGAACACCGCGTCCCAACAGAGGATCTTATCGCTATTGGCGTTGGGCGTGTTTTTGAACGAGCGCAAGTTGGCGCAGTGATAGAAGGCGTAGTCGTTGAGCGAATGGGCGGCGACGTGGGCGGAAAGCAGGTTGGCGCAATTGGAGAAGGCGCAGCGTCCCATCGCTGTCTTCGCGTTGGGTTTTGTTTTGAAAGCATCCAAATCCTCCAGTTCGATGGATTCGATCATCGGATCGGTGGGGTAGTCCGCGTAATACCATCCCTTTTCCTTATATGAGGTCCAAATCTTGGGTAACTCCATGGTGGAGGAGCTGATTTTCTCATATCGTTGTTTGGCGTCCATGCTGACGGGCAAAAACAATACGGAAGGCGGGAAACAGGATTTAATGAATTCGGCACGCTCTGGGTCGATGGCAACGCCGTTTTCGAGAAGGATATCGACCATCTCGCAGGCCCCGAAGACCTTGCCTTTGACGCTTTGCCCTTTGTGGGTGTAGTCGGAAGTCATCGGAAGGTTCAGGGAGAAAATGGCTTTGCCATGGTTCTTGGCGTATTCGAGTTCGTCAAAGACGGCGTCGGAAAGAAGGGAGGTCTCGGATACGTAGAACAAAACGCCACGGCATACGGCGGGTCCCATGAATTTGTTCGCGACGTCGCGCCAATCCCTGCCCGCGGGGATGCCGCGGTCATACCAAAGATTCAGCCCGTTTTCCTGTAAGGCAAAGATGTCGCGGTAGACGAGTTTGTAGTCTCTGTGGGAATAGGAAACGAAGTAATAGTCCCTCGAGTGGACGGGAGGAAGATAGGAAGGGGGAATCATCGAGAGGTCGTTGGTTTCGATGATGCCTACCTTGATCTTGGTCTGGTCGGGGACGGGGAGGCTTTGTAGTAACTCAAGCGAGATGAAATCCATAAATTGATTTTATGTAAAATTCGTGTCGCGGACAACGCCTAAGCAGGGGCGCGCCAAAGGAAAACGATGCACGTATCCTCTATGTATCGCCACTTCGTGCATTCTTTGCGGGAACCATTAATATAGGTATATGCCCGTGGTTCTCGATTTCGCTCTGAACGTTCAATATGGGAACTTCTTTTACTTCCTTCCGCTTGTTTTGACCGTGCTTTTCACCGTCATTGGTTCCATCCTTTGCGTGAAACTAGGGCAGAAGTTCACCAAGATTCTGGTGTCGGTGACGTTATGGATTAGCTTTGCGATCCATTTCTTGATGGTGTTCACCCCATATTATTGGCAAGGCGTCCCCGATAGCGCGGTGGTCATCGCCCTTCCCAATGTCTGCGCGGTCTACGTCGTCATCGCGCCGTTCGTGTTCCATTTTGGCAACGCGTATTGGAAGGACTACTTGTATTATGGCGGCGTGCTTGCCGGGCTTCTTGCGATGGTGGTTTTCCCCACGCCGATCGTTTCCGCAGAGTCGACTAAGACGTTCGCAGACACGACGTATTTAATAGAGACAATTCGGTATTACTTAGTGCACGCCCTCATTGTTTTTGCCCCTGTGTGGATGTTGGTGGGCAAGGTGCATACGCTAAATTATCGACGCCTTTGGGCGGTTCCGCTGATGTTCACCGCGCTTCTTACCGTCACGGTCCTTAACGGTATGTTCTTCGGCATGGTGGTGAAGCACCCCTGGTTTCCCCATGAGTTCATTGGGCCGGATGGTTTGTTTAATCGATATGGCCCCCACAACGGAACGGCGAACCAATCGATGGCGTATGGCCCCGGCCCAGATAAGGACGCGGCTTTATCCTGGCTTTACCCCTACACGATCCCTTATTTGCAAACGTATTACTACGGGGACCAATTGCTGTTCGTCCCCGTGATTTGGGTTATGCCATACCTTTATTTGGGCGTGGCTTTGATGGGCATTCCGCTCGCATTGCCGTTCGATTATCGTCGCATTGGCGGGGACTTCGCTTCCTTTGGCCGAAAAGTCGGGTCTCTATTTCGAAAGAAAGAAAAAGAGTAGGGGGTCGTTTCACTTGGCCCTTGCCCGAAATCGTGCCGAAAAGGATAATGTCCCCGTCCATAAAGAGAGTGGCGAGGGACAAGCCCGCTGACCCACCGGCAACCTGCCTAACGCAGACAAGGTGCCAAAGCTTGCATGATGGGAACGATAACCAAGGATGATTCGGCTCCCGTCATGACGATGGGAGCCTTTCTTCTTTGTGGACGAAAACCAAAGGAGAAAAGCAATGCTATCTATTGATCACGGAGTGCTCCGCGCTTATCTGAAGACCGATTTTGGGTCCATGATGCGCTACGTGAGTACCCATCCAGAACTCAAACATTATGTTCGTTTTGTTCAAGTGGCGACCCATCGCCACATCAGCATCGACCGCGCTCCGGTCAAGTCCACCCTTTTCATTCATTTGGAGAGGGAGGATTTCACCATCGAGGAGTTTGACGCGTTTTACAAAACCGCGATGGTCGATGACGCGAAATGCGTGGTGGACCCCACAAGGACGCGGAGGAGTTTTTCGGATTGTTTTTTGGTTCGGTTTGAGGACGGGCATGGGAACAGGGACCCGTTGGGTAAGGTTCCAGATGGATTGGTGTCCTATCTGAAAGGAAAAGGATTCAAATGCAAAAGCGGGTGCGGCTATTGGGGTTGCCCTTGGTATTACGTGGACATCACGCGAAGGATCTTTTACCCTGGGCGCCCCGGGGTATGTTATGCGGAAGTCATTGGGGACCGTTCCATCTCCTTTGAGGAATTTAAGGAAATCCTTTCCATCTACGAACGTTACGATCCAGACGACCCCATTTTAGCGACGCGGAAGAAGGAACCCATCCAAGCGATCATCGAAACCTCTTCCTATGAAAAGAGAATGGTCTTGGCAGGGTTTATAGAGGGGCGGTTCCCCTCCACCAAAACGACGTTTTTCGAAACGGAGGGGCACCACAAAGGGGCGTGTAGGGTCGTTTTTGAGGAAGGGAGGGCGTTTGGAATCGTCGGGGCGGCGGTTTCCAAAGACCTTCTTCGCTGGGGGTATCGGCGTTTTGGAAGCGTCGAGGCTTTCGTAAACGCGTTATCGCAATGACGCGCAGGTTGATTCCGTTTTGCATATGCGCTTGCGAGAGCATAGAATGATTTCGCCGCCTGATGAGGGTAGGGCGACGGGGTGGGCAACGTCCGCCCTGAGTACGAGACCATACTTATTTCTTTGGAAAATAACCTGTAGGTCGTTGGTTCGAGTCCAACCCCCGCGACCTTCGCGGGGTAGCTCAGTGGTCAGAGCGACATAGAGTTGGTCCTTCTCCACCCTCTTTTTTAGCAACAAGGAGGAACGCGATGACCATTATTCAAAAAGTCCTTTTGGATAAGAACTTGGTTTGTCTTTCCAAAAAGAAGAACGAAGACGCCAAGAAGTGCGCGTATTTCAACGCGTTCCTTTTGACTAATTTCGGGATCGAGGTCACCAACCCCGAATTCGTGGATGAGCATACCGTCGCCTTTTTCAACGAGGTTCTTCATCTACGCGTCCCCGAGCCTTTTTACGCCAACCCGCAGGACACGAAGTACTTCGAATCCGAAGAGCTTTTGCTAGAGAAGGTGGTTTCCTATTACCTTGGCTACGGCACCGCGTTAAAGCGGGTGGAGTTATTCCAGAAAGCGTTGCCCCGTGAATACGTTATCGGCACCGAAATCCATCCGCGGACCTACACCATCGTCGAAGAAGGGGAAGTCCGTGACGCGATCGAAGGCATCGCCTGCGACTACGCTTCCTATAAACGTCCGTTTGCCGAAGAGGAAGAAGTGATCTTCGGCTATCTTTACGAGAATGGCTATTACCCCAAGGACGGGGAAATCGCCTGTCGGGACAATATCTTTCCTCTATTGGAAAAGCACCCTGAACTCGCAAAGCGCCTCGACAAAAAGGACCTGGTGAAACTGTCTCACATGTTCTTTGGATTGCGGTCGAAAGGCTTATCCCGTTTGTCGGAGAATAGTCCACATTACCAAAAGAAAGTGGAGGTTCTCTCCTCTTGCCTTCCCTTTGTTCGGGATTGCTCCTTGAGCAAACGCCAGGCCAAACACTTTAATGTCATCGTGCGCATGTGCACGGGCAAAAAAGGCAAAGAGGACCATTTGGATTCCCCCTATCGCATCTTGCACCGCCATATGCGCAAGGGACACACCGTCTCCGCCACGAAGGCCATCGCGGATAGGGGAAGCGTTTTGACGCGGAACCTCGTCTACATTCTTTCCCGCGTCAAAGATGAGAAAGAGGCCGAGGAGATCCTGTCTTTTGTAAGCGATGGCAACGAAAGCGTCTTTTTGCAGTTATACCGTCACCTGTCGGACCATGGCGAAAGAGGGGAACGCACCTTCATCTATCCCAAAATCGGTAAGGGCAAGGCTTCGTCGGGTTCGAGTTTGCTTCATGACTTTGAGTCGATCATCCAGTCTCCCGCCCCGGATGGGTTGGCGGAGATCATGGAGCGCATGAAAGAGCGCGCGGAGCTCGCCAAACAAAGGGAGCAAACCCGCGACGAGCGGCTTTATAAGCCGGTCCTTCACGTCTATAACGAACGGGAGGACCAAGTGCGGAACCGCAAGTCGGTGCTTTCCGACGCCATGCGGAAGAAAGTGCTCTCGCTCATTTACCAGAGATTGGAAAGCCATTATTCCAAATTGCCCTCCTTAGGGAAGATTTACGTTTCCAAGGAATTCAAAAACGTGGCGGTCCCGCTAAACACTTCCCAAATGGGAAAGGGGCTCGACATTTTGCCTCCGGGAAGCCGGATCCCGTTCACCTCTTCGTTCATCCGCGTGTTCTGCCATTGGGCGGGGATCCGCGACATTGACGCGAGCATCGTGGCCTTTAAGCCGATCCAAAAGGGAAAGAGCCGTTTCCACGTCGACGTTTTCAATTGGCGGAACTACCATAACTTCCCTTTGGGAAAGACGGTGCTTTGCTCTGGAGACGACACTTCCGAAAACGGAGTCGAGTACCAAGACCTTGATTTGGATGGGTTGGAAAGGCGCGGCATCACTTATGTCGCGGCCTGCATCAACGGTTATGGCGGTCCGTTCAACAAAGGCGAAATCTACCAAGGGCTGCAGTTGAAGGAAAACCTCGACACCGTTCCTTGGGATCCCAAGAACATCGAGTTCCAAATGCGTATCATTGGCGATACCCGCGCCTTCGTCGCCTTTGCGGTCGACCTCAAAAAGAGGGAGTTGATTATCATCAACCAGCACTGCACCGGTGGCACGATCGTTGGGGACAGCCAAATCCGGTTGGCCGAGGCCTATCTTAATGACGAGGCCATTCGTTTCAACATGCACCGCTTGCTTTCTTTGATGGGCGAAGTGGTGAAAAACCCCGAGGAGGCCGACGTCGTCTTTGACCGGGATTATGTCTCGACCAAGGAGGGTCAAACCGTGGTCCGTCCTTACGATGTGACGGCCCTAGCGGCATACGTCGTACGCAAAAACGATAAGAAGGAGTAACCGCATGAACATTCATTCTTCCATCCTCGACACCGTGGGTTCCACCCCGTTAGTGGAACTTTCCAACATTCGTTCAGAACTTGGTTTATCGGCGAAAATCATCGCAAAAATCGAGTCGTTTAATCCTGGTGGCAGCGCGAAGGACCGCATCGCCAAGGCCATGGTCTTGGATGCGGAAAGCAAAGGCCTGATTGGAAAAGGTTCTACGCTTATCGAGCCCACCAGTGGCAACACGGGCATCGGCCTTGCCATGGTGGCCGCGAGCAAGGGGATGCATTTGATTTTGACCATGCCCGAGACCATGTCGGTGGAACGCCGTAATTTGGTGAAAGCCTATGGGGCAGAGGTTGTTTTGACTCCGGGAAGCGAAGGCATGAAAGGGGCGATCGCCAAAGCCAACGAGTTGGCCAAGGAAATCCCCGGTTCGTTTATCCCGTCCCAATTCGCCAACCCCGCCAACCCCAACGCCCATTACCTTGCCACCGGACCTGAGATTTATTCCGACGCCGAAGGTGACATCGACATCTTCGTCGCGGGGGTGGGTACCGGCGGGACCATTTCCGGCGTGGGGAAATACCTGAAGGAACAAAAGCCATCCATCCGCGTGGTGGCGGTGGAACCTGCCTCCTCCCCCGTGCTTTCCAAAGGCGTGGCGGGCCCGCATAAAATCCAAGGCATCGGCGCGGGCTTTGTTCCGGACACTTTGGACACATCCATCTATGATGAGGTTCTTCCGGTCTCCAACGAAGACGCTTTCGCCTTTGGGCGGTTATGCGCCCGAAAAGAAGGCATCCTCATCGGCATTTCCGGCGGCGCTGCGTTAGCCGCCGCAGTGCATTTGGCCAAGCGGGAAGAAAACGTGGGGAAGACGATCGTCGTCTTGCTTCCCGATACGGGGGAGCGTTACCTCTCTACCGCTTTGTTCCAAGAGGAATGAGCCATCACGAAACGAATTGGGGCTTATGCCCCTTTTCGTTTTGACCACTTTTTCATATCTTTTATAAAGATAAGGGCTTCGTGATACACTTAGGGTCATGGAAAAGGCAGAACGGATTCCCAGCGTCGCAAAACATCGTGTTTTGATCGTGGATGACGAAGACATCAACTGCGAGATCCTTTCCGTGATCCTTTCGTCTGAATTCGAGACGTTTTCCGCCCATAATGGGCAGGAGGCGCTTGATTTCTTGACTAAGCCCGATTCAAGGATTTCGGCGGTGTTGGTGGATTTATTGATACCGGTGATGGATGGCTTTACGTTTATGCGTGAGAAAGAGAAAATCGCCGCCATTCGCGGCATTCCCGTGCTCGTCTTGAGTTCGGAAGCGTCTTTGGAAGTCGAAAGTTTGCGTATGGGCGCTTTCGATTTCATCAAAAAGCCTTATGACTATCCCGAAATCATCTTGGCCCGCGTTCGCCGCATCGTTCAGCTCTACCAAGAGAGCGCGTTGATCGCCAGCACCAGCACCGATCCGCTGACGGGTTTATTCACTCAAAAGTATTTCGACCATTTCACCCTGGAGAAGGCGGAGCGAGGGGAGGATTTGGACGTCCTCGCTGCCCATTCGCTGAAGGGCGTGGCGGGGAACCTCGCCTTAACCAAACTCTATGGCGCCGCCTCCGCGCTTTGCGAGAAGACTAGAGACGCAAGCGGGGAAGCCTCGCTCGAAATCGTATCCGAGGCCAAAGAACTCTACGCCTTGCTTCGTTCCCACGTAGCCACCATCAAGGAGAATCTGTAAATGCCTGAAGAAGCCTCTCAGCGGAAAAAAAGCGCGTTCATCCGCTTCCGCGACTATTTGATGAAAACGACGAACGGCATGGCCATCGGCCTTTTCGGCACGCTGATCATCGCCACGATTTTGGATCTTTTGGCCAAGATACCCCATATGGAGGGCGTTCTTGTTTGGACGGCCGTCTTAAAGTCCGTCATGGGCGCGGGTATTGGTCTTGGCGTCGCCCTTGCTTTAAAGAAAGATGGCGTGACCGCCGTGACGTTGATGGCTGCGGGCTTAATCGGCAATTACGCGTTCGTATGGACGCCTTACGCAGGCAATGTGGCGCAGTGGGACATCGTCCAAATGGGAGACCCTCTTTCTTGCTATGTCGCCGCGGTTTTGGCGGAAGTGGCGCTTCGTTATGTCATGCGAAAGAAGACACCCGTGGATTTACTTTTGATTCCTTTGCTTGGCATTGGGACCGCGATGCTTTATTCCTTCTTGGCCGCCGAATGGGTCCATTACGTGACCATTGGCCTAAGTATCGTCATCGAGAAATCCTTTGCCGTCATCCCGTTCTTGATGTGTATCGTCATCTCGGTTTTGGTGGGCATGGCCCTTACCGCGCCGATTTCCTCCGTCGCCATTTGCGTGGCCATTCAGATTGGTGGCGTACCTCTTGCGGCCGCCAGCGCGCTCATTGGATGCTGCGTTCAGATGGTGGGCTTTGCGGTCCATACCGCCCGCGACAACAAGTGGGGGTCGGTGCTGGCCGTGGGCATTGGTACCTCGATGCTTCAATTCAAAAACATCGTGCGGAAACCTATCGTGTGGCTTCCGACGATCATCGCTTCGGCCTTGCTTGGTCCATTGGCTATGCTTTTCCCGCTGGAGAACGCTACCGCGGCGACGAAATCCGCGCTTTCGGTAGGCGCTGGTATGGGTACTTCCGGGCTAGTGGGACCCATCAATTTCTTGTCGGCCCTAGGATTCGACAATTGGCTGCTTTGGGTGTTACTCGTTGCCATTATCGTAGGCGGAGGCCTATTGGTGTTTGGCCTAGATTGCGCCTTCCGCGCTTTCCACTGGATTGAGAAGGGGGATTATTCCCTGAAGTCGGAGATGTGATCGATGGGCAAGGTAAAGGAAAAGTTTACCCAAACCCTCGACTCGAAGAAGGCGTTTCACCGCAACGAGATCGAGGCCAACCGCCAAATGTGCTTCGCCTGCGCCTTCATGGCGGTCGCCCTGTCCATTGCCTTCCTTCTTTACATATTCAAAGTCTTCCCACTTCACAACTACATCCCGGTTTATATCGCGATGCCGATCATGATCCCGCTTTTGCTGTCGCCGATGTTTTATATCAAGACGGCGTTTCTTGAGAAAAGCGGGTTCAAGTATTTCATCCTTTTCCTGATTTTGCTTTTGGTGGGGTCTTTGAACGTACTGATCCCGAAGCATGCGGTGCTAGGGTACGCGCTTGTTTTGGTGCTCGTGAACCATTATTACAGTCCCAAAGTGGGACGTATCGCCTTCTTCGCCAGCTTGGCGACCATGTTGGTTTGTCTTTACCTTGGGATGTTCTTCGGCGAATACGACCCGAACCTGCTTGGCGAGGGCAAGGTTGTGTACGACGCCACGACGGACACCTACGTCATTTTTCAACCAGAAAGCCCGCAGGAACGCTACGAATATCTGCAGGAACGTATCCATGGCGGTTCCAATCGCTTCGCCGCGGTCCTTGGGTTTTATTACTTCGCCAGGGCGATGATCCTGACGCTTATTTTCTTTGCGTGCAATGCGTTAAGCCGCCGTACGCAGAAGTTGCTTCAAAGCGAGGTGGAGTCGCAGGAGAGCAAGGCCCGCATCGATACCGAGCTTTCGGTCGCGGAGGACATTCAGCGCACCGTATTGCCGAATCCAACCTACCAGGATCCCAACGTCGAGATACTGGCCCAGCTTTTGCCAGCCCGCGAGGTGGGAGGCGATTTTTATGATTATTCCAAAATCGACGAAAACCATGTGGCGGTTTTGATCGGCGACGTTTCGGGGAAGGGAGTTCCCGCGGCCATGTTCATGATGAAGGCCCTCACTTCCTTCCGCGCCTCCTATTCGCTGGATTTAAGTCCCGCGGCCATCATCGAAAAGGTGAACCGCCTGTTGTTGGAAGGTAATTCCGCGGGGTTATTCGCCACATGCTTCTATGGGGTTTTGGACATCGCCACGGGCGAACTTCGCTTCGCCAACGCCGGCCATTGCCCTCCGGTTCTTCGCCGTAAGGGCAAATACATGCCGCTGCCATGCGAAAGTGGGTTCCTTTTGGGCAGCGTGGAACGTCCGAAGGTCATCGATGAACGCTTCATGATGCAAAAAGGGGATGCGTTGCTTTTGTATACCGACGGGGTGACCGAGGCCGCCAACGTGAAAGGTGAACTTTATGGCCCGACGCGTTTGATTCGGTTCTTAAATTCGTTGCGTGCCTATACCCCTTTGGAATTGGGGCATGATTTGGAAGATAGCATCAGCGAGTTCTGCGAAGGGGCGCCCCAGTCCGATGACATAACCTATCTGAACTTGGTGTACCAAGGCGAAGCCATCTACTGCGCTGACAAAAGCTTCCTGGCCGACCTTGCCCAAGGCGAGGAGGTGGCGAAGTTCCTTAGGAAACAAGCAGAGATCGCCCACGTGGGTCCCAAGATTCGCGACGCATTCCTTCTGGCGATGGACGAGGTCTTCTCCAACATCGTCAAATACGGCAAGCTTCCACCTGGAGGCGAAGTGTACATTCGCTGTTCCTATTGGGTGGAACGCGGTTCGGTGTCGGTGACGGTGGTGGACCATGGTATCCCCTTCGATCCGCGCGAAGTGGAGGAGACCACCGTGGACCAGCGACCCGATGACGCCCCCGTGGGCGGATTGGGTTGGTTGATGGTGCGTCGGCTCATGGACGAGATCGTCTATCACCGCATCAATGGCAAGAACGTCATCTCGATCTTTAAGAAACTGAAATGACGCTTAGTGCGCAAACGATGAGAAGAAGGGATAATAGGCAACGATGAACTGGGAAGAGATTTGGGGTCAGATAACGGCGTATTTCCAAAACAACGTTTGGAACATCGTGCTTTTCTTCGCCGTATTGGTCTTTGGCCTGTTGTTCATCAAGGTCATCTTGCTGGTCACGCGTTCATTGCTTCGCAAACACGGCATGGACCCCATCGCCATCCGTTTTCTTTCCGCTACGTTACGTTTCTTCTTGTTACTGGTGGAAGTGCTTGTTTTGCTAAGCATCATCGGCGTTCCCATCACGGGCCTTACCACGACGGTTTCCGCGATCGTTTTGGCGGTTGGCGTGGCATTGAAGGAGTTTCTCTCTAACGTGGCAAGCGGCATTATCTTGGTCGGCTCGCGGAAATACAAGACGGGGGATTATATCCAGGTGGCCGGGGTGGAAGGGTCCATCGTGGACATCAATTTCCTCTTCACTACCTTGAAGACCCCAAACAGCACCCAGGTCACGCTTCCCAATTCCACGATGGTCAATAGTCCCGTCACCAATCTGGGGGCCTATGAGTCCCGCCGTGTGGCGATTACCTTCTCGGTGGCGTATGAATCTGATACGGAATTGGTCCAAAAGACGTTGCTCGACGTCATGAATTCCTGTGGCATGGTCTACCAAGACCCCGCGCCGACATGCCAGTTGAAAACCCTAGGCGCCTCTTCCATCGACTTCTTTTTGACATGCTTCTGCGATAACGCGGACTATTGGAACGTCTATTACTACGTCATGGACTATGGTTTCAATGAGCTAAAGAAGGCGGGCATTGGTTTTCCCTTCCAGCAAGTCGAGGTCACCAATAAGCCCCCCATTCCCATGGTCATCGCGGACAAGCCCTTGCCGGAGCGCGTGGAGAAAAAGCGTACCCGTAAGTTGAGAAGATTGACGTTAGAGGAAATCGAGGACATGACTTTCGGCGGTTTTAAGAAGTACGTGCACGAGAAAGCCGAAGAGAACAAAGAGAAAAAGGCCACGAAGAAAAAGGAAAAGGCCAGCAAGAAACCATCTACCAAAAAGAAAACGAAACAAGAAAAGAAATAAGCGCCGGGCGGCGCTTATTCTTTCTTTTGAAACGGGTTATTTGAGCTTGGCGACGGTGTGGTTGACCTTCTTGTCACCACGGAGCGCGCTATAGAGGAGGTCGGGGTTTTCGAAGGTGTCATAGTCTCCGATATGAATGTTGGCCATGGGCACGCCAAGGCGACGGCATTGCATGAGGACCAAGACGGGGACGTCCAGGAAGTCGATGCCGTCGGTGCGTTTGCAGGCGGCGCGGTAACCTTCGCCCATGAGCTGCTCGATCAGCTTGCGTTCGACCGAAGTGTGGGAGAAGGTGAGGCAAGGCCCCATGTACACCTGAATCTCGGCGGGGTTGAGGTTATATTGGGTGATCGCGGTATGGAACTTCTCACGGAAGGAACCATCCACCGCGGACTTCAGGTCGATTTTGGCTCCGCCTAAGACGCCTTTGGCGGCGAAGAAGAGGGGGATTTCGTCATTGGAGGCAACGCATAATGACGCGCCCTTGCCGGCTTTGACCGCGAAAGGTTCCGCGATGGGGGCGTCTTTGGGGAAATCGTCGCCGATGCCAAACGTGGTTGCGACGAACAAAGGGGTTTCGAATTCAATGTGCTTCATTTGATTCATTATCTAACCTTCCTCGTCGGTAGGCAAAGTTTTGTTTCGCCACTTCTTCCTTCTCGGCCTATAAGGGGGTGGAGGTAAACCATGAACGAAGAAGAAACGAATTTGAAGATCGGCCGCGTCGCGCGTTCCACGGAACGGGCGCTTGGCATTTCCTTAACGGGCGAGGTGGCCATTTACATCGAAGCGGAAGAGCTAGACCACATCGCCCGTAAGAGGCCGACGGATTATCTGTCCTTTATCGAGGAGCTCGGCAACATCCTTCGGGAACCGGACTTCGTGTCCTTTCAGCAAGAGAAGCAAGAGCTGCTTTATTTGAAGGCGTATTACGCCAAGGAGAGCCTCAACGTGGTGTGTTTGACGATCTGCCGTAGAGGCACGCCGCAACGTTGGTTCTTCAAAAGCCTATCGAGCGTTGGAAAGATTCCGCTTCCCATTTCAGGCAAGCACGCTTTTGCCCGCCCCATAAACAAAAAGGTTTCGCCCTAGCGTAGCGCGTCCTAAAATCGTCTTGGATGAAACGCGCATGGATTTATGGAATCGTTTGGGCCGCTTTCACGGCTCTTATCGTCTATACGTCCATTCGAACCGGAGCCTCTTATGAAGAGGCGGGAGGACGCATCGGGGCATGGGTCAATACCCATTTGTTCTTTAACGCGCTGACTTTGGTAGAGGTCAAAACGCTTACTCAGTTCGGGGCCAAGTTGTTTGGTCATTTCCTCCTTTTTGCCGCGGATGGGCTTTTCGCCTATTTGACTCTAAAAAGCGCAAAGGTTCCAACGATGCCATTAGTGATTGCATTGGCATGCGTTGGGCTTGTTTTGTCGTGCCTTGGCGAAATGATTCAGCTCTTCGTGGAAGATCGAAACCCCAGCGTCAACGACGTGTTGATCAACTATTCGGGATATGGGATTTTCTTGGTGACGGGATGGCTTTATCGCCGTTTGCTTAATCGGCCCGTTGCCGAATGAGGCCGTATTTCCCGGCGAAAAGGTTGTTGGAGAAAATCGTTAGGGACACGATGCCCAAGGTCATCGCGAAGAACAATATGGCGTTCCAGACGATGTTGGGGTTCGTGAAATCCAAAAACGCATAGGCGTACATGTGCGTTCCATAAATCGGGGATTCGTCCCAAATCAGTGTGCGGAAATAGCCAAAGATAAAATAAAGGATGGGGTAGAGTTGGCTGGTGAAACCCGCCGCAAAACGCACCGTTCCTTTTTCGTCTAAGGCGATCCAGTCAATCAGTGGGCCGACGATCATCATGACGTGGAAAAACACCCCAAAAGTGGAAAATGGGGCGCTTCCTACGGGGATTTGCGCCGCAAAATAGAGAATTCCCGACAGAACGGAGAAGGCGTAAACGGGTAAGGCGATGGGCATGTAAGGGCCGGCGGGGACGCCGTGGACGCCATGCCTCAAGTCGATGAGGTTGAAGATGATTTCCAGGACCGTCACCACGATTAAGACGATTCCAAGCAATACGGAGAAGGTGGACAAGGCGACTCCATACGAAGGGAATTCGGAAAGATAGCCGTTGAGAGGATAGATATAGAACACGGCCAACAAGATGCGAATGAGGACGGCGACGAGGCGGTTGCGTAGCACCATGGCTTCCATTGTACGCCCGTTTGTCCTCTTTGCCACGGGTGGGATGGGGCGTAAGATGACAGGCATGGAACGCTTTGCCTTCGAAGATAACCAATACCCCTTCACGGGAGTAACCCATGTTCGTGACATCGCACGGGGAATCGTGGTGGACGAGGAGGGCAACGTGGCCATTCATCGGATTTACCGCGACGATATGTTTGGCGCCCAAGGGTACTATGAGACTCCCGGGGGAGGCGTGGATGAAGGTGAGAGCTTTGAGCAGGCTTTCGTGCGGGAATGCGAAGAAGAAATCGGCTGCGAGGTGGAGATCCTCTCTCCTTTGTGCGACGTGAAGGATTTCTATAACCTCATCGGGAGAGAGAACCACAACCGTTTCTTTTTGGCCATTAAGGTGAAGCAAACGCATAAGCACTTCGCGTCGGATGGGGACCAAATGATCCAAGAGACCTTATGGATCCCGATTCAGGAAGCCATTTCAAAATATGAGGCGCAGGAGCAAACCGGCGTCGCGGGCTTGGTACGGCAACGCGAGCTTCCCGCCTTACGGCTCGCTTACGAAGAAATGGTGCGTCAAGGTCTTTGTAAGCGATAAAACCGCTTGCGTTCGCATTGGCGCGCTCGTATATTATTCAAGCCGTGGCGCAATTGGTGAAACGGTGAACACACTCGGCTGTGAACCGAGCATGAACGGGTTCGACTCCCGTATTGCGCCCCAGAATCGCGTATAATCCCTGATGTGAATTCAGGGATTTTTTCTTAGACGTTTTAGAAAAACGACGAAAACGCGACTCTGACTTGTTTTATTGGGTAGAGATGGGAAAGATCGACTATGGAACGTTAAAAAGGCTATGCTCCACGTCCAAAGAAGAAGTGGATGCCGCTTTTGACGTCATTTTCCAGAAGTATGCTCGGTTGGTCCGTTACGTCGCCTATGACGTCCTGAAGGACGAGGAGGAGGCGAAGGACATCGTCAACGAGACGTTCTTGAAGATGTATGAGAAGCGTCGCACGTTCATGAAGGAATCGGGCTTAAAGTACTACCTTCTGGTCACGGCGAAGAACCTTTCCATCAACCGTTCCAAGCAACGAACCGACCATCTCGAGTATTCCGACGATTTGGAAGGAGCGAAGGAAGGGCAAAGCGTTTCGCTTTACTTGGAGCAGTTCAAGGAAACCCTGGACGAAGAAGAATACCGTTATTTGGTTCTTCACCTCCTCTACGATTTCACTTTTCGCGAAATCGCGAAGGCGAATGGGGTGACCACCTCCACCGTCTCCTCCAAATACCGACGCGGAATCCAAAAGCTTCGGGAGCATTATGGGGGTGAACGTTAATGGATGACATCAAACAACGTTTTCAGGAAGATTTCGAGAAGGCCCATCGAGAGGAACTGCGTTTTGACCATAGCCAACTAACGCCGAACACCAAGAAAGATCGGCATGGAATTCGTCCTTATAAGAAGGGGCTCATCATTGCCGCTTCGGTTTTTGCCAGCGTGATCGTGACGCTTGCGATTCCTCTTTCCTTCATCTTGCTTCGCATCGAGGACAACGTCAAAACCTACCAACGGAGCTACTCCCGGATTGAAATCGCCATGGCGGAGACCAACACGTTTAAGAAACTTAGCGAGGTTTCCTATCCGGACCTCGTCAATCCGACGCAGCAAAAGATCAGCGAGCAGGAAAAGACGGCATATGAGGGCTTCGCCAACGAAACCTATCACGCATTGTTGCAGGGGCAGAAACAGCAAAACGTTTCCTATTCGATCGCTGGCCTTTATTCGTTGGCTAATGAGCTTTCCCTTGCTTCGAGCCGCCCGGATTTAACCAATCGGTTGGATGCGCTGCTTGGGCTAGGAAAGAGCGAACGCGCCACGTTTTACAAAAAGGTGGTGGAAGCCAATTGCTATGCCCGGGAAAACGCGACCACGCAGTTGCGCAACGCCGCATTCTTTAACGACCGCTTCCCACATTCCGACGAATACGTGAACGCGTTAAAGACATTCTATTGCGAATCCTACCAACTCCATTTGGTTTCGGATGCGGGCAAAATCGTCGAGTGGGGGAACAAGGCGATGAACACGAACGGCTTCATCGACGAGGAGTTTTTGGGCATCGATGAGGAAACGGAACTATTGCTCTTTTCCACTCTGTATTTCAAAAACGGATGGGCGACCAAATACCTGGCGCAAGATAACGAAGAGGATGTGTTCCACTGCGCGGACGGGAAGACGCCTATGGTCACCTACATGCACCATACCTACCTCACGCAGGCCTATTATGATTACGGGAACTACGTAGCCATCGAAGATCAATATAATCGTGGCAGTGCCTCCGTTACTTATCTTGTCCCGAAAAGCGTATCGGATGATATCTATGAACTTACGAAGGGCGTGAACGTGTTTTTCAACGATCCGAATAAGTACGTGAAGAATCCAAAGGGGAACCCGATCGCCGTGCATCTAAAGACGCCGAAGTTTGTGTCGAAGGCGGAAGTGGACTTCAAGGCGGCATTATTCGCCCTTGGCCTTGACGATATGTTTGATCGTACCGTGGACTCCTTTAAAAACGCCATTTTGGCTCCAGAGGAATACAAAACCTATGTCCAACAAGTGAAACAACGTAACGAAGTGGAGTTCAACGAGGATGGGTCCATCGTCAAGAGTGTGGCGATGGCGCGTATGGGCGCCGGAGGATCGGCGGGGCCCATGACGCTGGATTCCATCGACATCGCTTTGGACCAACCGTTTATCTACATCATCAAAGATGTGAATGGGACCCCTATATTCTTAGGCCACGTAGACAATCCTAACGGCTAACCCGTCCAACCTTGGTTCTCAGCGGGTGGGGCGCGTTGTCATAACCGTCCAATCGTAGCCGTCCTCCTTTCGGGGGCGTATGATTTTCTTGCGAGGTTATTTGTATGAAAAAACGTTGGATTCCATGCGTCGCGGCCCTAGCGTGGTTGGCTTCGGGTTGCGCTGGAGTGATCGTTGTCCATGTGGGCGACTATACCTATGATCACGCCGATCAATATAAGGAATATACCAACCCACTCGTTTGGGTGACGCAAGGCAACATCACCTCCATGCACATTGGATGGCTTTCGGGGCAAATCAATGTGAAAGTGGGGGAGAACTTTTTTATTGAAGAGTATAACGCCAAGGGCAATTACCTGCCGTTATATTACTGGGTTCAGGATACGAGCATATCCATCCAGTACTGCGCTTCCGGCACCAAGGGTGGAAAACTCGAGAACTCGGAAAAGACATTAGACGTCACCATACCATCGACTTTTGGGAAGTTGGATATCGATGCCGTCAGCGCCTCCTATTCCATCAAAGCCGAGAACTTGGGGGAGCTAAACGTCGATTCCGTTTCGGGGGATGGGGAAGTGAACGTCCAAACCATCGAGAAGGCGCGGATGGATTCGGTTTCGGGATCGTTTTCGCTTACGTGTTTCGATTCCTCGAAGATCATGAACATCCGGACCGATTCGGTTTCCGGGAATACGGATCTGACCTTCGACGGGAAGCGCGGATACGATTTGGACTATGACACGGTTTCCGGGAAGAAAACCTGGGACTTCGTCGATGGCAGCGATCCCACGCTGTCACGGTTTTCCATCGATGTGAACAGCGTCTCGGGAAATCTGGCCATCCATAAATTGGCGGCTTAGCCCGCATAGGGAGGAATAAGTATGTTAAATGAGATCAAGTGCCGTCGCAGCTGGCGCAAGTACGAAGAACGCATGCCCAGTGACGAAGAGATCGAGAAAGTGGTGCAGGCTGGCCTAATGGCCCCTAGCGCGATCAATTCCCAAAAAGGTATCGTCGTCGTCATTAAGAACAAAGAAGTGCGCGACGCCCTGTCTAAGCTGAACGCAAGCATAATGGGAAGGCCAGGCGACCCTTTCTATGGCGCGCCCGTGGTTTTGCTGGTGGCTGTTGAGAAATGGCCGCTTGCGGATTGCGATGGGGCCGTCATGATGGAAAACATGATGTTAGAGGCCACCCATTTAGGGTTGGGCTCATGTTGGGTCCACCGCGCGAAAGAGGAACTCGAATCCGAGGAAGGGCGGCAAATCCTGTCCGGCGCTGGTATTGATTTTTCGCGTTATCAGGGCGTTGGCCACGTGATTCTTGGTTATCCCGTCGAAGGCGGAGGACGCGATATCGCAGTGAAGCCAAACCGCTCCTTCTATATCGAATAAACCGCGTTTTTGCGTGAAAAAAGGCTGGATTTCATAACGAATCCAGCCTTTTCTAGTTTACAGGTTGTGGATGTACTCGCTTAAGCCAAGGAGGTAGTCGCCCTGGTAGTCTTCAATCTTTCCTTGGTCACACAGGTTGGCCAAATTGGGATCGATGGGAAGACTTGCGTAGAAGGGGATTTCGAGCCGTTTGGCTTCTTCTTTGTTCCCTTCGCCAAAGGGGTAGATTTTTTCGCCGCAGTGCGGGCATTCAAGGTAGGCCATGTTCTCCACGAGGGCAAGAACGGGGATATTCATCATGCGTGCCATGCGAACGGCTTTTTCCACAATGAGGGACACCAGGTCTTGGGGCGAGGTGACGATGATGATGCCATCGATTGGAAGCGATTGGAAGACAGTCAAAGGTACGTCTCCGGTTCCCGGGGGCATGTCGATGTAGAGCTCATCGATGTCTCCGTAGGCGACGTCGGTCCAGAATTGCTTGATGAGTCCGGCGAGGACGGGACCACGCCAAATGACGGGAGAGGCGGGGTCATCGATTAAGAGATTGATTGAGATGGCTTCGATTCCGGTCTTGGTACGGACGGGAAAAAGGGTGGTTTCGTTCGCGGTGGCGATTCCCGAAAGCCCAAACGCTTTGGGAATGGAGGGGCCGGTGAGGTCCGCGTCGATAATTGCGGTGGCCAATCCTTTTCTGCGGGCATTGACCGCGAGTAAAGAAGTGGTGAGGGATTTGCCTACGCCGCCTTTCCCTGAGACGACGGCAATGACCTTCTTGACGTTGCTTAGGGGGTTGGCTTGGACTTTTAGGCTTTCGCCGTTGCGGCTGGGGCAGTTTTCCACGCCGCAGGCGGAACAATTGTTATCGCATTCTGCCATGGTTATTCTCCTTCTTTTGGGGGCATGAGGAAATTAAGGATCGCGCGGCGGGTGAGGATGCCGCGGAAGGCGCCGTTGCCATCCACCAACGGGATGTAGTTTTGGTTGACGGCGAGCTCGAAGAGGTCGGTCACTTCGGCGTCTTCGTTGCAACTGGGGACCAAACGTTCGATGCGCACGGTCGACAAAGGTGCGGCCAACGTGGCTTTCATGTCCCCGCCGGTGACGATGCGGTGGAGGATGTCTCCGCTAGAAACGCTATAAAGGTAACGGGCGGAATTCCGTTCGATGACTGGGATCATCGAGTAATGGCACTTGTCCATTTTCTTGACCGCTTCCCCGATGGTGAAGTCGCTGTAGAGGAGTTCGACGCGCTTGGCGGGCGTCGCGAGATCTTTTGCTTTCATAGGCCCTATTATCCGACCAATGGCGGAAGGAAGGAAGCGTTTCGCTTAGCGAAGCCCTTCGATGCCGGGGCGGATGGCCTCCACGGTCTTCTCGCCAAAGTAGTGGGCGACGATGGTTTTCGCGAAGGGTAGGGTATAACCCATGGAACGTCCGGTGATGATGTGCTTGGTTTCCACTACGCCCACGTCCTGCCATAGGTCGGGATTGGTCTCGAATCCGGGGAAGCAGGTGTAGGGGACGTCATTGAGGTAACCGAGTTTTCCCAAAATGCTTGGGGCGGCGCAAATCGCATGCACGTCCTTCTCGTGTTGAAGGAAATAACGGATGAGCTCCAGGACTTTTTCGTTCTTGCCAAGGTTTTCCACGCCAAGCTTTCCGCCAGGCAAAATCAAGATGTCTTCTTCCCTTGCGTCCACTTCGTTTAATAAGGCATCGGCTTGCACGGTGACCCCATGGGAGGATCGCACCGTCAACGAAGAAGAGACGGAAACCAAGCGGACTTGAAACATTTTGCTCCGTTGGAGAACATCGTAGGTTTGGAGGGCTTCGACGGTCTCAAAGCCGTCGGCGAGGAGTATCAATGCGTTCATAAAACCTATTATAATGGCCTAGATGCCACGTTTTCGTAAGAAGTTCTGCAAGAAAAGGATCGCCGCAAGTTCGGGTAGGGGTTCGGACTACCGTGGGTATAAGAAAGAAAAGGAGGACCGGGGTCTCCGTTCCTCCTCTTTAAAGTACAAAGACGATATCGATTCCGTTTAAAGGGTCGCTTCGAAATACTCAATAAGGTTTTGGATGATTTCCACGTCTTCGGAGATGGGGAAATCTTTTGCTAACGGCACGTGGAGCGAGACCGAAGGGATACCCGAGGCGCGGGCAAGGAAAGAGGCTTCGTTGCACACGAAACGTCCGGGGTCGATGGAGATGGCGATGGACGTGCCTTGGAAGGATAGATATTGCTGAATGGAGGGGATGTCGAGCGGACAATTGAGGGATTTGGGCTTGCCGGGGAGAATGACTTCGCCCGCCATGATCTCGCCGTCTTCGTCGGCTTGGACGGAGCTCATCTCGTTATAGGCGTATTCTTCGATCGCGGGTTCTTTGCGGAAGGGGGAAAGATTCAACGTGATGATGAAATCCGGCTTTTCTTTTGCGATGATGTCGGGGAGCTTCGCCACTTTCTCATAGCTGACGTCCAACACGACGGGAACCACGTTGGGGTTTTTGATGGCGCGGACGATTTTCTCCGACGGGTTTTCCGCGTGTCCGGCGTATTTCTTAAAGCCTACGAGCAATGTTTTCATGGGCATTCCTCCCTCGTTCTTTTTATTTTACTCTTGCGCTTGGCCTTTGTGGCGACCCAATTTGGAAGAGTCTAGATTTTGTATAGCCGCAACGCGTTTTCGCGCATCAAGAGGGAGTAGGTTCGTTCGTCTAAGTGGGCGACGTTCTCGAAATAGTCGCGGTAAATGGGGTTGTCTAGGGTATTTGCTCCGTCGATGGGGGAATCCGTGCCAAACATGACGCGATTTTCCCCAAGGGCTTCGATGGCGCATATGGCACTGGGCAAATCTACCCAAGCGGTATCGGCGTAAACGTTGGGGACGTCCTTGATGGTTTCAATCGCAAAGCGATGGTCCGAACAAAGCTCGAGATGGGCCGCGACGAAACAAAGCTCAGGATGGGCTTTTGCCGCTGCCGCCAGATGGGTGATTTTGGAGTTTTCGTCCACGGCTGTGTGAGAAAGAATCGGGAGGCCCAGCGTGCGTGCGATTTCGTAATAGGGTTCTAAGCGGGGATCGTCTGGGGCGATTTGCTCGCAGAAGGGATGAAGCTTCAGCGCCTTGACAACGTGGAGGTTGGCCTTAATGAGACTTGCTAGTTCTAACGGTGGTTCGGGTTCGAGATGGGGGCAAACCCAAGCCGCGGCAAAGATTCTTCCTGGGTTTCTTGCCGCGAAGTCCAGGACTTCTTTCAACCCTTGGGCCGCGGTCTTATGGGCGGCATAAGGGGTGGACTCATCCGCGAAAGAGGTACAGTCGGCGTTGGACACCAGCGTCGCATCGATGCCGTGCCGGTCCATGTTGAGCAGAAGGTTTCTTTCCGCTTCGGGGACGCTATGCCAGGAGGCGATATGGGAATGGGCGTCGAACAAATGCATGGAAAAAGCATATTCCCGGGGGAGGAAAAAGCAATGAATCGAGGTCGTTTTTGCTTATATTTCGTCAAATGGAAAGGTTTTTGCTGAGAAACAAGCGGTTTTATGACCCTTTACCGCTTGGCAAAGCCATGGTTGACCACAAAGTAGAAATGTGTACAATTATTGCGCCTTGGGGTGTAGCCAAGCGGTAAGGCACGGGTCTCTGAAATCCGCATGCACTGGTTCGATCCCAGTCACCCCAGCCACATTGAAGACATTCCCCCGTTCTGGGGGTTTTCTTTTATGCCTTGAGAATGTTGATGAGGAGTTGCTTCAGGATATGGAACTCCTTCACGGACAGGTATTCAAACCTACCATGGTGGTTGTATGACCCCGTGGGGAGGTTGGGGGTGGGGACGCCCATAAAGGAGAAGCCGGCGCCATCGGTGCCGCCGCGGATCGGGCGCCACTTGGGCTCGATGCCCATTTCTTTGTAGGCTTTGGCAACCTTCTCCACGCATTCCGGGTGCTGGTCGATGACTTCCTTCATGTTGCGGTAGTCATCGCCGATGGTCAGCTCGATGGTCGCGGTGGGATATTGTTTGAGCACCGCGTCTTTGGCCGCGATGAATTCTTTCTTTTGCTCTTCGAGGAGATTCCGGTCGTGGTTGCGGATGATGTAGTGCATCTTGGCTTCGTCGACGCCAGAGACCAAGGACACGAGGTGGTTGAACCCTTCGTACCCGGAGGTGAACTGTGGGCGCTTCTTTTCGGGGAGGGCATGGTCGAAGGCAAAAGCGAGGTCACTGGCGTTGACCATTTTGCCCTTGGCTTCCCCGGGGTGGATGGAGACCCCATGGAGGATGACGTCGGCATGGGCGGCGTTGAAGGTTTCGCAAGCCACTTCGTCATAAACGCCACCGTCGATGGTGTAGGCGTATTGCGCGCCGAACTTCTTTGGATTGAAATGGTCGGGCCCGCGGCCGATTTCCTCATCGGGGGTGAAGCAGACGCAAATAGGGTGGTGTTTGATTTCGGGATGGGAGACGAAATAGTCGAGGGTCGCCATGATCAAAGCCAATCCCGCTTTGTCGTCGGCGCCTAGCAGGGTGTCGCCGGAAGTGGTGATCAACGTGTCACCGACATGCTCGCCGAGAGTAGCGAATTCTTTGGGGGACATGCGATAGCCATGGCCAAGCTCGATCACCCCGCCATCGTAGTTCTCGATGACTTGGGGCTTCACGTCGAAGTCGGAGCATTCCAAAGCGGTGTCGACATGGGCGTTTAACCCAATGGGATCGAGGTTTTCTTCGCCGGGGAGTTTGGCGTAGACAATGCCGAATTCGTCGAGTTCGGAGGAAATACCTAACTCTTTGAGATCCTCTTGGAGTTTACGCGAAAGGTTCAATTGTTTCGCGGTGCTCGGGACGCTAGAACTGGAATCGTCGGATTGGGTGTCGATTTTCACGTAATCGATGAAACGCTGGATGTCTTTTTCCATGGTTGGGCTCCTTGCTTTGCGTTGATTCTACAACGCCTAACGATTATGGGTAGGAAAGCAAAAAATGTTAACTATAATTTACTCGAAAGGAGAGGAACGAGGATAACAAGCGAACAGAGATTGGGAAACAGCGGTGGTTTCTATGAAATAAGTAAATTGTTAAGTTTTATTAACTTTTCCTTGAAACGCCGTGCCGCCTCGCTATGATTATGTCGTCCAAAGAGACTGGAACCTTTATGCCGATTGCCTTAGCTCCCCTCCATGAAGAAGTCACCGTGGTTCGCATCGGATGCGATCCAAAAGACCTGAGCCATTTGGCCGCCCTTGGGTTAAGCAAGGGTGCCGTGGTCACGGTCATCTCCTCCGTTTTGGGATCGGTCGTGGTTTTGGTAAAAGGCACCCGTCTTGCCTTGGACCATCAGATTGCCGCGAAGATCTTCGTGGCGTAAGGAGAAATATGATCAAAACCTTGGACAGCCTCGCCATCGGCGAGTCAGGCACCATAGTCAAAGTCCATGGCGAAGGACGCGTCCGTCGCCGGCTCTTTGACATGGGGCTCACCCCGGGAGCTGACGTGTACCTTCGCAAGAAGGCCCCTTTAGGCGACCCGCTTGAAATCACCCTGCGTGGGTATGAGCTTTCACTCCGCAAGGACGAAGCCATCAACGTGGAGGTGGAAATGAAGGAGGGCACGGACAATGGCTGAGAAGAAAACCGTCATCGCCCTCGCGGGCAACCCTAACTGTGGCAAAACCACCTTATTCAATTCGCTCACCGGCGCGACCGCCTATGTGGGCAATTGGCCGGGCGTTACCGTCGAGAAGCGGCAGGGCACCTACAAGAACCGCAAGAACAGATTGACCGCTGAGGTCGTCGACCTCCCGGGCATTTATTCGTTATCCCCCTATACCCCTGAGGAAGTCGTCTCGCGCGATTTCATCCTCAATGAGAAGCCAGACGTCGTGGTCAACATCCTCGACGCGACCAACCTGGAACGCAACCTCTACATGACCACTCAGATCATGGAGATGGACGTCCCGATGGTCGTCGCGCTCAACATGACCGACATTTTGGAAAAAGACGGCGTCAGCATCGACGCGGACGACCTTTCCAAGAAACTTGGATGCCCTGTCGTTTCCATCTCCGCGCTTCGTCAGAGCAACCTCGACGCTTTGATGATGGCCGCTTTAAAGGAGGCTGGGCACCCGCGCAAAGGGAAGAGCATCTTATCCGATGGCACTTATGGAAAGGCCATTGATGAAGCCAAAGCCCTTTACGAAGAAGCCGGTATCGAGCACCCTCTCTTCCACGCGATTAAGGCGCTGGAAAACGATGAGAAGGAACTCGAGGCCAACCCGGAGTTGGTCCGCCGTTGCCAAGAGATCCTCGCCCGGGGTTCCTATGGCGATTTCGAGGCCGATTCCGCCGATCAACGTTACCAATACATCACGGGCAACTACGTCCTATCCCGGAAAGGGAAAGCCGAGGAAGGGAAGGAGAAGCTTTCCGTCTCGGACAAAGTGGACCGCGTGCTCACCAACCGTATCGCCGCCATCCCGATCTTCTTGGTGGCTCTGTTCTTGATTTTTCATCTCACCTTCTCCGAGGATCTTCTTTACCTCGGCAAGATGGGTGTGCCTTTCTCGACGTGCTTCGAGGGCAACCCGTATTTCGAGGGCCTATTTTGGACCGATGGGGGCATTAACTCCCTCGGCGTGATCCTCGCCAATTTGCTCAATGGCATCACCGGTTGGATTTGGGGCTCAATTGAAAAAGGGCTCGCGGCGATCAACACGCCGGAATGGACGATTGGTTTGCTCGGCTCCGCGATTAACGATGGTTTCTTCGCAGTTCTCGGCTTTTTGCCGCAAATCCTTGTCCTATTCTTCTTCTTTAGCCTCTTGGAAGACTCGGGTTACATGGCCCGCGTCGCCTTCGTGTTCGACCGTATCTTCCGTAGGGCCGGGCTTTCTGGCCGCGCCTTCATCCCGATGCTGATGGGCTATGGATGTGGCGTGCCCGCCATGGTAAACACCCGTACGCTGAACACCGAGAAGGAACGTACCGCGACGATTCGCGTCATCGCCTTCTTCTGCTGCGGCGCCAAAGTCGCCGCCGTCGCCGCCGTCGCCGCCGTCCTTGCCAGCCACTGGGGATGGAATTCCGAGTTGGTTGGTCTTTCCATGTACTTGGTTGGCTTGCTCCTTGCCGTGGCCATGGTCATCTTGATGCACTGGACCACCCAACGCGAGAAGACCCCGCCGTTTATCATGGAGCTTCCCGCCTACCACGCCCCACAACCCCGCGCCCTTGCCATCCATATTTGGGACAAGGCCAAAGGCTTCGTGAAGAAAGCCGCGACCATCATCATCTTGGCCGCCATCTTCATTTGGGTCTTCTCCAACTTCACGCCTTCCTGGAATTACATCCCGGCCATGGTCGACGAATTCGGCCAGCCCCTTCCCGCCTATGAAGGCTCGATCCTTAAAAACATCTGCGAGATGATCTCGCCGATCTTCTATCCGCTTGGCTTTGGTAACAACCTAGGTGGCCAGGGCTGGGCGCTTACCATGGCTTCCGCTTTGGGCCTTGTCGCCAAGGAAGCCGTCGCTGAGGCCCTTGCCTCGATTGCTGGTGGCACCGCCGGGATCGAAGCCCTGGTCGTGGGCTCGGGAATCAGCCTAGGAGGTTTGGTTGCCTTCTTGGTGTTCAACCTGACCACCGTCCCTTGCTTCGCCGCGATCGCCACCGCGAAGGCCGAACTCCCTAAAGGTCAGCTTTGGAAGACCATCCTCTTTTGGCTGGGCACCTCTTATGTCGTGGCCTTGTTCGTACGCTTGTCCTTCGACTTCGTATGGACGCTTGCCATCACCATTCCGCTGATCGTCGCCCTCTTCGTGGCCGCTTACCTTTGGTACCGTCACGCCTGCAAAAAAGAGGAAGCCTTAGCCGCCAAGGAAGGAGGGGAAGCGTAATCCTATGTGGGGAATCATCGCCGCCATCGCCATCGTGACCCTTCTGGTCGCCTACGTCATCGGGATCTTCTTCTACGATTACCGACGCAGAAAGAAAGGGATGCCCTCTATTATCTGCGACGTGTGCGAATCCGAGGGACATGGCCGACGCTTGGTGCGCGACTACCACCGGAAATACGCGAATAAGAGAAAATGAAACCGCTTGTTCGAAAAAGCGCCCTCGTCTTCCCGCTTCTTTCGCTGACCGCTTGCTCGGGAAACGGTTACTTCGCCTCCTCCCGCGAGGAAATCGCTTCCCAGCTTGGCGATGCTTCTACCCATCTTGTGGAAGCGTTTGAGGGCCTAGAGGCCTTCTCCGCCAAAAGCGTTTCCTACGAAGAAGACAATCCCGTCACCGTCTGCCTCAGCTGGGATAAAGATGGGCAGTTCTACTTGGAGACCACCACCGCGGAAGAGAGCCATACGTTGTGCTTTGGAATCTTCGTGAAAGGTGAGGAAGAGGAAGAAGAGGAATTCCTCGCTTACTTCGAGAACGAAGAAGGCGAACTAGAAGAAGTCGAGGAGGAGAACATCGAAGGCTACCGTGAGCTGACGCTCTCTTACGTCGCCACCATGTCCGCCTTTGGGGCGAGCAAAGTCGCCCAAGGCCTTGCCGTCCTCGACTCTTTGGACGGATATGAAGAAGCCGTCAAGGCCCAATACGAGGAAGGGGACTACGAAGTCGAGGAAGGTGACCTGTATCTCGATTTGATGGGAGAGAGGTACTTCTTAAGCGAATCTTCCTTTGGATTCGGTGTCTCCTATGCCTATGGCAACGTTGCCTCCATCGAAGAGGACGACGAAGGGGAACTGATCATTACGTTGGACGAAGATTCCGTCGAGGGCGCGTTTGCCCTTACGATGGAGGATTTCGGGACGGGGTATCTCCCATCCTTCTACGCCGACGGGGAAGGCCAACGCTTCGAGTCGTCGCCCACGTTTGACTTCGCCTCGCCATTTGAAGAGGAATGATCAAACAGATCTCCGATAACCGAATAAGCGCCTGGGTAACCGGGCGTTTATTTGTTTTTTAGGGAACACGTGACGCGAAAAAAGCAATTAGGTGGAACATTTCGCGCGTTGCGCGTAAAATTGCATGTGCATTAGGAGGAACGCCCATGAGCAATACGATCGAAGGGTCTTTGGACCAAGCGGCGACAAAGAAGATACTCGCCGAGTACAAAGCGGACAAAACCAACGTGGTGGTCCGTCACGCGATTTCGCGTACCACTTTAGCTAACGCCACTTACGATTCCTCCGCCGCCAGCGCGACGGGCTTGGTGTTCTCCCACGAGATCAAGACCATGCCGGTCACCAACCAAAAGAGCAGCGGCCGTTGCTGGATCTTCGCTGGTTTGAATGTCTTGCGCGAAACCATCGCGAAGAAGCTCAACATCAAAGCTGGGACGAGCTTTGAGGTCAGCCAGAATTATCTTTCCCTTTATGACAAGATCGAAAAGGCCAATTTCACTTTGGAGTCCATTATTTCCTTGGCCCAGTATTCCCCCAACGAGCGCGTTTTCCAGTTCATTCTGGATAACCCTGTCAGCGATGGCGGACAGTGGGATATGTTCGTGAACCTGGTGAAGAAGTATGGCCTCGTCCCTAAGGATTGCTTCCCGGAGACCTTCCATTCCAACAACACCCGGGAAACCAACTTCATGATCAACGCGATCATCCGTCAGTTCGCCTACCAAGCCCATGAACTTTGCCTTAAAGGCAAGAAATCGGAAGTGCGTCCGTTGAAGGACAAGGCAATCTCCGAAATCTACCAGTTCTGCCTCAACGCCTTTGGCGTGCCACCGCAGAAATTCGACTTCGAATGGGAAGACGCCAAGGGCAAATTCCATAAGGAAACCCATACCGCGAAATCCTTCTTCGATAAGTACGTCGGCAAAGAGATCGACGAATACCAATCCCTGATCAATTCCCCGACCGAAGATAAGCCATATCTCCGCAATTTCACGATCGATTACCTCGGAAACGTCCTTGAAGGCAAGCCCATCAATCACCTCAATTTGGAAATGGACGACCTCAAAGACGCGATCATCCGTCAGCTCATGGCGGGGGAAGTGGTGTGGTTTGGCTCGGACGTTGGTTTTTACCGCGACCGCGATTCCTTCGTTTGGGATGACAAGGCCTTCGATTATCTGGGCGCCTTCAAGCACGACGTCAAGTTCGACAAAGGCGCGATGCTGGATTTCCGGCATTCCGCGATGAACCATGCGATGGTCATCGTCGGGGTGGATATCGACGATGGAATCCCCACGAAGTGGAAGATCGAGAACTCCTGGGGCGATTCTTCCGGGGCGAAAGGCTATTACGTCATGTCGGATAGCTGGTTCGATCGCTTCGTGTACCAAGCCGTCGTCAAAAACAAGTACCTGACCAAAGAACAACAAGCCGCCGCGAAAAAGGCGCCGATTCACTTGAATCCCTGGGACCCGATGGGCACCCTTGCGGATTAACCTACTTTAAGTAGAATAAAGAAAAGGAGTGCGACAATGCCCGAAAACAAAGTTCAAAAGTACCGCTGCAAAGTCTGCGGCATGATCGTTGAGGCCAACCCCGACGGTTCTTGCCCCATCTGCGGCGCCCCCGCGGATGAGCTCGTTCCCGTCGATGAGGACGGAAACGACATCGAATAGTCCGTTTAACAAAAGACGCGTCCGATTCGTTGGGCGCGTTTTTCGTTATAAATAGGTTCACGTGTCACGTGGATTTGCTTAAACGCCGATGGAATAATCTAGTAGCGCCTCGAAAATTTTCCCTTCGTAAGGGGCTAATAGATCGTGACGCGTTCCTTCGGTGGAGAGCGTCAGTTCATCGAGCCACTTGGTGGCGACTTCCTTTTCGTCCAAGTAACCTAAATAAGAGGATTTGGCTTCCTCGTAACGTGCCTTGGTGAAATAGGTGGCGGCCACTTTGCCTTCCTTGATGGTGTCGTTATAGAAGACGCCCGCGGCCTCGATGACGTCGCCGGTGAAGTTCTCCCCATCGGGTTGCACGTAATAGACGGTTGGGAAGGCACCCGTGGAGAATCCCGCGGGATTATCTTCCGATTCCGATAAACCGTATTTGTCCTTCTTCTCTTGGTAGATGGCCATTTTCGCGTCATAGTCGGGATCGCCACGGCTAGGACGGTAGGGGTCAAAGTCCATGATGAAGAAGTTCTTGTCCACGATGGAATGGGTGTCGATGTACTGGGTTAAGCTAGTGCGTTGCAAATAGGCGCAGTCTCCACAGGTCTCGCGCGCGAAATAAATGGTGAAGGCTTCGTTCCCCAAATAGTAGGAATCCAGAATCTCCTCATTGACGTAGAAGATCTTGGGGTTGACCGTGCGCTTTTCCATCCATTCGGCGAAGTAGGGGGCGCTGGTGACGAAGGAGGAGGCTTGATCGTCGGTGCAGGCTTGGTAGGCAAGGGCGCCTTCTTTGAACACGCAGAGGGTGTCGTATCCCAAGACGCGCTTGATGCCGTAATACTCGGTGTCGGTCTCAAATTCCTCCAAGGTGATGGCGTACACCAAGAGGCGATGACGTTTCACATAGGGAGAGAAGACGGTCTCGTGCCAGGTCGTGAAGCAAGAGCAGGTGTCTTCCGAGCCATGAAGCAGAAGAAGGAAGTTTTCTTTGTCTTGGGCGAGGCGCGCAAGGGCACTTTTCTTAATGAAACGGAGGTTCCCTAGACGAGAATAGGGGTCGCTTGCCCGATTGCCGATGAGATTGCCATAACGAAGCGGCACGGCGGTGGGGTTTTCCCCTTGCGAAGAGCAGGAAGAAACCGCTCCGAGGAGCAAAGGAAGAAACAATAGCGGCAACGGGTTTTTCCTCATGGCTCATTATCTTATCAGCCAAACGGAAAAGGTGGTAGGGGGAGGCGGGGGAAACAAGGGCGAGAAGGGAGTAGAAAAACAAACGCGAAAAACAAGCGCGGAAAACAAGGATATTTCCGCGAATTGAAAATGTCGGTTTTTCTTCGATGTGGCCGATAAAAAGCCACTTTTTTCTTCGCCTTGTTTTTGAATGCAAAAAAGTGAGAAAAAAACTTATTGATTTTTGTGCGGTTTACCCCATAATTCTCGCCGTTGAAAATGGACTCCTCAAACTCCGTTTCCAACGCTCTGTACGCATTGTCTTCTTCCAAGGGAGGGTAAGGTCTATGGATGAGAAAACAACGATTATTTCCTTGAGCCACGTATGCAAGGTGTTCGAGGACGGGGTCACGGTCGTCGATGACTTCAATCTGGATGTGAAGGAGGGGGAGTTCATCACCATTTTAGGCCCCTCTGGCTGCGGCAAAACCACGACGCTTCGCATGATCGCCGGCTTTGAGCTGCCTTCTTCGGGCCAGATTCTGCTTAACGGCGAGGACATTTCGCTCCTTCCGCCGTATAAGCGTCCGGTCAACACCGTCTTCCAGCATTACGCGCTGTTCCCGCATTTGGACGTCTACGATAACGTCGCTTTCGGCCTGAAGCTTAAGCGCATTCCCGTGGAAGTCACCGACCGCAAAGGGAACAAGAAGATCAAGATGAAGCGGCTCTCCGCCAAAGTCATCGATGAGAAGGTGCTCCGCGCCCTCCAAGTCGTCGACCTTGACGAGATGGAAGACCGCGACGTTTCCACCCTGTCTGGCGGCCAGCAGCAGCGCGTCGCCATCGCCCGCGCCATCGTCAATGAGCCGAAGGTCCTCCTTTTGGACGAGCCTCTTTCCGCTTTGGACCACAAGATGCGCAAAGACATGCAGGTCGAACTTAAGGAAATGCACCAAAAGCTCGGCATCACCTTCTTCTACGTCACCCACGACCAGGAAGAGGCCCTTACCATGTCCGACCGCATCGTCGTCATGAAGCGCGGCGTCATCCAGCAGGTCGGCACCCCCGAGAACATCTATAACGAACCGATTAACGCCTTCGTCGCGGACTTCATCGGCGAATCCAACATTTATAACGGCACGATGACCGCCCCCAACCGTGTGCGTTTCATCGGCTCCGTGTGGAAATGCCCCGTCGAGGAAGGCTTCACCACCAACGACATCGTCGACATCGTCATCCGTCCCGAAGACGTGGAGCTCCGCGCCAAAGGCGAAGGCATTGCCGATGGCGTCATCGCTTCCAAAATCTTCAAGGGCGTGCATTACGAATACATCGTCAAAGTCGGCAAAAACGAAGTCCTTTGCCGCGATACCCGTAACCACGAAGTGGGCAAAGAAGTGGCCATCGCCGTCGATCCAGAGAACATCCAGCTCATGCATAAGGAACTCACCGTCAACGAATATGGCGACGCCATCATCGACAACGCCAACCGCGTCATCATCGGCGAGGATCCCTTCGAATGCGACGTCACCCAGTTGCTTAAAGGCTCCACCCTCGACGAAGAAGGCTACCTGGTCGACCCGAACTCGAAGAAGCGTTACGACCTGAAGAACGCCGCCGTCGTGGCGGAAGTGGGGTTAGACAAGATCGCCCTTTCCGACGACCTCGGATCTGGCCAAACCCAGGGCACGATCATCTCCGCCGTGTGGATCGGCGACCACTGGCAATACATCGTCCGCACCGACGACGACGAGGATTTCGTCGTGAACTCTCCCTACACTTGGAACGAGAATGACCTCGTGTCGGTCTCCATCGCCAAGGAAGACATCGTCTTGCGCCTAAAGAAAGGAATCGAGGACTATGCCGTCGACTGAGTCCAAGCGCCGCTCCGGCTCGGGTTGGGCCCAGTTCCGCCGGATCGTCTCGTTTAAGCGGAAGCACCTGTGCATCCCTTATATCCTTTTTCTGGCCCTATTCGTCATCATTCCGATCATCATCATCTTGGTCTACGCGTTCACCCGCACGACCGAGACGGGGCAGTTGGAGTTTAGTTTTGACGCCTTGAAGGAATTCTTCTCCTCCACGACGAAGCTTAACGTCTTGCTCGTTTCCTTGTTCATCGGTTTGGTCAACACGCTCCTATGTTTGCTGATCGGCTACCCCATCGCGTATCTGCTCGCCGATAAGAGGGTGAACAAGAACTACGTCATGGTGATGCTGTTCATCATGCCGATGTGGATTAACTTCGTACTCCGTACCGGCGCGACCCGCGACGTCTTGTACATGATGGGCATCAAAGGCGGCCAACACCCGTACTTGGCCACGTTGATCGGCCTGCTTTACAACTATCTCCCCTTCACCATCCTTCCGCTTTACACGACGATGATCAAACTCGACAAGAGCCAGATTGAAGCGGCCAAGGATCTTGGGTGCAACCCCGCCCAAACTTTCGTCCACAGCATCCTTCCCCAGACCGTTCCGGGCATCGTCTCGGCGGCGGAGATGGTGTTCATGCCGACGATGTCGAGCTACGTCATCTCCGATACGTTGTCGGAGGGCAAGTTGACGTTATTCGGCAACTCCATCGCATCGTCGTTCAACAACTCCTTATGGAACGACGGCTCGTTCATGGCGCTCGTGATGTTGGTCCTTATCTTCTTGACCATGTTCATCACGAACCGCTTCCACAAAGACGAGACCCAGGAGAGAGGGAGGCTTTGGTAATGACGCAGAATCTTACGCAAAACGAGCGGAAAATCCGCAAAAACGCCATCCTTCGCAAAACCATTGGCCAGTGCGTCATCTGGTTGGTGCTGATCGCCATGTACATCCCCATCATGGTGCTGATCGCCTATTCCTTCACCCGCGCGGCCAACATTGGCACTTGGACGGGCTTCACGTTCTTGCTTTACGCCGACTTGTTCAACGACGCCGAGATCATGGTGGCCTTAGGCAACACCGTCTTGATCGCCCTTATCTCCTCCGCGCTTTCCACGGTGCTTGGCACCTGCGGCGCGATCGGGGCCTTCTATTCCAAACGCCGTTCCCGCGAGGTCTTGGAGTCGGTGAACCAGATCCCGGTCGTCAACGCCGAGATCGTCATCGCCTTGTCCTTGACGGTCATGTTCGTCTTTTTCCAGTCCTATATCTTGGGTGGAAGCAACGTGTTCAGCTTCTGGACCCTGCTTATTGGCCACATGGTCCTTCAGGTCCCCTTCGTCTACCTTTCCGTCAAGCCGAAGCTCCAACAGATGGACCCCGCGCTTTATGAGGCCGCGTTGGACCTTGGCTGCAACCAGACGCAGGCCCTTTGGAAGGCGACCATCCCCGAAATCATGCCGGGCGTGGCTTCGGGCTTCCTCCTCTCCATCACGTTGTCGTTGGATGACTTCATCGTCACCGCCTTCACCCGTGGCGCGGGCCTTCTTTCGGGCGACAAATCCATCGAGACCCTTTCCACGCTCGTCCAAGCCAAGATCAAGAAGGGCCCGATCCCGCCCGAGATGCGCGCCCTGACCACGCTTATCTTCCTGACCGTGCTCGCCGTGGCGATCCTGGTCACCATCTACCGTAACCGCACGGTGAAAAAGACCCGTAAGGGCAGAAAGGGGGCCTAACCATGAAAAACAATACGAAACGCACGCTTTCCGCTTTGGGCATGGGCTTGTTCTGCCTGGCCTCTTTGACGGGGTGCTCCGCTTCCGGCGCCGACATCGTCATTAAGGTCCTGAACTGCGAGGACTATATCGGCGAATCCGAGTTTGATTTCACTTACACCTATGAGGATAAAAACGGGGAAGAGCAGGAAGTCACCGAGACGTATCCCACCGTCTTAAAAGGCTTCGAGGCCTATGAGTCCCGTTTGCTGGGCAAAAAGGTCCGCGTCATCTATGACTGCTACGACACCAACGAGACCATGCTCTCCTCGCTACAGACCGGAAAGACCTCCTACGACCTCATCGCGGCTTCCGACTACGCCATCCAAAAGATGATGCGGTTGGAGATGCTGCAACCCATCGACCGCGAACGCGTCCCCAATTACAACGCCTATTGCTCACGTTTCCTTTTGGACATCATGGAGAGCATCACCGCCCCGATCAACGGGGTCGAGTGCAAGATGGCGGACTATTCCGTCGGCTACATGTGGGGGACCCTTGGCATTTTGTATAACCCCGCCAAGGTAAGCCGCGAGACCGGCGTCGACGAAGACACGGTCAAATTCGACATGCAGTCCTGGGATTCCCTGTGGGACGTGAAGTACAAAAACCAAATGTCCGTCAAGGATTCCATGCGTGATACCTACTCCGTGGGCATCATGAAACAATACGGCGACGAAATCCGCGAAGCGATGGAAAAATCGGGTTGCTTCGACATGGAGGATGGGATGTATTCCCTCCTTCCGGGCAAATACGAAGAGGCCGTCGCCACCTATAACGGCAAGCTTACCGACATCTTTAACCGCTGCGACGAAAAGCACGTTCAGGAAGTCCGTGAGGCGTTATTGTCGTTAAAGGAGAACGTCTTCGGCTTTGAGGTCGACTCCGGCAAAGACGACATGGTCAAGGGCCTCATCGGCATGAACCTTGCTTGGAGCGGCGACGCCGTCTACTCCATGGACCGCGCCGAGAACGAGGCGGGTAACACCGTCTACTATTCCGTTCCTAAGACCGGGGGCAATATCTGGTTCGACTCCTGGTCCATCCCCAAGACCAGCGACGCCGAGCATAAGGCCGTCGCGGAGGATTTCCTCAACTTCATCTCCGACCCGCAGGTCGCCGCCGCGAACATGAACGACATCGGCTATACCTCCTTCATCGCCGGCGAGACCGTCCACACGCTGATCCGCCTTTGGTTCGATCCGCGTTCTTACGCGATGTATGTCTACCATGACGCCTCTGGAGATGAGGGGTGCACGTGGGAAGATAGCGACTTCGTCTATGGCGAGCCCGAGTACCTGCAAGAGGTCGACGAGGAGGGCAATCCTGTCTTCGAGGACCTTCTCGACGAGGAGGGCAATCCCGTCCTAGATGATGAAGGTAACCCGATTAAAGTCCCCGTTTACGTGCAGGAGACCGATGAAGATGGCAACCCCGTCTTCGAAGTCCTTTTGGACGAAAACGGCGACCCCGTGCTCGATGAGAACGGCGACCCGGTTCTTGTGCCCGTCTACGTCCGCGTGGAGGGTGACCCCGAATACGACGAGGAACTTGGCATCCAATACCAGGGTGGCTTCGACTTAGAAAACGACGACGTCACAGAGTTTGATTTCGAGCAGGGCATCCTGAACATGGCCGGCTCCACCTTCGATCAGCCCGTGGTGGATGGCAACCCCGTCACCTGGGACGAGTTCATGGAGCTTTATAACGCCAAGGCGGAACTGGTGAACGCCAAGATCGCCGCCGCGGTGGAAAAAGGCGCCGAACTCGAGGAACTCGAACCTTATGAAGGCTGGGATGTGCGCGACTTGTCCTACATGTTCTCCGGGACGATCAACGAAGGCGATGCCAGTAGCGAAAACCCCGAGCAAAACTACCTTCTCTTCTACACCGATGAGTTAGAAACCATTGCGGTGGAGGAGACGGAAGTCATGGTGGGCCGTCAGTTCTACGCCCAATACCCGGACCAGACGATGATCCCCAAGCTCGCGGTCATGCGCGACTATGGCGAAAACAACATCTACGTTTTGAAGATGTGGAGCGACGTCAAGTCCAACAACCTCCCCATCGTGGCCGTGGTGGTGTTTGGCATCATCATCGCCGCCGCAGCGGTGCTCATCGTGGGCTTGCTGCTCACCAAGCGGCATTACCACAAGTTCCGCGTGGAGCGCAGGAAAGCCGTCGCCGCCGCCGCGAAGGAGAACGATTCCAAACGTACTTCTTAGTCGCCCGCGCGTATGCGCATGAAATTGGCTCTTCCTTCAGGTGTGGGGCAGCGTTATAATTCCGTCGCTGCTTCCGTAGCCAAGTGGTAAGGCCAGTGACTGCAACTCACTTACCGTCGGTTCAAATCCGGCCGGAAGCTCCAAATTAAAGGTTGCTTGTTGTAAACAAGTGTCCTATATTACATAGGCTGCTTCGGCAGCCATATGCGCCCGTAGCTCAATTGGATAGAGTACCAGACTACGAATCTGGGGGTTACAGGTTCGAGTCCTGTCGGGCGCGCCACCAATGAACACAGCCTCGGCAAAGCGCCGAGGTTTTTCGTTGTGTCCTAAAGCGTTTCGCCCTTTAATAAAAGGGATTTGGAGGTAGTAGTATGGCTTCACCTTTAACGAGACACTTGGATAGAAGGCCGAGGAAGGCCCGCACGTGGGATTTGCTTGGCATGGACATGCCCGCCTGTCTTTGCATGGGCGAGGCGGAGAAATGCCAGGAAGACGCAAAACAGTGGTGCTTGGATCATGACGTGATGTTCATTCCTTTGGACGCGAAGGAAATCAGCGTGGTAAGCGTAGGGCATTTTACCGCCGGGGACACGGCCATAATCACCTTCTCTCCGCTTTTGGAAGGTACCAATTTCGACTTTGAGGAATTCCTCCAGAAAGACCTAAGGGGCGTGGAGGAAGCGCCACAGGTTGCCATGGGACACAGGACGTTTCTTTTAGGGAAAGGGAATGTCGATGAGCGCACGGAGGCCATCATTGACTTCGATGCGCTCCCGGAAACGGTCTTCATCAAAGATGACATGTGTGGGTTTGAGCCGTTGAAGATTTCCGGCGCGTTGCGTAAGAAGATCAGCGAAAATCCGTGCCTCGTCTTCGTCACCAATCTCTTTACGTTGTCCGAAGACTCCGCGGAACTTTTCTGCCGTCGATTCGTCCGTGTGGAGCGGAAGGCCGATTATCCGCGGGACAACATCCTTCATATGGTGGTGTTGAAAGAACCCGGCCAAGAGATTCCCTATTACTTACGACAAAAGAACATTTTCCTCTCATACATCCATAACGACGATAGCGGCGAGGAAGAATAGAAAGTAAGAAACGAAGCGTCGGCCACCGGCGCTTTTTCCTTCCCGTCTTGACATGCACGCGAATATTCTTACAATTCCAAATTGCGAATGATTCGCAAATTATGAAGAGCGCGTACCACACCCAACAACGTAAAGCCCTCGAGGAGTTTTTCGAGTCGCGCCATGACCACGCCTTTTCCGTCGAAGAGATCGTGAAGGGTCTAGGAGGCAAGGCCAGCGTTTCGGCGATTTACCGCAACCTTTCCGCTTTGGAGAAAGAAGGGAAGGTGCGCAAGACGACGGTGCCCGGAGAGCGGGAAGCCTATTTCCAATACGTTGGCTGCGTGCATTGCCACGGCCATATCCACATGACCTGCGTCGATTGTGGCGCGACGACGCATCTAGACGAGGAAGTGGCCGCCTCCATCCTTAAAAACGTATCCGCGTCCTCCTCTTTTGCCATCGATCCCACCGCGACGGTTCTTTATGGGGTGTGCCAGGAATGCGCGAAAAAGCGGGGAGGGGTGAAATGATGGGAAAACACGTTTTGGCCCTTCTTTTCCCTTTGGCGTGCCTAGTGGCTTGTTCCTCTCCAAAGCAGCAGGGGCCGTTGGTCGTTTGCTCCATATATCCCGAATACGAATGGACCAAAGCCATCATTGGGGAGAACAAAGACATCCAACTGGCTTTGCTTCAGGATACGGGGGCGGACCTCCATTCCTTCCAACCTCGCGTTTCGGATATCGTCACGCTTTCTAAAGCCGATGTCTTCATCTATAACGGCGGGGAATCCGACGAATGGGTCGAGAAGGCTTTGGAAAACGTGTCCAAGCCCCAAATCGACTTGAACCTTATGGAGGAGATTGAGCCCCTTCTTTATGCAGAGGAGCATCCGGAAGGGATGCAAGGGGAGGCGGAAGAAGAGGAAGTCTATGACGAGCACATCTGGCTTTCGCTGCGCCTTGCTTTTGCATGTTTGGAACCCATCGTCGATGCCTTAAGCACCGCCTTTCCTTCCTATGCGGATTCGTTTGAGAAGAATGCGCTTCAGTATGGCGAAGCCTTAACGGAACTGGACGCGCGTTTTGCCTCCTGCGTCAAAAACGCGAAGACGGGGACGCTTTTATTCGCGGACCGCTTTCCCTTTTTGTATTTGTCCAAAGACTATGGCCTTCATTATTTCGCCGCGTTTGCGGGCTGTTCCACCGACGCGGAGGCAAGCGTCCAAACGATCCGTTTCCTCGTGAAAATGTTGGATGAGACCGGGCTGCGCCACGTCAGCGTGCTGGAAAACTCGGACCGTCGCTTGGCGGAGACCGTGATCGATGCGAGCAAGGAAAGGAACCAAACCATTGTGTCCTTCGATTCGATGCAATCGATGACGCTTCAACGCGGGAAGAGTTATCTCGAGGCGATGGAGCATAACCTATTTGCGTTACAGGAGGCTTTATCATGAGCGATCCCCTTATCCGATGCGAAAACCTTTCCGTAGGCTATGACGGGCAATCCGTCGCCACGGACATTGCCTTCCGTTTTTCCGTGGGAGAGTATTTGTGCGTCTTAGGCGAAAACGGAGCGGGCAAGACGACGTTGATGAAGACGCTGCTTGGCCTAACCAAACCCATCTCCGGCGCTTTGGAGATGGACCCTAAGCTCAAAAAGGGAGGGCTAGGCTATTTGCCCCAGCACACCCATATCGGCAACGATTTCCCCGCGACCGTGCTGGAAGTGGTGCTTTCTGGCGTGCCCATCTCCCCGTGGTATCGTTTCTTCCATTCGCGTAAAGATAAGGAGAAAGCGTTGCAAAACTTAGCCAAAATCGGCGCGGAAGACCTGAAAAACAAGTGTTTTAACGAGCTTTCGGGAGGGCAACGCCAACGCGTTTTGCTCGCCCGTGCCCTATGCTCTGCGGAATCGGCGTTACTGGTGGATGAGCCCGTTTCTGGCCTCGATCCTTTGGCGACCCAAAAGATGTATGAGACCTTGGATGAGCTCCACAAAGAAGGGATGGGAATTATTATGATCACCCATGACGTCAGCGACGCCCTTGCCTATGCCACCCACGTTTTGCTCATCGATAAGGAACCCTTCTTTGGCACCGTGAGCGAATTCAAGCAAAGCGGCCTAGAGGCGGCAAGCAAAGACCACTTGGGAGGGCACGATGATGATTGAGGCATTGAATCGCATCGCCGAGAGCATGCAGTTCGCCTTTGTGCGCAACGCGCTGATCGCCGTGGCGTTCGTTTCGGTATGCGCGGCGTTATTGGGCGTCGTTTTGGTCTTGAAACGGTTTTCCATGATCGGGGATGGTTTGACCCACGTGGCCTTTGGGGCGATGTGCGTCGCCGGTATCACGGGCATCACGAATAACCTCTATATCGTCCTTCCCGTCACCGTGGCGGCGGCGATCATCCTTTTGAAAACCAAAGAGAGCAAGAAGATAAAGGGCGACGCCTTAATCGCGATGATGTCGGTAGGGGCCTTGGCCATCGGCTATTTGCTCCTTTCCGTCTTCCATAAGTCCTCCAACGTGGCAGGGGACGTGTGCACTTCGCTTTTCGGGGCGATGCAACTAATGACGTTGACCCCTGTGGACGTGTGGGTGAGCGTGGGGTTAAGCGCTTCCGTCATTTTGTTCTTCGTGCTTTTCTATAACACCATCTTCTCCGTGACCTTAGATGAGAACTTCGCCCGGGCCAGCGGAACGAAAGCGGGCGCCTTTAACATCGTGCTTTCCACCGTCATTGCCCTTGTGGTCGTGGCGGCGATGAAGTTGGTGGGGTCGCTACTTGTTTCCGCGTTGGTGATTTTCCCTGCGTTGTCCGCGATGCGGGTATGGCGTTCCTTCAAGGGTGTGAGCATCGCTTCCTCCATCATTTCCCTTGGCTGCGCTCTGCTTGGGTTCTTTGGTTCGATCGCTTTGAACCTGCCTGTTGGGCCAAGCATCGTGGTGGTGGACATCGTGGCCTTTGGGGTTTTCTACCTAATAGGCGTGATCCGCAAGGGGAGAAGGGTTGCTTAAGCGTTGCATTTCGCGCGCACGCCTCGCACAATTATCGCCATGAAGCCCATCCGCATCCTTTCCGTACAAGACATCTCCTGCTTCGGCCAGTGCTCGCTGACCGTGGCTTTGCCGATTCTTTCCGCGTTAGGCATCGAGACCGCGATATTGCCCACGGCCATCCTTTCCACGCACACTGCGGGGTTTAAGGGCTTCACGTTCCGCGATCTGAAAGAAGACGTGCCCGCCATTGCGTCCCATTGGGAGAAGGAAGGTATCTTCTTTGACGCGATTTACACGGGGTATTTGGGAAACGGTGAGGACGTGCGTAACGTCATCGACTTGGCGAAGGCGCGCAACAAGGGCCCGTTATTTGTTGACCCTGCCTTTGGGGACAACGGCAAACTCTATGGCGGGTTCGACCAATCCTATGTGGAATGCATGAAAGAGCTTTGCTTCCAATCCGATTATCTACTTCCTAATTTGACCGAGGCCGCTTTCTTGCTAGACCGTCCCTATGAAGAGAACGTAGGGAAAGAAGAAGCGGAAGAAATCATTCAGACTTTAAGGGCCAAGGGCGCGAAAACGGTGGCGCTTAAAGGCGTGCGCTTTGAAGATGGAAAAATCGGGATCGCCGTAAGCGAAGGGGAAGGGATTTCCTATTATTCCCATTCCCGCATCCCAACGGATTTCCATGGCACGGGTGACGTGTTTGCCTCCGTGTTCGTGGCAGGATTACTCCGTGGATTAAACGCTTTGGAAACGGGGCGATTAGCGGCCGATTTCGTCCGGGGATGCATCGAGAATACGCTTGGAGAAGAAGACCATCGTTATGGGGTCTGCTTTGAGCCATTGCTCCACGATTTGGAAGAAACTCTTCGCAAGGCGCTTGGAAGATAAGATTCCTCCTTGCTTTAGGCAAGGCACA
>JAILIV010000020.1 GCA_024695105.1 Bacilli bacterium
GTTTCCGCCCGGGGCTATGGATAAAAAGACCCCGTTCCCGTATAATGGGGGTGCCTATGAATCTGCTTTCCGCCCTTATCCCCAAGTCCGAAGTGGCCACCCTGGATGGCAACGACACGCTGCGCATGGCGGTGGAGAAGATGAACCATCACCGTTACGCGATGATCCCGGTCATTGGGAGCCAAGGGCATTACCTTTATTCCATTTCCACCGGCGACATCCTGTTTTATCTTGCCGAGCATGACATGACCCTGCGCGAGATGGAGGAGGTGCCCTTAGGCTCGGTACCGGTGTACCGTCCCTTGATGGCTTTGCCCGTGACCTCGGGGAATGAGGAGGTCATTGAGGCCTTGATGAACCAAAACTACGTCCCGCTGGTGGACGAGCGGGGGATATTCGTTGGGATATTGACCCGAAAGAAGCTGTTCGAGGCGCTATCGAAAAAAGACGCATAGAAAAAAGGACATCCCGTGGATTGGGATGCCCTTTTCGTTTGGCTTAGGCTTTGTTGTCGGAGCCGAAGAGGAGGATCTTCTCTTTGACTTTGGCCTTGATGGCCTCGAAGCCGGGCTTAAGGAGTTTGCGGGGGTCATAGCCCTTGTCCTTGTTGTCCCCGGTCGGGGCGGCTTTGCCGGCGGCGCAATAGTCGATGGTCGCCTGGGCGAAGACGAGCTGGCAGTCGGTGTTGACGTTGATCTTGGACATGCCGCCTTTGATCGCGGTGCGGATCTGGTCGTCGGGGATGCCGGTGCCGCCGTGGAGGACGAGGGGGATGCCTCCGGTGGCCTTTTGGATGTTCTCAAGGGCGTCGAAGTGCAAGCCGGTCCAATCCGCGGGGTAGATGCCGTGGATGTTGCCGATGCCGGCGGCGAGGAAGTCCACGCCGAGGGCGACGATCTTGGCGCATTCCTGGGGATCGGCGACTTCACCGTCGGCGGTGATGCCGTCTTCGGTTCCGCCGATGGCGCCGACTTCGGCTTCGATGGAGAGGCCTTTGTCATGGGCGAGGCGGACGAGTTCGGTGGTCTTGGCGACGTTTTCGGCGAAGGGGAGGGAGGAGCCGTCGAACATGATCGAGGTGAAGCCCGCTTCGATGCAGGCGAGGCACTGTTCGTAGTTGCCGTGGTCGAGGTGGAGGACGACGGGGACGGTGATGCCGAGGGATTCGTCCATGGCCTTCACCATGGCGGCGACGGTCTTGAAGCCGCACATGTATTTGCCAGCGCCTCCGGAGACGCCGAGGATGACGGGGGACTTCATTTCCTGCGCGGTGAGCAGGATGGCCTTGGTCCACTCGAGGTTGTTGATGTTGAATTGGCCGACCGCGTAATGGCCGTCATGGGCCTCGCGGAGCATTCTTGTTGCGTTGACGAGCATATGTGTTATTGAACCTCCAAAGTTCTCGTTGCCTTGATTATGCGCTGATGCGTGGGCGAATTCCACACAAAAAGAAACGCCCTCTGGGGGCATCTCTTATCGGGGGGTGATCCCTGGCTTTTTCCGCCTGAGGCAATAACGGTTGTCCGACTTGAGGTAGGCGACCTCGTATTCCGGGTGGAAGGTTTCCATGTATTTCTTGCTTCCGGCGATGTAGCGGTGGAACTGGTCGTCGGTGATCTCGAAGGTTGAGGCGAATTCTTCCTTCTCGATGTTCTCGCCTTTCAGCAGCCGTTCCACGAGCTGGGCGAAGGCGAAGGCTTTTCCCACTTTCATTGCGGTTCCTCCAGTGTTTTAAAGTGCGGGGTCGTATCGAAAAGCGCCGGATGTGGGAGAGTTCGTCACCCTAATTATCATAAGAAAATGGAATCTTGCAAATGAGTTTTCGGGGACCTTACCTATAGGTATGTAAATAATCCCAACCAACGGGAAAAAGTGTCGTTCCACCTTTCCGTTCCAAGGCCGGGGAAGACAAAAACAAGGAAATCGGGAAGGCCGTTGTGTACAATGGGGAAAGGAGAAAAGACGATGCGCGAATGGGAAATGACCGACGACTTGGAAGAAAACGATTATTTCTTCGGCGATTCCTACCAAGAAGGCGAGCTCGTGCGCGGATTCTGCGTCTTTTCCGACGGGACGTGGAACTGTGGTTTGTTCGGCGATGACGCCAAACCCCGGCAAGCCTTCCTCTCTTCCGAGGAATTCGCCTATTACGCAAACGGGATCGAATTCTCCGCGGGCTATAACCTCCAGGACAACGTCATGATGCTTAAAGTGGTGCGCGAGGGGAAAGAGAAGTCCGTCTTTTTCGTCTTTTCCATGGGCGCGTGGTCCTATGACAGCCACTTGTTGGATAAACGCAGCCTGAACTACCTATTGGACCAAAACCAGTTGGCCCTTAACGGCGAGGTAACGGTCGAGCCCCTTTGCGAGGTGCCCACGCGGTTCCGCTTTTTCTTCCACGGCACCGAACCGCTTCGCCCCGTGCCCTTCCCTATGGAATGCAAAGAGAGGAAAAGCCCAGGCCGTCAGGCGATACTTGGCAACAAAGAGGGTAACCCATTGGGCCTAGTCATGCTGCGCGATGGGGGGAAGGAATGGTTCGGGGAGTGCTTCGACGGGAAACCTTGCGGCATCGGCATGGGCGTGGAGCGGACCGAGAAAGGGGTCGCCGTCCATTATGGGGTGTTTGACCCCGCGGAAGACCCACTCGCCTATCCTTCCTTCAGGAAAACCGACAACCTTTACCGCGTGGAGTTCACCCAAAAGGGAAAATCCTCCTACGCTTTCTATCTCGCTGGAAAAGGCAGCGAGACCGAGGAACTGCGCATCGGGTTTTTGGTGGAAGGGCCCACCATCCGTTTCTTCGCCACGACCAAGGAAGGGGACGCCATCGCCGTGGCGGAAGACCCTAGCCATGAGGGCAAGGAAATCGTCTTGGTCCATGACGCCCTTACGGATGAAAGCAAAAAACAAACGTTGTGATTCCTAAAAGGGAGTTTATTCCGGACGCTGCTCTTTGAGGGCGTCTTTCCGTGCGTACATGATTTTGTCCGCGCGGGAGAATACCGCGGGGTAGGTGTTGTCGTTGCCCCGGCGTCGTGGCCCTTGGTGTCGTTGACGTGCTTTAGACCATTCAAATCGAAGACCAGGACGGCGAAGTTCTCCATCTCGTCGTGGGCAATCAGCTTGTCGATGCGGTATTCCTCCTCGACGTAGGCGTGTTTGCTCCTCATCCCGGTAAGGGGGTCGGTATAGGCGATGATGCGGGTCTCGTTGAGCTCGGCCACGTTGTGGCTGGCCTCCTCGCGGGTTTGCTCCAACGCGGCCTTGTATTCTTCCTTGATATCGCCGATGAGGTAGAAGTTCAGCAGCGTCGATCCCACGATGCACCCGATGGAATAGATGGGGAGGTTGGGGTGGTAGATCTGCACGCTGATGGCGGAGGACATGACGATGGCATAGAAGCAAATCGTCCAGAAGCGGCGGCGGTAGGGGGTTTTCCTGCGCAAGGCGATCACGGCGGTGTAAACCAGCACGGCGAAATACATCAGGATCTGCACGTGGAGCATGATGTTTCGGGCCTTATAGGGCTGGTAGGCGCCCGTTTGCATGTCCACTTCGAAGAGGATCGGCACGAAGATGTTGACGATGAGCAAGACGATCTCCGCGAGGAAGAAGGCGTTGCCGACGTAGAGGATCGTCTT
>JAILIV010000048.1 GCA_024695105.1 Bacilli bacterium
CTTCCGCAGCTGGGACAACCCCCGCGCCAACGTCTATCGTCAGATGAACGGCATCCCCTACGAATGGGGCACCGCCGTCAACGTCCAGTCGATGGTCTTCGGCAACATGGGCGAAGATTCCGGCACCGGCGTCGCCTTCTCCCGCGACCCTGGCACCGGCGAAAAGAAGATCTACGCCGAATTCCTTCCTAATGCCCAGGGCGAAGACGTCGTCGCCGGCGTCCGCACCCCGCTTCACATCGACGAGCTCGCTCGCCGCATGCCCGAAGTCTACAAAGAGTTCATGGCCACCATCGAGCGCATGGAGAATTACTTCCATGACATGCAAGACATGGAATACACCATCGAGCGTGGCGTCCTCTACTTCCTGCAAGCCCGCAACGGCAAGCGCACCGCCCGCGCCGCCCTCAAGATCGCCTGCGACTTGGTCGACGAAGGCTTAATCGACGAAAAGGAGGCCGTCCTCCGCGTCGAACCCAAGCAGCTCAACGACCTGCTCCACCCGACCTTCGACGAGAAGGACCTCAAGGCCCACGAGCCCGTCATCCACGGTCTCCCCGCCTCCCCGGGTGCCGGCACTGGCGCCATCGTCTTCACCGCCGAAGAATGCAAAGAATGGCATGACGCTGGCAAGAAAGTCATCCTCGTCCGCGCCGAAACCTCCCCTGAGGACATCATCGGCATGGTCAACTCGGAAGCCATCCTCACCGCCCGTGGCGGTATGACCTCCCACGCGGCCGTCGTGGCCCGCTCCATGGGTAAGTGCTGCGTCGCCGGCGCTTCCGAAATCGTCGTCAACGAAGAAGAGAAAGTCGTCAAAGTCGGCGACCGCGAATTCCATGAAGGCGACATCCTCTCCGTCAACGGCTCCACCGGTCTCGTCTACGAAGGCGAAATCAAGATGGTCCCTGCCGACCTCGGTGGCGACTTCGGCCGTTTGATGGGCTGGGCAGACAAGTATCGCCGCCTCAAGGTGCGCGCCAACTGCAACACCCCCGAGGACGCCCGTAACGCCCAGCGCTTCTCCGCCGAAGGCATCGGCCTCTGCCGTACCGAGCGTATGTTCTTCGCCGACGACCGCATCCTCAACATGCGTTCCATGATCCTTTCGGACACCACCGAGCAGCGCGAAGCCGCCCTCGAGCGCATCCGTCCGTTCATGGTCGGCGACTTCTACGAGATGTACATGGCCAACCCCGATTCGATGGTCAACATCCGTCTCCTCGATCCCCCTCTGCATGAGTTCTTGCCCGAAATCAACGACGAGAAGAACATCAAGGACATCGCCGAGAAGCTCAACATCACCGAGCAAAAGGTCCGCGACCGCATCAACCAGCTCCATCAGGCCAACCCGATGATGGGCTTCCGTGGCATCCGCCTCTGCGTCGCCTATCCGGAAATCTACGCCATGTTGGCCCGCGCCATCATCCAGGCCGCCCTCAAAGCCACCAAGGAACTCGGCAAGGAAATCGAACCCGAGATCATGATCCCGTTAGCGGGCGAACTTAAGGAGTACATGTGGGCCAAGAAGACCGTCGTGGCCGCCGTCGAAGACGAATTCGCCAAGCAGGGCCGCAAGCTCAAATACCACGTGGGCACGATGATCGAGGTTCCTAGAGGCGCCCTCCGCGCCGGGGATCTTGCCAAGGAAGCGGAATTCTTCTCCTTTGGCACCAACGACCTCACCCAGCTCACCATGGGCTTCTCCCGTGACGACGTCCCGCAGTTCTTCCCGACCTACGTCGAGCGCAAGATCTACGAGTTCGATCCGTTCCAGACCATCGACGTCGATGGCGTCGGCGAACTGGTGAAGATCGCCGTCGAGCGTGGCCGTGCCGCCAACCCGAACCTCCTCTTGGGCGTTTGCGGTGAAACCGGTGGCGACCCCGCCTCCATCTTCTTCTATGACAAAGTCGGCCTCGACTATGTCTCCTGCTCGCCGTTCCGCGTGCCTCTGGCCCGCCTTGCCGCCGCGCAGGCCGCCATCACCCACGAACGGGAAAAGGCGAAGAAGTAAGCTAGCCTAAAGCAAAAGCCGTCAAGGTCAGATCCAAGACGGCTTTTTTCATGCACGTTGTTATCTTTTTAGTTTCTTCTTACCTTGGCCAGGCTTATTAGTCTGCCGGCCTCGCGCGATGGCCAAATCACCGCTAGGAACGTCTTCGGTGACCACGCTTCCGGCGGCGACGAAGGCGTCTTTGCCTACGTTCACCGGACTCACCAAAACGGAATTGGAGCCGACCATGGCGCCTTCTTCCACGCTCGACCGGTGTTTTTCCGTGCCGTCGAAATTGGCGATGATTACCCCTGCGCCGACGTTTACCTTTCCTCCGATGGAAGCGTCTCCCAAATAGGAGAGGTGGGCGCATAACGCCCCTTCGCCGAAATCGGTGGCCTTTAGCTCATTGAAGTTGCCAATGTGGGCCCCGGAACGGATGCGGACGCCATCGCGGCAGCGTAGATACGGGCCGAGCACCGTGTCGTCTTCGACGATCGTGTCGGTGATGTGAGAACATTCGATGACATTGTTGGCCCCGATCATCACGTTTTCCAAATACGTGTCGGGGCCGACCATGTTTCCTTCGCCCAAAACGCTTCGTCCGAAGACGTGGACGTTCGGCTTAATCACCACGTCGCGGGAAAGGGTAACGTCTGGACCGATATAGGCGGTATCGGGGTCTTCAAAGCTGACGCCTTGTTCCATCCATCTGCGGTTGATGCGTTCCCTCGCCTTTTTCGCGGCGACGCTTAATTGATAACGGTCGTTGATACCCAAAACCTCCATGGGGTCACTGACCAAAAACGCCCCAACGCGCCCACCTTGGGAAAGTATGAGGCGAATGGCGTCGGTCAAGTGGTATTCCCCGCCTTTGGAAGGGGTTAGTTTACGTAACGCCGCGAAGAGTTCGCGGTTATCAAAAGCGTACACGCGTGCGTTGATTTCATGGATCGCGGATTGCTCGGGGGTGCAGGAGGATTCTTCGACCAAGCCCAGCACCTGGTTCCCGTTTTTGATGATGCGCCCAAAGCCGTGGGGATCCTCGACGTTCGCGGTCAATATCGTCACGACGTTATGGTTGGTTTGGTGGGAGGAAAGAAGCGCCGAAAGGGTCTTGTCGGTGATTAAGGGCATGTCGCCGCAGCAAACAAGCGTCACGCCTTCTTCCTTTTCTAGCATCTCCGAAGAAGAAAGCACGGCGTCCCCGGTGCCTTTTTGCTCCTTTTGCCACACGACCGGGCCATACAAGTGGGCGATTTGGAATACCCCGTCCCCGCCATGTCCCACCACGGTCGCGATGCCATCGAGCTCCAAGGAGGAAAGCGACTCCAAAACCCATTGGACCATGGGCCGGCCAAGCACGGGGAAAAGCATTTTCGAAAGATCCTTGCGCGCGGACCTCATGCGGGTTCCCTTTCCGGCGGCAAGGACGATGGCGTAATGGTTCATGGGGTTTCTCCTAGAGCAGGGTCTTCGTCAAAATGACGTCATATCCCTGTTTCATTAGTTTCTTCTCTTCGGATTTTATCTTCTTTAGGTCCGTGGACAAAGCGAAGCAACACGATCCCGACCCCGACATGGCGGACAAGGGGAAGCCATCCGCTTGCAACTGCCCGACGACTTTCCCCACTTCGGGAAGCAAGGAGCAAGAGGCGGGATAAAGGTCGTTGCCAAAACATTCGGCGATCTTTTGGTCGTCCCCGGTTTCCACGCCCAAAATAACGCCTTCGATGTTGACGTTGACCCGGTCAAACTCATCGACGCAGGAATACACGTCCTTCGTGGATAGCCCTTTCTCGGGCTTCACCAAGAGGCAGTGGTAGCTTTTCTTTGGATGGATGGGGGTCAATTTCTCCCCAATGCCTTCCGCTAGGGCGGGATGGCCCATGATAAAGAAGGGGATATCCGAGCCTAAAGGCAAGGCGATTTCGCAAAGCTGTTCTGGGGTTAGGCCCAGTTTGAGCATTTTGTTCAACGCCAAAAGGACCGAAGCGGCGTTGCTGCTTCCCCCACCCAAACCCGCGGCGAAGGGAATCTTCTTATGGATGTGGATGATGAAATGGTTTTTGAACCCAAACCGAGAACGGAGCAAATCCACCGCTCGGGTACACAGATTGGAACGAAGCCCCACCAAACGCATCTCGTCGCAGGTGACGTAGGTGTCGTTGTAGTAGGGGAGGGTCTCGATCTCGATGATGTCATGGAGCTCGAGGAAAAGGTTCACCATGCGAAGAAAATGGTAGCCGTCTTCGCGGTTGCCGTTGATTTGTAACGCCAGGTTAATCTTGGCGGGGGATTTCACGATCATAGGAGGTACTTCGTATTGTACTCGTTTGCGGAAGCGTTGGTAGATTTATCCGATGCTCTTTGCTAAAGCAAGGTATTGTTCCGGGGTCACTTGCTCCGGACGGATGGTCTCCGATAAGGACAAGCCCGCAAGAAGCGCCTTGGCCTTTGCCCCGTCATGTAAATAGTTTTTCAGGTTGTTATAGAGGGTTTTGCGGCGTTGCAGGAAAAGGCTTTGGGACAACGCATAGGCCTTAGGCAGGGAATCCTCCATGGGGTCACCCATCTCCAAGGTGACCACCAACGAATCCACGTGCGGGGCGGGGGCGAAGGAGTTTCGACGCACGACGAACGCCTTTTTGGCGTCGCAGCAAAGCGAAATGAGGATAGGCAAAGGCCCATAATCCTTCGTCCCGGGTTTGCTTAGCAATCTTTCACCGGCCTCTTTTTGGACCATGAACGCCATACGTGAAGCCTTTTTGGCCCCAAGAAGCGCCTTCTCGATGATAAGGGAGGTGATGTAGTAGGGGAGGTTTCCGATGATCTTGTCGTAAGGGGCGTAATCGAATTTGGTCGCGTTGCCATAGATGACGTCCACCTTGCCTTGGAAATCGTTCTGCAACTTCGCAAGCAAAGCCTCGTCGATGTCGATCGCGGTGACCTTCCCCGGGGTGAGCGACAAGAAATAGGTAAGGCTTCCGGCCCCACAGCCGATTTCAAGCACCCGTTCCCCTTCTTTTACCTCTAAGGTGTCGACGATGCGTTTCGCGACGTTGGGGTCGACCAGGAAGTTTTGCCCCACTTCGTGCTTGGCGAGCAACCGATACGATTCCACGCCTTCGAAATACGTTTTGCTATCCATGTAACGCCCTCTCCAAGTCTTCTTCGCTTACGTTTAAGGCATTCAATCTTTTCAGTAACGTCTTGCCATTGCATCGGCCCACGTGGAAGGCTTCCGCGACTTTTTCCCGTTTGGCGGAAGAACAGGGACCGCCCACGATTCCTAGTTCGGCCAAGTCGGCGAAGGTCAACGTACCTTTGGCTTCCGCAAAGCTCGGAACGATATGGCTCAAGGCGCGGAGCACCTCTTCTTTGTCACATTCAGCCACGCCGACTTTTTTGCCTTTTATCGCGTGCGCTTTCCGCACGAACGCGTGCTTGCAGGAAGGAACCTCCTCCGCGATGCGGCTGCGAATCCGTTCTCCGGGGGAATCGGGGTCGGTTAGTAGCACCACGTCTCGCGTTTTGGCTACTTCGGAAATATATTCAATTGTTTCACGTGAAACCTCTGAACCATTGGTCTGAATGAAGTCACAATCGAGAAATTGGCTCAAAAACGATTGGTCCATGGCCCCTTCGACGACAAGTACGTAAGGAAGGTACATCCTATCCATGTTTCACGCGGAACAATCGGGAGAAGTTCTCCCATAACGCCTCGTTGAGCTTGGCGGGTTCCATTTCCTTTATTTTGGCCATCTCATCTACGATGAAAGGGATGTATTTGGGGCTGTTTTGTTTGCCACGGAACGGAGTGGGGGCAAGGTAAGGCGAATCGGTTTCGACAAGCAATCGGTCCAATGGGCAAACACGCACGCACTCTTTGGGGGTGACCGCGTTTTTGAAGGTGATGGGCCCGTCAAAACCAAAATATAATCCCAACTTAGCGAATTCCTTCAAACTCTCGGGCGATCCCGAATAGCAATGCAAAACGCCTCCGTGGGCGGGGGTGTGTTCCTTTAGGATTTCCAACGTATCCGCGACGGCGTCCCTCGCATGGATCGAAATAGGCAGTCCCAGTTCTTCCGCCAAAGCGATTTGGGCGATGAACCAGGGTTTTTGGGCATTGCGGATCTCGGGGTCTTTGTACCAGTAATAGTCCAGACCGATTTCCCCAATCGCGAGGACCTTAGGGTGTTTGGCCAACTCCTTGATTTCTTGAAGCGCCTTATTCATGTCCGGCTCAAGGTTTTCGGGATGGACGCCCACGGCGGCATACACCGCAGGGAAACGTTCCGCCAAGTCCACGGCGACCTTCGAAGAAGCGACGTCATAACCCACGCAAAGCATATGGGTCACGCCCGCTTCGAGGCAAAGGCGATACTCCTCTTCGATGTTTGAGAGGATGGCCTCATCGTTTAAATGGCAATGCGAATCAAAGTATTCCATCACTTACCCACGCAGAAACGCGAAAATATCTCATCGGAGAAATCCTGCGTCGGATCCAACCCCAACACGCGCCGCAACGCGTTATAGGCCTCTTGCAAGACGGAGGCGATGACGTCGATCGTCGCGCCTTGGTCCGCCAAATCGATCGCCTGGCGAAGAAGGGATAACGCCTCCCGGAGCAACCCAAGTTCCCTTTGGGAGGAGAATGCGGGGGTCGAATAAACCGCTTCGTCCATCTTAAACGCCCGATAAATCGCCTCTTTCACCTCTTCCACGTCGCCTTGGATGGCGGAAGCGTAAAGCTTCCCCACCTCTCTATGGGTCACGAGGTCGGATTTGTTCCATACCTCCAACACCGTTTTCCCTTGAAGCAGGGGCATAAGCTCTTCCTCGAGGTCGGATTCTTCATCCTCGGACCGCACCAAAAGAACCAATTGGGCTTTCTCCAAGGTCTTTTTGGAACGTTCCACGCCCAGCCGTTCCAAGGCATCGGAAGATTCGCGGATGCCCGCGGTATCGGAAAGGCGAATCGGGAGGCCGTGGATCGATATGGTTCCTTCCACCACGTCCCGGGTTGTGCCGGGGATATTGGACACGATGGCTTTTTGCTCCGAAAGCAAAGCGTTTAAAAGGCTGGATTTGCCCACGTTGGGTTCCCCGACGATGGCCACGTCCACCCCTTGGCGGAGGTATTGTCCCTTCGCGCCGTCGTCCACGAGGTGGGAAAGCTCATCGCGTAATGTCCGGCACTGGGTTTGGATTTTTTGGAGGCTAAGCGGTTCTTCCTCGTCGTATTCAGGGTAATCGATCCCCACTTCCGCGGAGGCAAGGATCTCGCCCACCTTCCCTAAAAGCGGGGATAGCGTGGCGCTGGTTTTGCCATTAAGGGAAAGAAGCGCGACGTCTTTGGATTCGCGTGTCGCGGCGTTGATCAAATCGTTGATGGCCTCGGCTTGGACCAAATCCAGCTTGCCGTTATAGAAGGCGCGGGACGTGAATTCGCCCGGCGACGCCATGCGGGCCCCGGAATAGATGTAGGCCTCCACGATCTCGTCCACGATAAGCGGAGAGCCGTGGCAACACACCTCCACGACGTCTTCCCCCGTCATGGAATGGGGGTGGGGATAACAAAGCAAAACGCAATCGTCGATGGTCTTGCCGTCAAGGGATATGACCCCATGGAGGATTCCGGCCCTATCCTTTATATATATAGGTTTCCCAAGCAATTTCTCCGTGATGGAAAAGGCTTCGTCCCCGCTGACGCGGACGATGGAAAGCGCGCTTTTGATGGGGGCGGATGCGCTGGCGACGATGGTTTCCATGGTACGTGACGATTATAGCGGTTTAGGCGTAAACAAAAAGGCTACCGAAGTAGCCGTTTTGCGTTAGTCGACGTATTTGATGGTGACGGCGCGGTCGGGACCTTCGCCGCTGGACTCGGTTTTGATGTGCTCCCAGTCGGAGAGGGTGTTGTGGACGACCCTACGCTCATCGGGGGTCATGGGATCCAAGGCGGCGTCGATGTGGGTGCGAAGGACCGTTTTGGCGGTGCGCTTAGCGATGTGGGCGACGCGCTCGTACTTGTCTTCCTTGTATCCGCCGACGTCGAGCAATATGCGGTAGCGTTTGCGGAATTTGGTGGAGACGGCGAACTTGGTGACCTCATTGAGGGCTTGGAGGGTCTTGCCACCCTTGCCGATGAGGATCGGGTTGGAGTCGGAATCGATCGTGATCTTGATGATCCCATCCTCCATCGTGGATTCGGTGAAGATCTCCACGCCGAGGGCCTTCAGGGATTGCTGAAGGTAGGTTTCGGCGTAGGCGGCGGCGTCTTCTTCCTCATAGACCGCGATGGTCGCGGACTTGCGGAAGAGGCCACGCTTCTCCTCTTTGACCTCATAGACGAGGTGGATGGACTCGACGCCGAGGATCTTGGCGGCCTCAGCGACCGCGTCTTCGACGGTTTTGGCGGTGAATTCTTTCATCGTTGCGTTCCTTTCTTGGGACTATTTGGTGTCTTTGGCCTTCTTGGGCTTGGACATGATGGCTTGGGTGATCAGCGTTTGGACAACGGAGATCAAGCCACCGATCAACCAGTACACGCCCATGGCGGAGGGCAGGAAGAAGCCCATGATGATGGTGAAGGCGATCATGCCGTAGGACATCCACTTCAAGGTGTTGCCCGATTGGGTGGCCGCGGGGGCGGCGTTCATCTTGGTCACCTTCTTTTGCTTCTGCTTGGCGATGATGCGGGGCAAGAGCATGGCCATGACCTGGGTGGCCGCCATCAAGATGAAGAGGATAAGGGCGGTCCACCAGCCGTAGGTATTCGCATACCACGTGCCATGGGTATTGAAGAGGATGGTGTTGATGTTATCCGATAGCCGCATGTTCAAGAACTCGCCGGTGGAAAGGGCGGCGGAGCCTTGCAAACCGGCCCAGACGCAGATGAACACCGGGAACTGCACGATCATGACGATGATCTGACGGAACGGTTTGATGCCATTGCGCCGATAGAGCATCATCTGCTCTTGGTTCATGCGCTGCTTTTCGGCCTGGTTGGTGTTGGCGTTGGGGTACTTCTGCTGGAGTTTGGCCAGTTCGGGCTGCAGCGCCTGCATCTTCTGGTTGTCCAGCGTGGTGCGCCAACTGACGGCCAGCAACAAACCGCGGACGATGAGCGTCACGATGATAAGGGCCAAGATTTGGCCGGCGCCGGTGAGGGCGGGGTCCATTCCATAGGCAAGGCTGTCAAGCACCCAGGTGACGGGGTAGACGAGCAAGCCTTCGAGGAAGCCTTTGCCCCAGGCGTAGCCCCAGTCTTTCTGCTCGATGGCCACGCGCCAATCGGCGGTGGAACCATAGTGGCCGAAGTAGTCGGCGCGGGTGGCGATGCAGGAACGGATGGCGTCGACCTTTGACACCATTTGCGCGCTGTAGTAGTTGAAGAAGTCTAGGCCCGGAACGTCATAGCTTCCCAAACCCACGATGCCTTTGCCAGTAAGGGCGCGAAGCTCTTCGTTCCAACCCTTCAGGTGACCGAATAACGGGCGGTCGTTATTCTCCGCGTTATAGCCGGTGAACTTGATGTTCCCGTACTTGCGGAGGATGGAACGCTCGATGTTGATCTCGGTCTTCGGGGAATACTCCTCGGGGTCGACCTCGCGGTAAGGGTTGACCGCGATATACGTATCCTTGGGGTTGGCGATCTGCTCATCCGTGAGCTCATAGCCAACCAAAATGTCGGCGACTTTGGCCTTCACCGACGCGTCGTTAAGGACCTTGACGGCGTAATCGCTCGAACTGGCGTAGACGTAGGAGGCGTCGGCCTCATGCCCCGCGAAGGTGGAGCGGACGAGGTATTCGGTCGTCGCGGCCTTCAGGACGTAGTCGTCGATCAAAGAGTAGTAGTAGAGGCTAGGCAACGAATAGCCGTTGCTGGAAGCCGTGCCCAAGAACCAATTGAGGAAGGCCTTGGATTTCTCGGCGGTGAAGTTGATGCTGTCGCCCTTGCCGGTGTAGGGGACGTACTTATAGACGGCGTCATTGATGGCGACGCCGGACTCGTCGACAAAGGCCGGGCCCGCGATGGACGGGAAGCCCGGGACGATGGCTCTTGCGGCGGCGGAAAAGTTCTCTTCCTTCTCAATCAGCGCCTTGGTGGCCTCGTCGGCCTTCAGGCGTTCGTACTCCGCCTTCGTCACATAGACGGTGACGCCTTGCTCATAGGGGTAAGCCATGGAGGCTTTGTCCACGTTGGAGCAGAAGTTGGCGGTGCAGGAAGAAAGCAAAACGACGCCGAGGCCAAGCCCGCCTATGGCGAGGAGTTTCTTATGCTTGAACTGTTTCAATGGATCGTTTCCTTCATTCGTGTCAGGGAGGCGAGCAGCTCTCCCTCCAGCCCCGAGTATTCTTCGGGGTCGTAGGTGGGACGGACGGCGATGATCACGTCCAGGGGAAGTCCGAGGATGTCGGCTTTCTCCACCATGGCGCGAACCTGCCGTTTGATCCGGACCCGCCGCACCGCGATCCCGTTTTTCTTCCCTACCGATATGCCCACGCGGACGTGGTCAAGCTCAGAAGGGGTGAAATACATGGAGAAGTGGGGGGTCTTGATCGCTTTGCCATGACGGATGATCCGATCGAATTCGCGATGCGCTTTGACCGTGTTGACCTTCTTCATGGCGTTATTGAAGCTTAATCGGCGAGTTTGATGCGGCCTTTGGCACGGCGACGGGCGATGACCTTCTGGCCGCCGGGGGTGGCCATACGGGCACGGAATCCGCAGGTGTTCGCGTGTTTCTTTTTCGATGGTTGATAGGTTTTCTTTCCCATAACGAGGTTCTCCTTTGCTTTTGAGCAAGGGGTATTATAGGTGTTCGCCCACGCGGGGGCAACCAAATTATGCGCCCGTGCGAAAGTGGGTTTTGCACACAAGGGCAAGGGCAACCCAAAAAACGCACACACCCTCGATTTTGGGAGATGCGCGCAAAATGGATAGGAATTCCCAATTCGGTGAATAGACCTAAGAAAAGCCTTGGCGCCATCGGGATTTCACGAAAAAGGGCGAACGTGGGGAAAGGGCTTACATTCCCTTGTTGCGCACACCTTCCAAAATCCCGGAAAGTTTTCCACAAGTTACGCACAGTGTGCCCATGGTGAATAACTTGGAAAACCCCGTCTTTCCGCCCATTTCGTGGGGTGGGGGTGTGCAAAGTTTGACGATGGTTGAAATTGGCCATAGATTTTAACGTTCGCGTGCCTATAATTTGCCCTGCAGGAGGGAACGCCATGAATTCCACGGTATCCGAAATCGCCCAGCTCTGGGACCATGTGCTACTGAAAATCCACGATCGTCTCAACGATCAACGCGTCTACGATTCCTTCTTCGACAAAACCTACATCGATTCCTTGGACGGATCGACGATGATCGTCGTCGCCAACTCCGCCCTAGCCACCGTCATCATCTCAAGCCGGTACCAAACGTTGGTGGACGATTGCGTCGAGGAAGTGACGGGGACCAATTTCCAAGTCCAGTTCGTCGAAAAATCCGAAGCGAAGAAGCTCCAAGGGGAGAAGAAGGAGAAACCTTCTTTCTTCGCCGATAGCCACCTCGACCCGAGGTTCACCTTCGAAAGCTTCGTCGTCGGGGACTCCAACCGCGAAGCCTATCAGGCGGCCTTGATGATCTCGAAGGACCCGGGGAACCTGTTCAACCCTTTATTGCTTCACAGCGATTCCGGATTGGGCAAGACCCACTTGATGCAAGCCATCGGCAACGCGATCCGCGAACGCATGCCCTCAAAAAAGGTGCTCTACATCGCCGCGGCCGACTTCTTTGACGAATACGTCAAGTTCGCCCAAGGCTACAAAGAGGAGCAATCCCTAAGCCAATTCTTCCGCAGCAACGTGGATTGCCTGCTCATCGACGACATCCAGTTCCTCATCGGCAAGAAGAAGACGTTGGAGATGTTCTTCGTCATCTTCTCCGACCTCGAGAAGGCGGGGAAGCAAATCGTCATCACCGCCGACCAACACCCCAACTTGATCGATGGGCTAGACGACCGTCTCCGCACTCGCTTCTCCGCGGGCCTAGTGTTGCCCATCCACCGCCCGGATTTGGCCACCTCATCGGAGATTTTACGGAGAAAGATCACCGCGAGCGGTTTGGACGTGAAAGACTTCGACGAAGAGGTGATTTCCTTCTTGGCGTCCCGTTTCAGCAACGACGTCCGCGAACTCGAAGGCGCCTTGAACCGCCTCCTATTCCGCACGATTAACGGCAACCCCACGAAACACTTCACGATCGACGTGGCCTTGGAGGCCATACAGGGCTTCGTTTCCGCGACGGATGAAAAGGCCAGACTCTCCGAATCCCGCATCGTCGCCGCGGTGGCCGATTACTATAGTCTCACGCCCTCGCAACTCACCGGGAAGATCCGCACCTCGCAAATCGCCTCCGCAAGGCACATCGCCATGTACCTCATCAAGTCGATGCTGCAGTTGCCCTTCACCAAGATCGGACAGTATTTCGGGGGACGCGACCACGCCACCGCGATGAAAGGTGTCGAAAAAGTGGAAAAAGCGCTTAAGTTCGACCCCGAGATGCGCAAGGTCATCGACGAGCTGAAAGCCAAGTTGAACAAGTAACCTTTATTTATAATAAAGTCATCGCAAAAAGAAGCGTTGCGTGATAGAATCACCGATGACCCGCATAGTGGTTATTCACAATGCGCACACCCCTAAATAATTATTAATAAAAACTATTCAAATTAAAGCAGTGTAACAAAGGAGAATGAGCATGCGCCTTAGCATTGACCGAGAACAATTCCTCAAAGCCCTCAACACGACCTCCAAAGCCATCGTCGCCAAAAGCCTCGATCCGCTTCTGGCCAACGTAAAACTAGATTTAAATGACCGCGGTTTGGAAATCACCGGCACGAACAAGGAAGTCACCATCCAGTGCCTTGTGCCTTATCGCATCGGAGATAAGGAAATCATCCGCGCTTCCGGCTTAGGGGCCGCCTTGATCAACGCCCGTTTGCTCACCGAGTTCATCCGCCGCATTGAGGGGAACACGATTTCCCTGGAGGTCATCGACGACGTCATCGCCAAAATCGACGATGGCCGTTCCTCCGTCAAGCTCAACTGTGTGAAGGCTGAGACGTTCACCGACATCGACTTAGAGCCTAGCGGCACGATCGTCACCGTCCCCTGCGCCGCGTTCACCGAACTCGTGGAGCAAAGCGCCTTCGCGGCTTCGGTCAAGAATGAGCGCGCTCTGCTTACCGCATTGAATCTTCAAGTCAAAGAGGGATTCCTCGTCGCCACCGCGACCGACTCCGCCCGTTTGGCGAGGAAGCAGATCCCGGTCGACACCGAAGCCACCTTTAACTGCAACATTCCCGCCCGCACCCTCGTCGACGTCATCCACCTCTTCGAAGGCGCGGACAAAGTCACCTTGGCCGTCTCCGAATCGAGCGTCTTGTTCCTATTTGAGAACACCGTCGTCTGCTCCCGCCTGATCGCCGGCAAGTATTTGGTGAGCGATTCGGTCATCCCCGTGATGTTCAACTACTATCTCGACGTCAACGCGCAAGAGTTCCTCAACGCCATCTCCCGCGCCTCCCTTCTTTCCGCGGAGCGCGACTATGTCGTCAAACTCTCCATGAGCGAGGATTGCGTCGAAGTTTCCGCCCGCGGCGAACAAACCGGTTCCTCTTTGGAGGCCATCCAGACCTTCCAATTCACCGGCGAGCGCCTAGAGGTGTCGTTCAACGCCGCCTACGTGGTCGACGCCCTGAAAGTCCTAAAAGCCGAGGACGTCCGCATCTGCTTCCAATCCGAAAAGCACCCCTTCGTCATCAAAGACCCCAAAGACGATTCCGTCACCCAGCTCATCATCCCGATGCGCAACTACTAAAGGAGGGCTTTTATGGCCATCACCGTTTTGCCGAAGAAGTTCAAAGCCCGTTGCCCGCGGTGCTTCGCCGAGTTCGTCTACGAGGCCGATGATTTGAAGTTCGACCTCACGAACATGTCCCCGTACCTTAGCTGCCCCGTCTGCGGGAAGCGCACCGAGCACGTGGAATCCAACGAAATCAAGGAATCCGGGCTACCCGGCATGAAGAAAGTAGGCTAAGACCATGGCCATCAACATCGTTTTAAGGCGTTATAAAACGCGTTGCGACGCCTGCTTCACCGAATTCACCTATGGCCCGAAAAGCCTTGGGAACTTCTCGCGCAAGGAAGGTCCGACCGTCGTTTGTCCCGTTTGCGGGCGAGGCGTCGAGCACAAGGCTGAAAACCAAAGCAGAGAGGAACTCCCTGAAGGCGGGGATCGCTCCGCGTTCTTGAGTAGGGTGGAGCTGATCATCCGTCCATGCAAAGCGCAGTGCCCGTATTGCTTCACCGACCTGGAATACGATTGCAGAGACGTGAAGATGTCCTCCTCTTCTGGCGGCCAGACTCCCTACATCCCCTGTCCGGTGTGTGGCCATCAAGTCCCCCATACCATTGAGAACGAGGTCCGCGACGACGACTCCGACCTGCCAGGCATCAAGAAGGTTTAACCATTAACGGCGACTTCGGTCGCCTTTTCTTTTACCCTCGCGACCCATTTTCGCGCCGTTTTTGGCCCTGCTTTCCCTTTTGGGCGACGTTTTTCTACCCCAAGGCCGTTTTAAGCGAAAAACAAGGCAAAAAAACGTTGGAAAAGTGTATCTTTCTTTACTACATAGTAGTAAACTTTACCTAGCGGAGAAAGCCGCCCTTTTTATGGACAAGAAACGCATCGTTCCCATTTCCACTCCCTATCTGACCTTGGGCCAATTGCTGAAGCTGGTGAACATCATCGGCAACGGCGGGGAGGCCAAGTCCTACCTCGCCACGCACGAGGTGAAGGTCAATGGGGAACCCGACAACCGCCGGGGCAGGAAACTCTACCCTGGGGATGAGATCCTTGTCGCGGGCCAGGCCTTCGCCATCGGGCGATGATCCTGCGCCGGCTGATCCTCAAGGACTTCCGAAGCTACCCCAATCTCGACCTCGAGTTCGGGGAGGGGAAGAACCTGATCCTTGGGAATAACGCCAGCGGCAAGACCAACCTCGCCGAGGCCATCCACTTCCTGTCCCTAGCCAAAAGCTGGAGGACGCAGGAGGAGGGGAGCCTCATCCGCTTGGGCTGCCCCATGGCCAGCGTGCGCGCCTTCGTCGAAGAAGGCATCCTAAGGCGGGAGATCCTCATCGAGATCACCCCGCAGGGAAAACGCATCTTCGTCAACGGGAAACCCGCGCGACGCCTCGGGGAACTAAGCAAGGTCGTCAACGTGCTGCTGTTCGCCCCAGAAGACGTCCGCTTGTTCCAAGGACCGCCATTGGCCCGAAGGAACTTCCTGGACATCGGACTAAGCAAGCGGTCTAACGACTACCTGACCCTGATCGCCCGGCAAAACTCCCTGCTGAAATCCCGAAACGCCTTGCTCAAAGACGGGGCGCGGGACAAGGCGCTGCTGGAGGTCATCACCGACCAGCTCATCGACGTGCAGGAACCCATCGTGCGTTACCGGACGATGTACGTCACCTCACTCAACGCGGTGCTCCCCAAGCTTCTGGGGGCTCTGCGGGGCGTAAATGCCCCTTGTTCGCTTCTTTACCGGAGCTTCGTGAAAGACGACGGCTCCTTCAAGGAACGGGCGAAAAAGGCCTATTCGGACGCTTTGGAGGGCGACATCCTCCACAAAGGCACCTCGGTAGGCGTCCAACGCGAGGACTTCTCGGTGCGGTTATCCGGGAAGGATATCCGCGAATTCGGATCCCAGGGCGAGAACCGCATGGTCGCCTTGGCGCTGAAACTATCCCCCTTCTTCCTCGTGGAGGAGGCGGAGAAGAAACCCATATGCGTGCTCGATGACGTCACGAGCGAACTTGACGCCGACAACGTGGCCCGGTTGCTGAGTGTCCTAGATGGGCTAGGGCAAAGCTTCCTGACCGCGACCGACCTATCCCTTACCGGCGCCTCGGTATTCGAGGTGGCCGATCATAAAGCCACAAGGAGGAATTAGAGATGGCAGATGAAGAAAACAAGGTACCATCGTCCAACGAGATTCGTGAGGAAGAGCGCTTCCAGTACGAAAAGTCGGACGTGACCAACGAGAAGGAACTCGAAAAAGGCAAAGCCGATTACGGCGCCAGCGACCTGCAGGTCCTCGAAGGACTTGAGGCCGTCCGTAAGCGCCCTGGCATGTATATCGCCACGACCGCTTCGGCTGGTTTGCACCACCTCGTGTGGGAAATCGTCGACAACTCGATCGACGAGGCCCTTGCCGGGTATTGCAAATCGATCGTCGTCACGATCAACAAAGGCGAATCCATCACCGTCAAGGACGATGGCCGTGGCGTCCCCGTCGACGTCGTCGCCAAATCGGGCCTCTCTGGCGTCGAGACCGTCTTCACCATCCTCCACGCCGGCGGTAAGTTCGGCGGCGATGGCGGCTATAAGGTCTCCGGTGGCCTCCATGGCGTCGGCGCCTCGGTCGTCAATGCCCTTTCCTCGTGGATGGACGTCACCGTCTGCCGCGATGGCGGGAAGTATTTCCTGCGTTTCGAAAACGGCGGCCATCCCCAAGGACACCTCGCCCGCATCGGTGATTCCTCCGAGCGTGGCACGACCGTCACCTTCCAACCCGACCCGACGATTTTCACCGAGACGACCACCTATAATTACGAGACCATCAAGAACCACCTCCGTCAGATGGCCTTCCTCAACGGCGGCATCTCCATCACGCTGATCGACGCCCGCGGCGATGAGCCCGTTACCGAAACCTTCAAATACGACGGCGGCATCCGCGAATACGTCAAGCACATCGACCAAGGCAAGGTCGCGGTCAACGAAGAGCCTATCTATTGCCAAGGCGCCCAAGAAGTCACGCTGGCCGACGGGGAGACCAAACTCCGCGTCTACGCCGAAGTCGCCCTGCAATGGACCGACTCCTATAGCAGCGATGGCGTCTATTCCTTCTGCAACAACATCTCCACCAAGGAAGGCGGCACGCACAATAGCGGCCTATATGACGCCTTAACCCGCGTCCTCCCGGCTTACGCCAAGAAGGTGAAGTTGCTCAAAGACGACGAGAAGCTCGGCAAGGACGATTGCCTTGAGGGCCTCACCGCCGTCATCTCCGTCAAACACCCCAACCCCCAATACGAAGGCCAGACGAAGACGAAACTCGGCAACTCCGAGGTCCGTCGCATCGTCTCCACCGTCGTGGGCGATAGCTTGGAGCAATTCCTCATGGAGAATCCCGACATCGGCAAAAAGGTCATCGAGAAGATCCAACTCGCCTCCCGTGCCCGCGAGGCGGCCCGCAAAGCCCGTGAGGCCGTGCGTAAGACCAGCGTCTTCGAGATCACGACCCTCCCGGGAAAACTCGCGGACTGCTCGTCCAAAGACCCTGAGGTGTGCGAGCTCTACATCGTCGAGGGTAACTCCGCAGGCGGCTCCGCCAAAGAGGGCCGCGACCGTGAGACCCAAGCCATCCTCCCGTTGCGCGGCAAAATCCTCAACGTCGAGAAAGCCCGCGAGGAGCGCATCTGGGCCAACGCGGAAATCGGCAACATGATCACCGCGATCGGCGCCGGCGTCCGCGAGGAGTTCGACATCAGCAAGATCCGTTACCACAAGATCGTCATCATGACCGATGCCGACGTCGACGGCGACCATATCCGCATCTTGCTCCTCACCTTCTTCTACCGTTTCATGCGCCCGTTGCTCGATGGCGGATACGTCTACATCGCGCAACCGCCGCTATACAAAGTGGATTACAAAGGCAGCGCCTATTACGCCTATAACGACGCGCAGCTCGAGAAGCTCCGCAAAGACCTGAACCTCAAGCCAGGCTTCGCCTTCCAAAGGTACAAAGGATTAGGCGAGATGGATGCTGAGCAGCTTTGGGAGACCACCATGGACCCCAAAGTCCGCAAGATGATCCGCATCACCGTGGACGACGCGGCCGACGCCGAAAAGGTGTTCACCCAACTCATGGGCGACGAGGTTGCCCCGCGCCGCGACTACATCACGCAGAACGCGAAGTTCGTGAAGAACCTCGACATCTAATTCGGAGGAACGACAATGGATAACGAAGAAAAGAAAATCCTCGAAGGCGAGGAAGAAGGCCAAACCCCGGAAGAGGGTGGCTCCGACGTTCCCGCCGTCTCCCACGAAGGATTACAATCCGAAGATGCCATGTTCGGCCATGAGGCCGCCGTCTCCGGCATCATCCCCGGCTTGATCGACCGCGACGTCACCGCGGAAGTGCGCACCGCCTTCCTCGACTACTCGATGTCGGTCATCGTCTCCCGCGCCATCCCCGATGTCCGCGACGGTTTCAAACCCGTTCAGCGCCGCATCGTCTTCGGCATGAGGGAAACCGGCGTCCTACCGAACAAACCGCACATGAAATGTGCGCGTATCGTCGGTGACGTCATGGGTAAATATCACCCCCACGGCGACGCCGCCCTTTATGGCACCCTCGTCCGCTTGGCCCAGCCTTTCTCCCTGCGTTACACGCTGGTCGACGGACACGGCAACTTCGGCTCCATCGACGGAGACGAAGCCGCCGCCATGCGTTACACCGAGGCCAGAATGAGCAAACTCTCCCTCGAGATGGTCCGCGACCTCGACAAGAACACCGTCGACTTCGTGCCCAACTACGACGGCACC
>JAILIV010000003.1 GCA_024695105.1 Bacilli bacterium
CGACATCGACCGGTGCCTGTCCCAGTTCTACGAAGGGTTCGCGCTGCCTGAGTTTGAGCCGGACCGTCAGCGTTTTCCAACCGAGCCCGAACTCGTTTCCTATTTGGTGCGTCAGTTGGTGGGCTATGGCCAAGAAGACTACGCCAAATACCAGACGGGGGACAAAGAAGCGGACGTCAGCAACTTGCTGTGCGACCGGCAGCTCTACGTCGACAACTACCAGACGCATCTGCGTTACGTCTTGTCCATCGCATTCTCCTTAAAAGCGGAGACGATCACCGCCTTCGTTGCGGATTTGAAGGCCAAGATGGAAAACAACCCGTTTGAGCTATTGATGCTGATCTCTAGCGCAGACGCTTTGGCGGAATACCTGAAGCCCTTCCTCGACGCGGATGGGGTGAACTACGACGCGGATAAGCTTTTGGCCGCGGCGAATGCGGTGGTGGGCTTCATCATGGGCCCGGGCAGCATCTTGCTCGCCTTTGCCGTAAGCGGCCTTGACCGGTTCAAACGGCTCTTCGCCATGCATATGCCCGAGACCAACTACGCGTTACTGGCGTATTGATTCCTCTTATTTCATAAGGCGCCCATCAAATTCGGGCGCTTTTTTCATGCTCCTAACGTAGGCGTAAGGTGCTAAGATAACGTGTCTGTCGTCTTCTTGACGCTTTGAAGAAGGCTTTAACGATGAAGAAACAACGTACCCTCATCACCGACATCGGGCCGGAAAACGACGTTAAGTTCGCTTGCCCGATCTCCTACCGCCACTTGCGTGCCGCGGCCTGGGTTTTCCTAGCCTTGGCGCAGCTAGCGGTCATCTTCAAGCTCTTCGCCGGGCAAATAGAAGGGTTTGCATTGCCCTCCGTGATCCTGTCCATGGTTTCTTCCGTGGCGGCGCCGTTGTTGCTGCTTGCGGCCTTCGCCCAAGTGCTTACGGCGAAGAATGGGTATAAAAAGCTCATCTTCCTTTACGTTGGCGGCGCGATTGGCATCTATTTGGCCTTCATTTTCATCTTCTTCCATTACGCGGTGGGGCTATTCGGCGTGCTTTCCAAGGACGCGAAGACCGCGACCGACATCTCCGCCATGTTGATCCAACTCTTAGCCAAAAACGGCTTCATCGCATTTAACGTCTTCATTGACTTGGCCTTGTGCGCCCTTTGGACCTTCTTCCTCAATTTCCATCCGAAGCAATTCTTCCAGGGCAAGTGGATCTATTTGTTCCGCAGTTTCGCCGTTTTGCCGATCCTTTGGGAAGTCGCCTCGATCGTTTTGAAGCTTTTGGCGGCCAACCAGACCATCATGCTCTCTCCCTTCGTCTACCCGTTATTGGCCACCAAGCCGCCGTTTTCCTTCTTGGTGTTCGTCTTTGCCGCGGTTTTCGTCAAGGTGCGTGAGCAGATCTTCCTCCGCCGTGGCAAGACTTTGGAGGACTATAACGCCTTCTTGGACACCAAGGCTAACCGCAAGCAGGTCTCCCGCTTCCTGATGGTCATCATCGGCGTCTGCGCGATCGTCGACGTGGTCGTCTTCGTGGCCGCTTCCGTGGTGGCGGGCGCTAACGCCGTCGCCGCGGCAGGCATCGACCCCGCCGACGAAGAGGCGATGCTTAACGTGATCGAGACCGTGATCATCCGAATCAACGCCACGGGCCTAGGGAACTGCTTCCCGATGCTCTTCATCATCCCGGTGGTGGCCTTCTTCGACTACCGCAAGACGTATGAGAATCCGATGTTCGACCGCATCATCCCGCTTGCGGGCGTAGGTTTGATCGCTTTGGTTTACCTCGAAGGTTTGTTCCAGTTCGCCAAGTTCTCGCTTGCCAAGCTTTTGGCGGGCGAACCTTCCCAAGACCCTGTCTCTTCTTCGATCGTCGGTTTATTGGAGAAACTCAATAAATGAAAAAGAAAAAGCAACGCGGCATAGCCAAAGATACACTCCGCCTGATCCTTTCGGGGGTCTATGGCATCATCACCACCTGCATCATGGTGTTCGCCCTTTTGGCCGTGAGCAACTCCATGGCCACGGAAGGGGAGGCGTTGCAACGATACCGCACGTTTTTGTTCTTAACGTTCTTGTTCCTTGCGGTATCGCGTTTGTTCTTGGGCTTTTCTTTGTACTTCGCCGAGGACCACGAGAAGATGTCCTTGTGGAAGAACATGGCCTTCGCCAGCGCCTTTGCCACCGGGGCGGTGCTTAGTTACATCCCCATGGACCAACACCTGCTGTGCTTGGTTTTGGCCATCATTTACCTAGGGGCCATCTTAGGCAACCGCATCTGCTTGATTATCCAGCGGAAAACGAAGACCAACACCATCGTCAACGTCCTTCTTTCCTTGCTCGTCTTAGGCGGCATCGTAAGCTTCTTTCCCCTTCTTTCCTCTCCGGAATTAGCGGCGGCGTACACGCTTTTGCTGCTTTTGCTCATCATGATCTTCTCCCTTGCCGACGTCTTGGCGTTCGCCTTCTCCAAGATGCAGCTAAGGGGCTTACTCAAGATCATCCGCAAAACCTACGTCATCGAGATCCTGTTCGGTTTGGTCTTGCTGATGGTGGCCTTCTCCTTCTACTTCGAGATCATGGAGGATAACATCGCCACCTTCTGGGATGGCCTATGGTATTCCTTTGCCGTCATCACCACGATCGGCTTCGGTGATTTGACGGTCGTAGGCCCGGTCAGCCGCATATTGACCGTCATCTTGGGCCTATACGGCATCGTCGTGACGGCCTCCATCACCAGCGTCATCGTCAACTACTATAACGAGGTGCGCACCACGGATAAGCCTACCGAAGAGACTGCCGACAGCACCATATCCGACATCGTCGACGCCGTCGCGGACCATCCGCTGTCGGGCGGTGACGAGGACGAGGGCAAGTAATCGTTGATGACTTCATGCGCTTCCTTCTGGGAGCGCTTTTTTCTTTCGGTGGAAGCAATTTTCTTCCCTACGGGCGCATAACGCGTATACTACCCCCCGTATGGCAAAGGGACTGACGCTTGGCATAGACCTAGGATCCACCACGGTCAAGGTCGCGGTACTTGACGAAAAGGGCACCATCCTTTTCAGCCGTTACATGCGCCATGGCTCCAAGGCGCGCGAGACGTTATTGCTCGAATTAGACGAGGCCTTGGCCCATCTTGGCGACGTCTCTGTTAAATCCTGCATGACCGGCAGCAGCGGCCTTTCCCTTAGCAAGGCTTCTGATATCGCCTTCGTCCAGGAGGTCGAGTCTTCCTTTAACGCGATCAAATCCCTTTACCCCAAGACCGATTCCGCCGTCGAGTTAGGCGGAGAAGACGCGAAGATCATCTTCGTCACCGGCGGGGTGGAAGAGCGCATGAACGGACAATGCGCCGGAGGAACGGGGGCCTTCATCGATCAGATGGCAACGCTATTAAACGTTGATGTATCAAAGTTGAACGAGATGGCCTTTTCCTCCACGAAAGCCTATCCAATCGCTTCCAGGTGTGGGGTATTCGCCAAAAGCGACATCCAGTCCATCCTCAACCAAGGCGCGGGGAAAGAAGACGTCGCCGCCTCCATTTTCTATGCCGTGGCGGACCAAACGATCGCCGGGTTAGCCCAAGGTCGCGAAATCTCGGGCAACGTGCTTTTCTTAGGTGGCCCGCTTCATTTCATGCCTTTCTTGCAGAAAGCGTTCCGCGATCGTTTGGGGTTAGACGAAGAACATGCCTTTGCGCCCGAAGAAGCGCCTTTATTTGTCGCGATTGGGGCCGCGAGGGCCGCTTTGACGTTAGGGAAAGAAGAGAAGCTTTCCGCCTTGCGTCACCGCATCGAGATCGCCTCAACGAGGGAAGAAGCGGTGCGTGGCGAGCCTTTGTTTATCTCTAAACGCGAGTACGAGGACTTCTTGCTCCGTCATAAGGACGTCTTTTTGGTGCGCCGAAACATCGCCGAATATGAAGGCAATGCGTATCTAGGCATCGACGAAGGTTCGACGACGACGAAGCTCGTGTTGCTTGGCGAGGATAACGAAATCCTTTATGAGTCTTATGAGCCGAACAAGGGGCTGCCGATCGATAACCTTAAGGCTCGGCTAGAAGAGATTTATTCGTTAATGAATCCGCGGTGCCACATCTATGCAAGCTGCGTCACCGGTTATGGCGAGGACCTCATCAAATCCGCTTTTGGGGTGGATTTTGGCTTGGTGGAGACGCTTGCCCACCTTAAGGCCGCCTCTTATTTCGAACCCGACGTTGAGTTCATCCTCGATATCGGGGGACAAGACATCAAATGCTTCAAAGTGGTGGATGGGGCGATCGACTCCATCATGCTTAATGAGGCTTGCTCTTCGGGTTGTGGCTCCTTCCTTTCTTCCCTTGCCTCTTCGTTAGGGTATGACCTAAAGGAATTCGTGCGGCTAGGGTATTACGCGAAGGCTCCGGTGGAACTAGGTTCCCGTTGCACGGTGTTCATGAATTCCTCCATCAAACAGGCCCAGCGCGAAGGCGCCCCGATCGAGGATATCTCCGCGGGTTTGGCCCGTTCCATCGTCAAAAACGCCCTGTATAAGGTCATTCGCGTCACTTCTTCCAAGGACCTTGGCCAAAAGATCGTCGTCCAGGGCGGCACCTTCCTTAATGACGCGGTGCTTCGTGCTTTCGAGCAAGAGATTGGTTTTGAGGTCATCCGTCCTTCCATCGCGGGACTTATGGGCGCCTTTGGCGCTGCCCTTTACGCGAAGGAGCAAGGCAAGGGTGGGGGATTACTCGACAAAGACCAGCTCAAGGATTTCACCTATAAGGCTCAGCACATTACCTGCAAGGGTTGCACCGCCCACTGCGCCTTGTCGCTTCTTTCTTTCCCTGGTGGACGTAAGTTCATTTCCGGAAACAAATGCGGCAAGCCCGAAGGCAAGAAAGACACCTCGGGCAAGGATAACCTCTATGCGTTTAAGCGGGATTACCTCAGCAAACGTTTGCCCACGCCTTCTTCCCCAAGGGGAAAAGTGGGGCTTCCGTTATGCTTATGCATGTATGAGCAATTGCCCTTATGGGAGGCCTTCTTCGTCGACTTAGGTTTTGAGGTTACGGTATCGCCTTTCTCCACGCGGGCCATGTACCGCGCGGGGCAAAAGTCCATTCCGAGTGACACCGCCTGCTACCCGGCGAAGCTTTTCCATGGACACGTGGATTATTTGCTGAACCAGAACGTGGATTTTGTCTTCTATCCCAGCGAATCCTATAACGTGAACGAGAATAGGGGCACCAACCATTTCCATTGCCCCGTGGTGGCCTATTATGGCGAATTGTTGAAGCGCAACGACGTGCGGCTAAACGAGCGTAATTTCCGCGACCCGTTCGTGCTCGTGGATGACTTTAAGCCGACCGTGGCTACCTTAACCGAGGCCTTAAAGGACTTTAACGTGAGCAAGAAAGACGTGGCACGTGCCTATCAAAAAGGCCTAGATGCCTACGCCGCCTTTAGGGAAGCCACCAAAGCGGAAGGGGACCGCGTCATCGCTGCGGCGAAGGAATCGGGTAAGCGCCTTATCGTCCTCGCGGGACGTCCCTACCACATCGACCCAGAGGTCGCCCATGGCATCGATGGGTTCTTGGCCCAGATGGGCGTTGCGGTATTAAGCGAAGATTCCTTGCGCTTTGACGAAAAGAAGACGAAGACCAACGTATTGAACCAGTGGACCTACCATGCCCGGTTATATGACGCCGCCTCTTATTGCCTTGGCCATCCGGGCATCGATTTGGTGCAGTTGGTGAGCTTTGGGTGTGGCGTGGACGCGATCACCGCCGACCAAACCCGTGCCATTTTGGAGAGTGGGGGTAGGCTATACACCCAAATCAAGATCGACGAGATCCAAAACCTCGGCGCGGTGAAGATTCGTCTCCGTTCTTTGCTTGGCGCTTTGGAAGAGAGGGAAAAACGATGAACGAGCGCAAGAAGTTCTTCGCGAAGATGGCCAAGGAACACTACACGATCCTCGTGCCGGACATGTGCCCCATCCAGTTTTCCATTCTCAAGAAAGTGGTGGAGCTGGACGGATACGTCCTTAAGGTCATTTCTCCCACAGGGAGGCAGGCTAAGGATCGAGGCCTCTCTTTGGTGCATAACGACGCCTGCTACCCCGTGGTCATCTTGGTGGGCAGTTTCATCGAGGAGCTGCGTTCGGGGAACTATGACCTATCCAAGACCGCGGTGCTCATCTCCCAAACAGGCGGTGGTTGCCGCGCCTCCAATTACCTTGCCTTGTTCCGCAAGGCCTTTGCCGCGGAATTCCCCGACGTTCCCGTTTTGTCCTTAAATTTCTCGGGTTTAGAGAAAGACCGTTCCTTGCCTTTGGGATTGCGCAGGGGAAGGATGATGCTCACCGGATTAGAGTATGGCGACATGCTGATGAATTTGGTGCTGCAATCCGAGCCCTACCATTCCAAAGAAGAGGTGGATCAGGCTTTGAATGAGTGTTTGGACGCCATCTGCGCCCAGATTGGGAAGCATCGCTTCTTCAATAAGAAGAAGAACTACAAGATGATCATCGATCGCTTCTTGCCCCTTGCCCCGGATAAAAAACGTAAGCCGCTTGTCGGCATCGTGGGGGAGATTTACGTCAAGTATTCCCCCTACGCGAATAACCACCTCGCCGATTTCCTCGTGCGCGAGGGGTGCGAGGTCGTCTATCCTTCGCTTATGGAGTTCGTGCAGTATTGCATCTATAACTCCTTGGAGGACCATCGCCGCTATGGCAAGAACAAGCTGAGCTATCCGTTATGGAAGCTCGCCTATTGGTATACCCTCCGCATCTGCAAAAGCGCGAAGAAGGCCTTAGAAGGGACGCCCTTCCGTCCGTATGAAGATTTCCGCGACGTCGTGGAAGCGGGGGAAAAAGTCATCTCCACCGGCGTGAAGATGGGCGAAGGATGGCTTATTCCCGCGGAGATGGTGGAATA
>JAILIV010000026.1 GCA_024695105.1 Bacilli bacterium
AGAGAAGAACCCTCAAGAAAAACGAATCACCATTTCCGGCGGTGAGCCGTTTTTGCAGGAAGAATTGCCTTTTTTGCTGCAATGCCTGCGTGAAAAAGGATATGAGGACATCATGGTTTACACGGGTTTCACGTATGAGGAGATTTGCGCTAACCCCGCCTATGCCGCTTGTCTCCCCTATCTCGACGTGTTGGTGGATGGGCCTTACGTGGAGGAATTAAACGACGACCTTCCCTTACGCGGTTCGTCCAATCAACGCATCATCTTCCTAAAACCCGAGTTGGAAGAGGAATACGCCCCTTGCCTAAAGGGAAGCAGGCGTTACCAAATCGAATGGGTAGGGGAAAACAGAATCAATTATTACGGCATACCCCGGAAAGGTTTTGACCCCAAGAAGATCGGGGATATCGTTTAAGCCTGTTTGGGAAGGAGGCTCTTCGCCCCGTATTGGAGGCCATAGAGGATCAGGCTTCCGATGGCGTTCCCTAGAAGGGCCACAAGGACGGAGAGGATAGCGTTGATCGCGTCGAAGTTCTCCACGCGGATTTGGGCGTAGGCGAAATAGAAGACGTTGGCGATGGAGTGGTTGCAGCCCAAAATCACCATCGTGGCGATGGGGAGCATCACCATGAGAAGCTTTGCCGGATAGGAAGGAATCCGCTTGTAGCATTCCACCGCGAGGTAGACGAACATCCCCGCCCCGACGGCGCGAAGGAAGCTATAGAGGAAGTTGGAGCCCTCCCCATAGACGAATTTGGGTTCTAGGGCCACGGTCCAACCTGGGATCGCGAGCCCACAGATATAGCCTACCGTCATTGCCCCGACGACGTTGCCTAGGCACATGAACAATAGGTCCAGCAGGAAGCTGGGCTTTTTCTCGAAGAGGTAGCCGACTTTCCCGGTGAATAGGTTTTGTTCCAAAAGGCAAATGGACATAAGCCCTACGGAAAAGAAGATGCCGCCGAACACGGGTTGGCCCATGGAACTAAGCTGGAGGTTGACCGCCCCGCCTAATCCGATGAGCAATCCCGCCAAGATGCCAGAGAGGAACAAATAAACGTACGACCTGAATTTCACCATAATGGGTACATTATGCGCGCGTTTGCGGATATGGGAATACGGAACCGTCCCCGATATAATGGAAAAGAGGGAAGACGAACATGCCAACGAACGCGGATTGGGCCTTACGCGTAACCGAGGAAGGCCAGTTGGAACAATACCTGCTGACGAGGGAGGAATACGCTTCTTTGCGCGCCCAGGCAAAGGGGTATTCCGTGTATCGATTCAAGAACATCCCTTTGGGGACGGGCTTTGATTCGGTGGATGAACACGTTCCAGCGGATACGCAAATCTTCGTCACCAAAGACGGTCGCCTCCATGGGTTTTACGTCTTCTTGCAACATTTGGAAGGATTGCTTGACCTCGCGGGGGAATACGGCACCATCACCGATTCCCATACGTTTTTAAGCGTAGGCTGCCCTAGCGTCATCATGTCGTTAGGGAGAGAAGGGAAACCCGTATCCCCGAAACTAGGGAAACGGTCCTCTTTCTTCCGCACGTACAAACATTATCCTTGCTCTTCGTTGGTATATCATCCGGATGGGACGTGCGCGTTTTATCGTGGGACAACCGGGGCGGAGCACCGAGCCAATTTGCTTCAGGAAGCCTCCCTTTATGGCTTCCGCGTCATCGAGCGGGGAAGAAACGAACAGGGCAAGTTCAAGCGCGTCTATTTCGTTTGGTTCTCCACTCGGGACGACCGCCTAGTGGAACAAGATGCTCATTTCATCGGCTTTGCTCTTAAAGGGCCGATCCTTTCCCTGACTTCAGGCGAGACGTTGCATCTTGACGCGATGGCCTTGCTCCCTTATTGGCCGGGCCTACGCATTCCCATCGAGAGTGCGTTTGGCGGAGGCGGGATCGAGGTGCGCATGGTAAAATTCGACCAAGCCTATTCCCTTCCCGCCGAAGGGGAAGAGGCCCTAGCCCTCGAAGGCCATTACGAATTGATTGGTTAAACGCATGGGAAAAGCCGGTAAGTGCATTCAAATGCTCCAGATATTGCGTTCGGGGCGCCTTTATAAGGCCGAGGCCCTGGCGGAGCTTTTGGACACGAGCCCCCGCAACGTCATCGAGTATCGGAAGGAATTGAACCGCCTTCACCAAATCGTCGCTTCCGTCCCTGGGAAAAACGGAGGGTACCGCCTTGCCCGTTTCTCCGCCCTTCCCGCGCCGCGGTTTACGGAAGGGGAAGTCACCGCCCTAACTTGCGCCCGCGCGTTGCTAAAGAAAACCAACCCTACCGCCAGCGAGGCCATCGGCAATGTTTTGTCCGCCCACGAGAATGGGGTTTTCACGTTGAACCCGCCCGTGTTCCCTGAATCGGTTCATAAGGCCTATGTGTTTTTGGAAGACGCCATCCATGCGCACCGGGCCGTGGATTTGGTTTTAAAAGACGGGAGCTCCCATTTGCTTTCCCCATTGGATTTGCGACAAGAGAAGTCGGGGACCACTCTCCTTGGCTTTGATATGAGGCAATGTCGCATGCTCCGTGTGGATCTGGCCTGCATTGAGTCCTTTGCCTTATCCAAAGATCGTTTTGTATACCCAGGCGAAGACATCCGCAAAGAGGAAGAGGCATTGGCCGTGACTTTCTTCGCCTTGCCTAGCGATTGCTTTGACCTGATTTTGGATTTGCCTGACGGCAGCGTCGAGGCGAAACAAGAACAGGGATCCGTACGGGTTTGCGCTCGGTTTGAGGATCTGGCCCAGGCATTAGGCTATTGCCTGTCCCACCAGGAACAAATCCGCGTGAATGGGCCAGATGAATTGGTGGACGCCCTTCACGAATGGGCCGAAAACGTGGCCCCCATGTACGCTAAGAAAGCGACCCCTTCCAAAAGGGGCTAGGACGATAACCCTTTGTCGCTTCACCCGCGCGGTGTTTAATTAATTTATGGAACTCAATGAACAGACGGGCGCGCCTTCGCCCAAGAAAAAGCGCCACATCGCCTTTTGGATTTGCTTCCCGTTAGGGGTGTTGATCCTTTTGGCCTTCACCATCTTTTACCTCGACCTCGCAAACGGACCCTTATGGGTGCTTCCCGCGGCCATCGTGGTCTTCCTTGGCCTTATCGTTTCCAGCATCTTGCTGCTGAACCGAAAAATGTGGTGGAGGCTCATCCCCTGGGGCGCGTTTTTGCCCATGATCGGTATGGTGTTCTCCCTCGCCAAGCCCGCGACGATTTCCTATCCAGCCGTCACGCACGCCCCCATCGAATACACGTCCTCGCTGCACATTCAAAACGGCGATATCCGTGGCGTCTATAGCGCGGACAAGAAAGTCGAGGTATACGCCGGCATTCCCTATGCCCAGGCTCCGGTAGGGGAGTTACGTTGGAAAGAGCCACAGCCGTGTTTGGATTGGAACGGCGTGCGCGATTGCTCCTATTTCGCCGCCAAGTCCATGCAGACGGTCTCTAATCCCATCATGGATTCCCTCGTGGACATATACGCGGAGAAAGGGTGGCACCCCAATTTCATCAGCCATCCAAACCAAAACCGTTCCGAAGATTCCTTGTACCTCAACGTTTGGCGTCCCGCCTCCAACGCGACCAATATGCCGGTCTTGGTGTTCATCCACGGCGGATCCCTCACCAGCGGCTCCTCGGCCTTCTCCAACTATAACGGCGAGGCCATGGCCCATCAGGGCGTCATCATGGTGACCATTCAGTACCGTTTGGGCGTGTTTGGCTATTTCGCCCATCCCGACTTGGCCACGGAATCCCCGCATGGGACCACGGGCAACTATGGACTGTTGGACCAAATCGCCGCGCTTCAGTGGGTTCATGACAACATCGGCTATTTCGGAGGGGATAAGGATAACGTCACCGTGGCAGGGGAATCGGCCGGCTCAAGCAGCGTATCCGCCATCTGCGCCTCCCCGCTGGCGAATGGTCTTATCCGCAACGCTATTGGGGAATCTAGCTCGGTCGTGTTAAAGCGCGCCCCGCACACTTTCCGCACCATGGAAGAGGCCCAAAAGGTCGGCGCGAAGATCATGAAGGAACAAGGATGCACGACCATTGCGCAATTACGTGCGATTCCCGCGGAGGATTTGGTGGAGACCGCATATTCCAACTCCTCCATGACCATCGATGGATACGCGCTACCCGCGCATCCGTATAAGGCGTATGAACTAGGGCAGAATAACGAAGTCGCGCTGCTTAACGGCTATAACGTTAAAGAGGCAGACGCCTTCGTGGTGCCCCAGTATCTGTTTAGTCCCACCAACGCGTCCAACATCAAGGAACGTTTGCTCCAGTATTTCGGTGAACCCACGACCACCAAACTCATGGAAGCCTACGCGGACAAGATTCAACATGATGCCTTCAATGCTTTCAACGAAATCTTCTCCGTCTATTGGTTCATACAGCCCCATGACAGCTGGAGCAAGATGGCGCTGAATAACGGGGAGAAGGTCTACCGTTACCATTTCACGAAGGAGAACGGCTATTACGGCACCTACCACTCGGGCGAGATGATCTACGCCTATGGCAACTTGGACCGCTCGTCGCACGGCTTTGCCTATAACGAAAGCGACCACGCCTTATCCACCACGATGCTTTCCTACTGGGCCAACTTCGCCAAAACCGGCGATCCCAATGGGACGGGGCTTCCCACGTGGGCGCCTTACGTCGCCGGAGGGAAAGTGCAGGAGCTAGGCGAAAACGTCGGGCCGATCGCGGACCGTTACAAAGACATTTATCCCATCATCGAGGAATTCATGGACTTGCCTCTTCCGACCACGGAAGAAAACTAACGTCCGCCCAAGATGATTTCCTTTGCGTATTCGAGTTGCTTTTTGGTGACTTTGCCACCGGAGATCAAATAGGCGACCTCGTGGATCTTTTCCTCGAGGCTTAGCTCTTTGATGGAGGTGGAGGTACGGCCAAGCATCACCGACTTCTCCACTAAGACGTGATGGTCGGATAGCGCGGCCACCTGGGGCATGTGCGTGATGGCGATGACCTGCGTGGACAAGGAAATGTCCTTGATCTTGCTGGCGACGGCTTGCGCGGCCTCTCCGCTTAACCCGGTGTCGATTTCGTCAAAGATGACCGTGGAGACGCGGTTGGCTTTCACGAATACGGCTTTGAAGGCGAGCATGATGCGGGAAGCTTCGCCTCCGGAGACGACCTTGGAAAGGCTCTTTAAGCCTTCGCCGACATTGGTCTCGATCAAGAAGTCGATGGAGTCGATGCCACTAGAGAGGAACGTGACGCCCTCTTCGCTTGGATCGGCCCCGAAATCGATGCGGAAATCACAGGAGAGAAGCAGATCCTCTAAGTTATGGCGCACCTCGTTTTCCATGGTACGTGCAAGCGTTTTGCGCAAGGCACGCAAGGCCATACCCGATTCATAGGCTTGGTGATGGAATTGCTCCGTCTCCTCCTTTTTGGCTTGGATATCGCCTTCTAAGTCGCTTCCTTCCCCGACGAGGGAACGGAGTTCGCGTTGGTAGGCCAAAAGCTCGGGCACGCTTTTCCTGTATTTGCGTTTCAAGGCCGCGATGTCGCTGCTTCGTTGCTGGAGTTGGTTCAGCCGTTCGGGGTCGTAGTCGAGGTTACGGAAGTCCTTCTTGAGCTGGGACAAGGTGTCCTGCAACGAGTAGTAGTGTTCCTCGACCTGCTCTTGGGTGACCTTGTATTGGGATTGGTACGCGGCGAGTTTCCCTAAGGCCTTGGAGAGCTCGTATAAGCGGTCGATGAAGTCTTCGTGGGCGATGGAATCGGCTTCTTCCATCAACGAATAGACGCGGTCATAGTTGCCGAGTAACGCAATCTCGGAGGCGATGTCGGCCTCTTCGTTCTCCTGGAGGTTGGCTTCGTCTAGCTCCTTTAGTTGGAACTGATAGAAGTCTTTGGAGGCCTCCACTTTGGCTTTTTGGGCCAACAGTTCCTCGTAACGCTGCTTCGTCTTCTGATAGGACTCTAGTTTCTGGGCGTAGTCGGATTTATAGCCGGCGACTTTGTCAAAAGAGAAACCATCCACCAAATCGAGGTAGTTATCAGGATTGAGCAATTTGGCGAATTCGAACTGGTTATGGATGTCCGCGAGCTGCCGCGCGATTTGGTTTAAGGCATTCAA
>JAILIV010000030.1 GCA_024695105.1 Bacilli bacterium
TTGACGTCCACGCAATCCCATGTGAGTCCATGGAACTCGCTGATACGTGCCCCGAGATAACAAAACAAACGGAACATAAGGCGGTCTTCTTTCTCTACGTTATTTAGAAAAAGTTCAATCTGCTCTTTGGTGTAGAACTCCCGTTCCTTTCTTCGGCTCTGCTGGTCGGGGAGATTTTCCAATATCCCTTCCGTATCACGTTGTTGCTTTGGGGTGATGTATCCCCAGGTATAGGCCTTTTGGACGATTTGGCGGAACGAGCCGATCAAACGGTTCCGATAACTCGCGGAAAGATGTTTCTCGTTAATGATCCGTTTATAGATTTTGCGGGCGTTTTGCAGGCATAAAACGTCTTTTATGCGGTCTTCTTGCTCCGGTTTTACGTAACGTGAAAGCAAGACGGAAAGCAGATGGAGGGAGGCGTAACGGACGTGTAGGCTCCGGTAACGCTTATACCTATTTAGGAAGAAGAGAAAGGTCGGATTGTTTTTGCGCATAAAGTAAAACTCCTATCGTGATTCCATGATAGGAGCCTGAAACGCAAACTAGCCTTGTTTGGGAATCTCTTCTTCCTTCTTTTCCTTGGGTTTATCGGTATTGATGGAGTCAGGGATGATGTAGGAGAAGAGGAAGGAGAGTAAGAACATGTTCGCGACCGGGTTTTGAAGGATCAGAAAGATAGATTTAAGGAAGTCGTTCTCCCATGGGGTCGCGTCCACGAACTCGGAGATTAAGGTGATGCCATAGCCTAGTCCGACAGACAGGGACACGATCATGATGTTCTTTTTCGTGAAGCCAACCTTGGAAATCATCTGCATGCCGATGACGACGATGGAGGAGAAAAGCATCAGCATCGTTCCACCGAGCACCGCGCTGGGGATTGTTTGGAGGAACGTGGTGATGGGGGTGATGAACGCCGCGAGGAAGAGCAATAACGCTCCTTGGAAGATGGTGAAACGGTTGACGATCTTGGTTTGGCCCACGATGCCGACGTTTTGGCTAAATGTCGTCAAAGGCATCGTTCCAAAGAATCCAGCGAGTGCGCTGATGAAACCATCCGCGGCGATGCCTCCCGATATTTCTCTATCCGTGGGGTCACGCCCTAAGCCCGAGGAAGTGAGCGAAGAGATATCCCCGATTCCTTCGGTCGTGGCGACGACATAGATAAGCAATACGGTAAGGATCGCTCCAAAGCGGAACGATTCCCATCCAATCGGGACTAGCGTGAAGAAGGGACGGGGAACGTCGATGAAATCGGTGAAGGACGTGAACTGAAAGGCGGAAAAGTCCACCATGTGGTTGTAGGGGATGAAACATAGGGATAGAAGGTAACCCACGACTAACCCAAACAATACGGAAATGTTCTTCCAGACGCCTTTGACGAATATTTGCCATAGGATTGAGGAAAGAAGCGTCACCGAGGCCACCAGAAGATAAGGCCAGGCCACGTCGAAGCGGTAAACGCCATCCACGACATTACCCGCCACGTTATAACCGATGAAGTCTTTGATGCCCACCGAGATGAGACTCAAGCCAATGCCAAGGACGACCACGGCCGAGACAATGGGCTTAATGAACCTGCGCCATTTGTTCGCGAAAAGTCCGAGCACCCCGATGACGAGACCGCCGATGATGATCGAGACGAACATCGTCCCTAGCCCATAGGTCGCGCCCACTAGGCCTAATACGCCCAAGAAGGTAAACGATACCCCAACGACGATTGGTAGCTTTGCGCCGATGCGCCCGATGGGGAAGAGTTGGATGGTGGTGCCCACCGCCGCGAGGAAGATGGCGGAACGGATGGCGTTGGCCTTTACCGCTGGGGAAATGTCTCCAGCTCCCGCGATGATCATAAAGCAAATCAAGATGGGGGCGATGTTGGCCACGAACATGGAAAGCACATGTTGCAAGCCGAAGGGAATGCCTACGCGAAGTGGCACGGCGCCATCGAGACGGAAAACGTTTTCTCTATTTCCTTCTCTGTAAAACTGGGCGAACCGCTTAAAGGGGTTTTGCATATCTCTGGCATAAGTTTAACATGTTGGCCATTCGCGCGCGAAGGAAAGAAAAACGCCTCGCGGTGATGGAGGCGTGAATATCTTGTTTTGGCGAGGGTTTTGCTAAGAATTTAACGCAAATCCAAACTAATGGGGCAGTGGTCCGAACCGAAGATATCGTTATGGATTTCCGCTTTTTCGACGCGGCTAGCAAGGGCTTGGGAGACCAAGAAATAGTCGATGCGCCAGCCTGCGTTATTGGCCCGGGCGTTGAAACGATAGCTCCACCAGGAGTATTTGATTTCCTCGGGATGGAGGAGGCGGAAGGTATCCACATAGCCTTGTTCGAGGAGGTTACCGAAAGCGGTGCGCTCCTCGATGGTGTATCCGGGGTTTTGCTCATTGGCCTTGGGATTCTTTAAGTCGATGGGCTTATGGGCGACGTTAAGGTCTCCGCCATAGATGATGGGTTTGGTTTGCTCTAGATAATGGAAATATTCGATCAGGTCCTTCTCGAATTGCATGCGGAAGCCCAAACGTTTTAAGCCATCGCCTGCGTTAGGGACATAGGCACCGACGAAATAGAAGTCCTCGAACTCTAAAGTGATGACGCGTCCTTCCTCGTCGTATTTGCCATCGAGCAATCCATAACGTACGGATTTGGGCGGGACGCGGGTAAAGGCGGCCACCCCAGAATAGCCTTTCCGAATTTTGGAGATGGTCCAATAGGATTCATATCCTTCCGGGGCGAATGGAGGGAGGAGGCCGGGTTCTTCACTCAGTTTGGTCTCTTCTAAGAAAAAGACGTCTGCGTCCAAAGACGAAAAAGAGACGTCGAGGTCTTTGTTCAATATGGCGCGGAGGCCGTTGACGTTAAAACAGACGAATCTCATGCCTTATGCTTCGCGAACGGGTCGCCACAGGAATAGGTGAGCTTTTCATGGTAGAAGGATTCGTATACCTCCTTCCACGCGGCGTAGTTGGCGTCCGCCATCTCTTGGGCGGCCAAGATAACGTGTTTCTTGGTATTAGGAAGAATGGGTTTCAAGACGAAGATGGTCATCTCTTGGATTGGAAACCCGTCGGGGCCAATGTCCTTGCTATCTTCTTGGCAAATAAAGATCGGGACGACGGGAACCTTGGCTTTCGCGGCGAAGGTGAAGGCGCCACGCTTCAAAGGCTTGGGCTTACGGTAGTTCCACCACATGGATTGTTCGGGGTAGACCAAGACGAGATGTCCTTTGTTCAGATGATATTCCACGCCATCGAGGAACTCTTTCATCGTGGCCATGTTGGAAGACAAAGGCAATGTGTTGCAGGAGCGCATGAGCATGCCATAAAACCCGGGGAAAGAGGTGTAGTTCCCTTCGCGGATCACGCGGAAGAGTTTGCGCTTCTTGTGGGCGGTGGAGGCTTCATACGCCACTTGCATGGCAAAGGAATCCAATGCGTTGAAATGGTTACAAGTGATGACCGCGCCGGTTTGGAGGTTATCCAAATTCTCGATGCCCTCGATCTTTTTGATGCGGAGGGTACCGTCATTGGTGATCTTGTTTAGGAACTTACGGGCAGAAGAGAAAGCGAATCTCGCCTTAAGGCGCGTGATAAGGTGACGCTGCTGGTAATCGACCGTTCCGGGAAGAATGGTGTCGCCAGGGGGATCTTCTTCGACGTCCTGGTCGAAAATGCCCCTCCGTTCGAAGTCTTCGATGCGGGCAAGTACGGCCAAACGTTCCTTATCCTGCTCCATGGTTAGTTCCCTTCGTAGGCGGCTTTCTCTTTGAGATAAACCTCATAGATGTCGTCGAATTGGTGGTAATGGAAGATTTTGTGGACTTCGTCGATCTTCCACTGCTTGATGTTGGCGGTGTGGGGGTAAGGAAGCCAGAATAGCCGCTTGCTGAAATGGCGCACGACGGTGTGCTCGTGCAAGAACTTCTGGTCGTTGAACCGCTGAGGAAGGAGTTTCCGCTTCGTCGCGGCACGCAAAATCGCACTTTGATCCGCAAAAACGAGCTTCTTTTTCCAAATCCAGGCTCTGGCTTTGGCGAAGAAGTCGGTCTTCCGGCACATGTCCATGTTGAAATAAAGGACCCCGGCGTTCATGTAACGGGGATTGATCAAATACTTCCCATAATGGTCGTTGGCCCCGGCAAATTCGTATTCGCTGATGTCATAGGAGGTCAGCAAATGGATGTCGCGGTTGAACATGATGTCCGCATCGAGGTAAAGGAGTCTGTCAGAGAAGCCATCCACTTTGTCCGCCAAAAGGCGAAGAAGCGTATAAGGGGAGCAATAGCAACCTTCGTTGGGGGAGTGCCCAAGCAATTCCTCATAGAGGTCGGTGACGTCGACTTTGCGGACGCTGGACTCGGGGTTGTATTTCTTCATTACCCCATCCAAAAAGGAAATCAGCTTGTCTGAGATGGGGGTGTAATTGGGGTCGAGACGCGTCAAATCCATCGTCAGGATGGTGACGCGGAAGGAATCGTGGCTTTCATCGCGCATGACAATGGAAAGCAAGGAGGTCAACACTCCGTCGAACACTTTTTCGTTTCCGGAATAGAGTAAGTCGATCATTGTTCTTCCTTTTTCACGTAGGCGATTTTCTGATAGGTGGACAAGGCGGCACGTTCGCACATGGTGTTGTACACCTCGTTGCGGAGTTGCTCCCTCGCCTCTTTCGGGGTGAGTTCAGGATCGGCGAAGAAAGGCCCATCGATGTAAGTACGGATGCGGACTTTGCCGTTTTTCCGCTTGTGGTAGGTATTGGTGAAGCAGAATACCGGGGCGCCGTAATAGACGGGATAGGAGAAAGAATCGCTGACAAAAGGACGCACGCCGGTGTAATAAGGCCAAATGTGGGCCTCAGGATAAATGAAAATGGGCTGATGCTGCGTCACGCGCTTCCCAATGGCTTGGGCAAAGTTTTGCTTCGCCTTGGCGTTGCCAGGGAGGGGAAGGCCACCCAATAAAGGGACGAATTTCCCGATTGTTGGGATGTTGACGTTGTTGGGGTGGACGATGACGTTGATGTACCGGGGCGAGACCATAAAGGCGGGCATTAAGGCGTCGCCGATGATCTGCGTGTGGTTTCCGTAAAGGAAAATCGCTTGTTTGCGGTACCGTTTCAGTTGCCATTTCCCCACGATTTCGTGATGGAATTCCTTCTTCAGGTAGAACCAAGCGATGGGTTTGGCGATGAGGTGGAAAAGGAAAAAGCGCTTTACCTTCCCAAAGAATCCGCCATCCCGGATGTACTTATAGTCTTCGAGGATGGGGTCCGAGTGAATCTCCATCGTCGAGAATTCGTCGTGGAGAGGGTCGGAATAATAGATGGTTTCCGGTAAGCGCTCTTGGGGCATACGCGAATAGTATAGCGTAATTTGAGGAATTTATACAGCGTGCGCGCGGAGGCGGGTCACCAGCTCGGCGAGGTTAGGCTCGGAGATGAGCGGTTTGGCGCCGCGCTTGGAGTTAACGCGCTTAAGGAAGTTGTCGTTGCGGGCGATTTCCTTACGGCAGGTTTTGCAGACACCATCGATGACTTTGGCGATGGAGTCGAGCTTTTCCTGGGTGACTTGCGCGAAGGCCGCCTTGATCTCCATGTACACCGGCAACTTGGATGCGTATTTCCAGAAGATGTCGCCATAGATGCAGGTGATGTCTTGCCACGGCTTGGCGGCGAAGGCGTAGTGGACGATGCCAAGGTTCTTACGGTCGATGTTCCAGGTTTTGATGGTTTCGGCGTTCCAACGGCGGGGCAAGTAGTGCACTTTGTTTTTGCAGATGACGTTGAGGTAGTCTTGGTCCTGCGCCACGACGAAGTTATAGAAGCTGATCAAGGTGAGGAACTGGCCAAGGACGTCGAATTCGCGCCACTTGTTGCAGTTAATGACCAATAGTCCGGCGTTGAAGTATTTGTGGCGGTGGATGCCAAGGACTTTCTCGGCATAGGCACCACAGTCTTCGATGCTGTTCATGACGGCCTCAGGGACGGCGCCGACGTAGGCGTTTCCGAGCTGGGTGTCATAGAGGTTGGCGATGTCGTCGATGACGACAGTATCTGCGTCAACGTACACGGCCTTTTCATACTGCGGGAAGTGAGATGCAATCACGAACCGGAAGTAGGTGGAAGGCGAGTAATAATCGCGGATGGGGAGGGAACCCAGGATGGAGTCAATCACGGGGGCAACGTCGGTGAACTCAATAGTCACGTTGGCTTTACCCATCGCCTTGATCATGGCTTGGGTCTCTTCGTTGATATCGGTGTGGAGAATATGGATCGCGTATTTACGACGCGTGGAAATGTTGTCTAGTAATGAGGCAAGCGACGCCATGAGGTAGGGCGTGAAGCGTTGGTCGCAGCCATAGAAGACTGGAACGATCGGTTTGCTGTTTTTGCTGTTCGACATTGAAGTACCTCCTTTGAGGCTCGCCATATGATAGCGATGGCGGTGGAAATTGGAATACCTATTTTCACAAAGTCAAAGAATAGAGCAGATTCTCTAATTAATTACCCAAAAATTATAAGTCTCCTAAAAATAGAAATGAAGCATCTCATCTAAGAAAAATAACGAAATTCTGAAGTAATTTCTTCTGCCGAAAAAGGAAGGCAATAGAGAGCAAAAATGACGAAAGCGGTTTCAAAAATAAGCCCAAAAAGGCGGTTTGGATGAAAAAGTTTTCA
>JAILIV010000061.1 GCA_024695105.1 Bacilli bacterium
GGGGAGGAAGAAAGATGGCTCTTCGTCTAAGGCGAGATAGAGCATCTTGATGAAACCGCGCAGTCTTATCCCCCAGCACCGCGAAAGGTTTTTGCCCCGTAGATAGGGGAGGATCAAGGTGACGGCCTCTTTACCCGATAGGAAACCATATTCCCATAGTTCCCTCGCCGCTTCATAGAGATCGAATGCCGGCTCCTGCTCGGGATCGGCCTCGAGGGCGGCGGAAAGGGATCGCACGTGTGCGCAGCGTTCTTCGATGGTTTGCCTTAGCCAAGTTTCATAGGCCGTTAGCTCTTCTTCAAAGGCGTTAGGGTAGAGTTTTTGCCCTTGGGTGAGGGCGGATTTGGCTTCGAAGAGTTGCCGGAGGAAAGAACGGCCTTTGCCTCGTTCGAATAAGCCATAGGCCTTGTAGAAATAGTGGCGCGACAGGTGATGCCGCCCCGTGTTCAAGTTGGCGAATTCGTCGAATTTGGGCTCATATTTGACGAAGTCGACGTCGGCGGTGTTGGGCTGGTGGCGTTCCAACGCCAAGGCGAGGTTGCGGTAGGAGAGACGGTAATGGGTGGCTTTGTCGTCGCTATTGGGGGAGAAGAAATAGAAGCTAAGCCCATAGAGTTCGGGCCAGACGGCGTCGATTTCGCCTTGGTCGCCCTTTTCGATGGCATAACGGTAGAAGAACCAAAGCATCTCCACCACGACGGGGTAATCCGCGTTGGCGAAGAACGAGTCCCTGGCCTCATAGGCGATTTCGCCATGGGGGAGGAAGATGGGTTGGGTCTCATCGTGGATCTCTTCCGCCAAGGACAGGTTTTTCGCGTCAAGCGCGCCTAAGCCCACATAGGTGGCCAGGGCGAAGTATTTTCCCATGATGGGGTTGGGGATGCCAAAATAATCCTCGAGCACGTCATTCCCCTTTTCCCATAGCGAGGGGAGAAGGTCGTATTGGTGGGTGGCGCAGACATAACGGGCATATAGCGACAAGGTCTTCAGGCGGGAGTCGTTGCCGATGGAAACGTCGCCTAAGAGCAAAGAAAGCAAGGTCTCGACGTCTTCGTTCCGGTGGCTTTCCTCGTAGATCCCAAGCAACTCCAAGGCCTCGTCGAAGATCTTTTCTTCCCCTTGTTCCCTTAAGCAGGCATGAGCAAGGAGCAACTCCGCGTAATAGGCGGACTTGTTGAGGCTTCCAGGCAACCCTTCGCCGGTGAAATGGGCTTTGCGGCGGTAGGCGAAGCGCTCCAAGGATTCCTTGTCGACGCGGGAGAGCATGTTTTGGGCGAGGACTTCGTCTTTATCCATCAAGGCGCCAAGGTGGCGTTCTAAGGCGATAAGAAGGGCTTCCTCCTCTTCATAATGCCTTTTTCCGGACACCCCATAACGCTTCTTTATCTGTTTTGCGAGGGAAGGGATGTCTTCGCTTGTTAGGAGAAGGTGCCATTTCTCTTCGCTTTCCACAAATGTGGAAGGGTCATCGAACAAGGCGATGTCATACTCTTCGCCTTCCTTTACGATCAAGGTGTCCAGCAAATCCTCTTCCTGGGACAGGAATGCGCGGATGGCGCCTTCGTTCTCTGGGGAGCAATGCAAAGACACCCGCAGCGTGAACGCGTTGCGCACTTGGTGGTCGAGCTTTTTCCGCAGGAAGGAAAGCAAAGGCAAGCAGTCCATCACTTATTCCCTCCCTTTAACTGCAGGACCAGGTCGCGCAGACGCCCTAGCTCGATGCCAAAGCGTTGGCAGATCGCGGTGTAGAGGCTTCCCGCGAGGAAAAGGTCTTTGTTCCATTTGGCGACGTCTTGGGAGAAGGATTCGATTTGGTCGTTGAAGCGGTCGGAGCATAGAAGCGTCTGGCCAAACACCAAAAGCAGACGCACGCGGAAAAGCAGCGCCTCCCTCCCATAATGGGACAAGCCATCCAAGACGTAACGCAGTTGGTCCATCATCCTTTCGTCGACCTGCACGTATTCCTCAAGGATCTGGCAATAACGGAAGCTCGCGTGGAGTCTTAAAGCCTGGCACACCAAACGGAGGTAGTCGTCCGCGGGCATAAGGCTCGGACGGGTGGCGTGGGAGAAGCGGTAATAGAAGTCGTGGAGTCCCATGTCTAGGTAGTCGGTTGCCTCTTTGGGCCGTTCCCTGCTGCCCAAAAGGTAGACGGCTTCGCATACGGAGGCGTAGTGAATGGCTTTTTGGGCGGGATGGATTTGGTAGGGCGCGTTTTTCAACGCCTCGGCGGCGGAAACGAACAAGGGTATGGATTCCTCCACGTTTCCTTTTTCCCGGGTCAAAAGGGCGCGTAGATAAAGGGTGTCTTGGTCTTCGTGCAAGGCGCCTATGGCTTCTTCGGCCTGCCCTAACTGGCCACGCATGATGAGGTCGAAGGCTTCTTGCTTGGGGTCTTTATGGTCTTCTAACGTCAAGGGCACGCCCAAGATCCAAGGGGCGTCGTCCATCGAAAGGACGCGTTCTTTATCTTCGGCGGACATTTTCTTGACCAACGTTCGGTATTCCCCGATGCGCTTGAGCCATTCGTCCTCGTTTTGGTACTGGTATTCGTCGCAGCAAACGAGTTCGCAATGGCGTAACAAGGCGTGGATGCTATGGCGTCCCCCCGCGTAACGGTAGAAGGCGTCGGCCCAGCCGCGGTGGGTAGCGACCAAGAAACCATGTTCGTAGGCCATACCGATGCGGTAGGCGTCCTCGCCTTTTTCGGGAAGGGGGTGGCCGAAGGCTTCCACCAAGGCTTGGACCGCCTTTTCTTCCTCCAAATCCACGCGGATGGGGGTGGGCATGCCGGGGAAGAACTTGGCCAAGCGGAGACGGTCGACTTCCTCGAAGCAAACGGCCACCATGGCCTTCTTGGTCTTTTTGGCGTAGGGGAACTCGACGTCGCGGACGTAGTTGCCTTCCTCAAAGATGTTGGGCGTGATTAAGAACACCACGGCCTCGGACTCGTCGATGGCTTGGAAGATCTCGTCCACGTAGATCTGCCCCGCGGTGAGCATCTCGTCAAACCAAAGCACCGTTCCCATGAGGCGTTGGTTCTTGAACAAAAGCGCTTGGACTTTGTCCACCAGGGGACGGTCTTTCTTGCGGTAGCTCAAAAACCCTCTTCCGGCGAAGGATTTCTTGAGGTCATGGAAGGGGCTGCCTTCCATCTTGGCGTAGAAGAAGTTCAGCGCCTTCTTGAGGATGGGTACGCTTTGGTCCTTGTTCCGAGGCAAGAACAGGCAATGCACGGAAGGATATATCTCGTTGAACCGCTGTTGCGTATATTGCGAAGCAAAAGAGCAGGGGAGTATCGGTATGCCTTTTTCCTGACAATAGGCGATGATGTCCTTAAACGCGAAGTCGTCCCCGCCAAAGGAGGCCAAGGACAAACAAAGCACCACCAAGGACACGTCGGCGAAGATGTCGGGGAAGTCCTCTTTCTTGGGGAGTCCTGGGAAGGAATGGTAGGACGCGCCTTTCACGGCGGAGATATCCAGCTCGTAGACGGGCAGGGAAAACTCCATCTCGTAGTTGGCGGTGGAGACGTAACCGGGGATTTCGGTTTGCTCGTTGGGCGTGGTCAGACAAAGGCAAATGCCCCGTTCTCCCATGGTAATCGGCCCTCCCCCGATGCGGCGAAGCGGCGAGAAAAGGCTTTCGCTGGGTCGGCGGATAAGTCGTCTGCGTCGGGGGTTATCCGAGGGGTTCATGCTCGGGAATAGTTTAGGACGAATCCTTTTCTTTTCCTAAGAAAAAGATGACGCAGCAAGGTATAATCCCCACATGGAACCGCCCCGTAAGCTCACCAAGGAAGAACGCGCCTTCTTTTTGGCGGAGGAAGAAAAATATTCCCGCCTTTTGTCCGAGGCCCTTTTGTCTTCCCCTCTTTGTCCTAAGGACAAGGCCCACCAGAAACGCATGATGGACGAGCTTTCGCGCCTTCATCAGCTATTGCAGTGCAAGACCGTTTACCTGGCGCATAAGATCGCCGAGGCTTTAATCAAACAAGAGGTTCCTTTTTACACCAGCGGACGGCCGTTAGGGCTATACGTCTTCTATGTCCTGGGCATCATCAAGATGGACCCCGCGGAACTAGGTTGCCCCATCGAGATGGAATTAGGCATAGAAAGCGAACCGCCTACGCCTTTTTCCATGACCTTTTACGTCGCGGAGGAAGACCGGAAGGAGGTCTGCGACGTCATCGTCCACATCGATCCCGGTAGCCACGTCTTCCATACCGACATCCATTCCAGCGAACGGCTGAACCTCGGTTCCTTTTGCCTAATAAGCAAGCAACTGCAGGAAGACCATTTTTTGCGCCGCAACGGCACGTCCACGGATGGGGTGGCTTCGGTCACCGAGGCATATGAGGATAGCTTCCTTTATTGCCATCGCTTCGTCGTCGTCCAAACCAGGGAGATGCGGCAAATCCGCACGTTGATCCGCGAATGTGGGAAAGGGGAACGTTCGTTTGAGTTGTTCCTAAAGGCGTTAAAGAACGAAGATTTCTTACCCCGATGGCAATTGACCGTTCTGGAGAACTTCGAGGTGAAGACCTTCGCGGACGCTTGCTATGCGGAGGAGATGTCTAGCCGCCTCGCCGAGGAACGCCAGGCGGGGGAGGCCATCTTCAAAGACCGCGACGAAGTGTTCCTTTTCTTCCGAAGCCTTGGCATCGACGCACAGAAAAGCCTTACGTTGGCGACGGCGGCGCGGAAGGGGCGGTTTAAGCGCCTTTATGGGGAAGACGCCCACTTGAAGGAGAGGATCCCGCAGGATAAATGGGACGATCTATGCGCGACGCATTATTTGGGCACGCGCATGGATAACGCCGAACGCGTCTATACCTATATGCTTTTGGCCTATTACGAGCAGAACTTCCCCAAGGCGTTTGCCAGGACCACCCCGAGGTTACCGAAACGATGAATCAAACGTTGAACAAAGCTTTAGGCTGTCTTATCGGTGGGGCCATCGGGGATGCGCTAGGGTATCCCATCGAGTTTTGCACCGAGTCCCACATCCAGTCTTGTTATGGATTCGTGGACCATTTCTTAGGAAAACCGGAAATATCCGACGATACCCAAATGGCCATTTACACGGCGATTAGCTTTCCCTATGCACGTGTGCAGGGTTTTGACCCAAGCGACGTCGGGTTATTGGCCCGTTTTTACCTCCGTTGGTTCGAAGGCCAAATGGAGATTAAGGATGGGTCCTCTCCCGCGTTTTTGCGGGACGTGGAGCATTTTAACGATAACCGCGCGCCGGGGAACACTTGTCTTTCCGCCCTTTCTTTGTACCGGGAGAGCGGAGTCTACGCGACGATAAAGAAGCCCTATAACACCAGCAAAGGGTGTGGAGGCGTCATGCGTGCCGCCCCCATTGGGGTGGGGTTCGCCACTCTTGATGGCTATGGGCTTAACGACGCGATCAAACTCGGCGCGGAATCTTCCGCATTGACCCATGGCAACGAACTTGGCTGGATGCCTGGGGCATATCTAGCGGGCCTAGTCTATTTGCTAATGACCGAAGAAGGGGATTTGTTGGCTTTGGCCAAACGGGCTTTGGAAGCCACGAAGGACGTTTATGGCGCCTTCCGCAGATTCGATGCCTTCGAAAGCATCGTCTCCCAGGCCATTTCCTTGTCGAAACAGGAGGTCAAGGACATCGACGCCATCCACGCCTTGGGCGAAGGATGGGTTGGCGAAGAAGCCTTGGCCATTAGCCTCTACTGCGCCTTGAAACATTCATGCGATTTCCGCTTGGCGATCGCGGTTGCGGTCAACCACAAAGGCGACAGCGACTCCACCGGGGCGATCACGGGCAATATCCTCGGCGCCTATTTGGGGTTAGAAGAGGTGAAGCGAAACTTCCCCGAAGCCGAACAAGTGGAGTTCTATGACCTCATCGAGGAGGTGGGGCGCGACATGGTGGAACCTGATCCTCTTGGCGACGAGAAATACGCCGACCCCGAGAACAAGGGGCAAGCGTTCCACCGATACAAAGAATAAGCGCATGCACGTATGCGCTTTATTTCTCGGGGATAGGTCTTATACTTAGGGGAACAAACGCGAGGTAATGAAGATGAGACGTCGCACCCTCCCATTATTCTGTCTGCTGGGCACCTTGTTGGCATCATGCAGCAAAGCCACCCCTTATGGAGAATACGAATTCCGTTTGGGCAAGACCGATGGCTCCCACATCGGCATCAGCGCCTTCATGAGCGAGGAGTCCTACGACAAGGTCAAAGACGCGCGGAAGATGACGGTATCCGCCTCCTTGGGCGCGGATTTCACCTTGGATGACCTACTGAAAAACGTGAAGGACAAATACCCCTTCGTGGAGATGCTTTTGGAGGCCATGGAGGTGGACACGTCCAAATCCTTGGACCCGACGCTTGAAGGCTATTACGTGGTCACCGACCAAATCGACGAGAAAAACGGCACCCGCATCCGCATCGGCTCGGATTTCCTCAAGGAATTCATCGTGTCCACGATCGGCAAAACCCTTCCTGACCTCCCCGAGTTTTCGTTAGAGCCGGAGGTCATCGAAAGCGTCGTCACGGCCTATTGGAACCAGAAGTCGCTGACCTTCCGTATCCCCGTGTCCTTCTCGGACGTCCAACAACAGCTATTGTGGTATGGCCATTTCATCGATTTCGATTCCTTGGATGAGCCCATTCGGGAAATCGACTTGAACCTGTTGCCTGGGCCGAAAGGGGAAAGCCGCTTTGGCGTGCACCCGGTCGTCAATAAGACCGTCAACGAGGTGGCGCTTGTCAACGAGGCCTTGGCCTATGATTTCTCCCACACCCCGTTATATCAAACCACGGGCGAGGAACGTGACATCGTAGGTGCGCTGGTCGCCCAGAAGAATTCCCAAGGCAAGCGGAGGCTATATGCCCGTCTAAGCGATACGTATGAAGGCGATCTTTCCAACCTTGCTTTGGACGTGGCGATAAAAGACCAATACGGCCTTTATCTGGACACCAAGACCCTGCGTTTCTCGATGGCGTCCAAACAAGGGGAGTGCCTTGGCCTTATCTACAACGAGAAGGAAGGCAAGGAAGAAGGCTTCGACGATGGCAAGGAGGCGTTCACGTTCGACTCTTTCATGCGCGAGGCGTTCGTCTTCCGCGACTTCCACGACGTCGACGTGTCCTTGGCAAAGAAATGATGGAACAGCAGGAACCGATCATCTTCGTCTCCCACCTGACCAAGGACTATGGCTATGGCCGGGGCGTCTTTGACGTGTCTTTGTCCGTGACCAAGGGGATGTGTTATGGGTATTTGGGCCCCAACGGGGCTGGCAAATCCACGACCATCCGCCACATCATGGGTTTTTCAAAACCCACCACGGGCAAAGTGCAGATCTTCGGCATGGATTCCTTCGGGCATACCGACAGAATCTTAGGCGAAGTAGGGTATTTGCCTGGCGAGCCATCCATCCCCGCCGGATTAACGGGCAAGGCGTTTTTGAAGATGATGGGCGACATGCGCGGCATGAAAGACGGGGGGAGAAGCGAGGAACTATTGAACACGTTCCGCTTAGACCCTAGCCCCAACGTCAAGGAAATGTCGCTTGGCGATAAGCGCAAGTTGGCCATCGTGGCGGCGTTCATGCATGACCCCGAGGTTTTGGTGTTGGATGAGCCCACGAGCGGTTTGGACCCGCTTATGCAGCAGGTGTTCATCCGCTTCGTCGTGGACGAGAAGAAGCGGGGCAAGACGATTTTGCTTTCCAGCCATATTTTCTCGGAGGTCGAGGCGACCTGCGACGTGATCTCCATCATCAAGGACGGCAAACACGTGTCCACCTTCGATGCGAATGAGGTCAAAAACATTCCGCTTAAGATGTACGTGCTCCGTTTCCGTGCGCCCAAGGACTATGAGTCTTATTTGGCCGCCTGTCCGTTTGAGGTGGTGAGGACCCGCGTGGAGCGAAACGAAGTGACCGTGAAGTTCGACCAAGACCAATACGATGCCTTCATCTCCTCGGTTTTGGACTATAAGATCGATACCTTCGCCGAGAAGCCTTTTACGCTGCAGGATTACTTCATGTCCTTCTATAAGGAAGAGAAGGAATTCGGTGGCCTCCAAGGCGTCGTGGGGAATAAGAAGTAGGGGGGAAGCGACATGGATGACGTGCGTTACGAACATGCGTTAAGTTTGCTAAGCGTCCCCACTTCGGAGCGGGAAATCGAGGTTTCCCATCTGACCAAAGACTATGGCAAAGGCAAGGGGATATTCGATATTTCCTTCATCGTTCCCAAAGGGAAAACGTTAGGCTATTGCGGCACCAACGGCGCGGGCAAAACCACGACGCTTCGGCATATCATGGGCTTTTTGAAGCCGATGAAGGGCAGCGTGAAGGTGCGTGGCATCGACGCGTGGAAACTCGACCCCGAGATCAAGAAGACCATCGGGTATTGCCCTGGCGAGATCGCCTTCCCGCCCCTAAAAAGTGGGTCGGAGTTTTTGCGCCTTCAGGCCGAGCTACTCGGATTAAAGGACATGGACCGGGCCAACCAGATCATCAACGCGTTGCAGTTAGACCCGACGGCTCCGTTAAAGAGAATGTCGAAGGGCATGAAACAAAAGACGGCTTTGGTTGCCACCTTCATGCACCGCCCCGACATCATCCTTTTGGATGAGCCCACGACGGGCCTAGACCCCTTGATGCGCGACGCCTTCATCTCGATTTTGAAGGAAGAGCAATCCAGAGGCGCGACCATCATCATGTCCAACCACATGTTTGACGAGTTAGAGGAGACCGCCGACTATGTGGCTTTCATCCGCGATGGCCGCATCGTGGATTTGGTGGACATGGCCGAGATCCATGAACGGCCTTTCCGCGAATACACGGTCGCCTTCTCGACCAAGGAAGGCTTCGACAAGGTCGACGTCTCCCAGGTGGAAGTGCTGCGCGTCTTCCCCGAGTCGCTGGCCTATTTGGTGCGCGTGCCCAACGAGAAGATCGACGGCATGTTCCGCGAGCTTCATAAATACCCCATCCGCCTCATCAAGGAAGTCCAATACACCTTGGAACGTTACTTCATGGACCACATCGTAGGAGGTGCCCCCAATGGAACAAACTGAAAAGAGAAAAACGCCGTTTTTATCTTTGCCTTTGCTAAAGCAAAGCATCCAGTCCAACTTCTGGCTTTGGCTGGTGATGGCATTAGGCTCGGCGGGCATCTTCATCATCGTGAACCTGGTCGTCGGGACCCGCGCGATCTTCACCAACATCGACATGAACAACGTGCAGACCTACGTCAATGACGAAGGGCTCTCGTGGCTGCAGATCTTAGGTCTATTGCAGGCCATGGGATTCTCGCTTTCCCGCATCCAGACCATGTCGCAGATCGATTTGAACTCCATCCTCAACGAGTTGGTGTACAAGATCACCGGCGTTTTGTTGCCCATGGTCTACACCATGATCGCCTGCAACAAGTTGATGGCGGCCCAAGTGGGGGATGGCTCGATGGCCTACGTTTTGTCTACGCCTACCTCCCGGCGGACGGTCGTGCGTACGCAGTACGTGTTCTTGGTGGGCTCGCTTGTGGCGATGTATTTGATCATCACCACCGGTGCCTATCTATCGGGCATGGTGGCCTATTTCATCACCGCCCCGGAAAACATCAACTTCATGACCTTCACCATCCGCACGCTGCTTTATTGCGCCGCCTCCTTCGCCGCGATCTTCGGCTTAGGCGGCATTTGCTTCGGGGCCAGCTGCGTCTTCAACAAGTCCAACTATTCCATCGCCGTCGGTGGGGGCGTGTGCATCCTTTCCTTCATCGCCTGCATCTTGGGTCTATTCGGCAACAAGGTGTTCGTTTCCGTCGGCATCGGCGTGGCGGAGATGAATATCTTCAACTACCTGACGTTGTTCACCTTGGTGGATACCGAATCGATATCCTCCTTCGCCAAGGAGGCTTCCGGCGTCTATGGTGGGGCGATGACGTTGGCCTTCCTATGGAAGATGGGCGTATTGTTCCTCATCGGGGCGGTATTCGCCTTCGTGGGGTCGCGTCGGTTCTTACGTAAGGATTTGCCCCTATAAGGGATCGCTTATTCAAAAACCCAAGCGGGCGAATTGTCCTTCTCATGTTTGGTATATAGGACAAATTGTCCGCTTTTACTTTAAGAGATAGGACAATTATGGTTTTTTTGACGTGGAGTTATTCATGACGTTGAAAGAAGCAAGAACCGAATATGTATTGTCGCAGCGGGAAGCCGCGGGCATTTTATGCATCCCCGAACGCACGTTCCGCCGGTATGAGTTAGATGAACATTATGGAAGCGACATCAAACGCCGGATGTTTCTGCGCCTGCTCGACGAGGCTTGTGAGGTTACCGAAGAAAAAGGCATGCTGACTTTGGAAAAGATCAAAGAAAGATGTGCCACTTTGTTTGATCGGGACTATAAGGGAGTGATTGATTTCTGTTATCTGTTCGGCAGCTACGCGAAAGGGACTGCGAAAGGCGACAGCGACGTCGATCTCTACGTTTCCTCTTCGTTGACGGGCCTTGCCTTCGTCGGTTTGGTCGAGAAGCTTCGGCAAACCCTTCATAAGAAGGTGGACCTCATTAGGGGAAGCAAACTAAACAACAACGTCGCCTTGGTGAACGAAATCATGAAGTATGGGGTAAAGATATATGGCTAGCAAAAACGATGCGTTTTATATGGAGAAGGCCCTCGGCGAGATTGAGAAGATCATTCAGGAACCGGGGCGGCTTCAAGTTGCCCCTTCATTTTGACCAAGTAGCGTGGATATTGTTTTGTGTGTACATTTGCCACAAGAATTGGTATTATGGCTTCGGAGGTAATCACCATGGCAGCGATTAAGATGGATCGATTGGATATTCGCATTAGTCCGGAAGACAAAGAGACTTTGGAACTCGCCGCGGCCGCGAAGAGGGTCTCCCTTTCCTCGTATATCGTCTCCGCCGTGATGGAACGGGCGCAGAACGACCTCGAACAAGAACGTCGCGTGGCGTTATCCCGGAACGCTTGGAACCAAGTCATGGACCTTGTGGACAATCCCCCGGAACCGAACGAGGCGCTTAGGAGACTATTGAAACCATGACCATCGTCCACATCCTCGATTACAAAGGAGACGGGATATCCAAGTTCGATTGTGGGGAGGAGGCGTTGAACACCTTCCTTTTCAAATACGCTTCCCAAAACGATAAAAAGGGCATTGGGAGGACGTATTTAGGGATCGAAGAGGGGAACGTCATTGGTTTCTTTACGCTGTCTGCGGCGGAAATTCGTTGCACAGAGCTTCCTGTTAGACTCGCGAAAGGGTTACCCGGTTATCCTGTGCCTGCGATTCGGATCGCGCGTCTTGCGGTGGATATGTCCCAGCACGGAAAAGGCTATGGAGCATCTTTGCTAAAGGCGGCATTGGCCCGGTCTTTGGCGGCTTCTTATTCCATCGCGGCCCATTTGGTTTTGGTCGAAGCCAAGCCATCCGCGAAAGGTTTCTATGAACGTTATGGATTTGTGAGAGTCCTTGAGACCGAAAGCACCTATGTTCTTCCTATGGCGACAATCCAAAAGGCGATGGGGGAATAACCGTTTAAAAAGCCGGAGTCCATTCCGGCACTGTGATGGACCCTGGTTCGCAAACACGATAGGAAATTCATAAGAGATTAGAAGCGCTGTGCGCTCCTTTATCATTGGCTTGAAAGAGAAAGGGATCGTTTATGGAATACACGGAAAAGACGAAGAAGGCGATGCGGTTATGCCTTAAGGCCCATGAAGGGCAAGTGGACAAAGGGGGATTCCCTTATGTCTTCCATCCCATCCATGTCGCCGAGTCCGTCACGGGGGAGAGTTGCTGCGTCGTGGGGCTACTCCATGACGTGGTGGAGGATTGCCCTGATTATCCATTAGACAAAGTAGTGGAGATCGTAGGGTTAAACGAAGAAGAGAAGGTGGCCTTAAACCTATTGACCCATAAGGAAGGCGTGCCTTATGAGGAATATTGCAAGGCCTTATCGGGGAATAGGATTGCCCGCAAAGTGAAGATCGCCGACCTCCGCCATAACCTGGACTTGCGCCGGATGATGGGGCAGGGTTTGCCAAG
>JAILIV010000064.1 GCA_024695105.1 Bacilli bacterium
TGGTGAAGCTATGAGCGACAAGCCCAAAAAGAAAAAGAGCCTCGCCCGCGTCATCGTCGAATGGTCGTTGACGATCGTTTTCGGTGGCCTTTTCCTCTTCGCTGGAATCGCTCAGATCGATGGGCTTATCCACAAGAACGACCATTATGGCCAGGTGCTTCGCTTCGGTTGGGGGTCGTTCGTCGTCTTGACCGACTCCATGGAACCAGATTACCCCGTGGATTCCGCGATCATCACCTATCTAGAGTCTCCCGAGAACATCTATTCGATGTACCAGCGGGGCGAAACGGTCGACATCACGTTTTATAACAACGCCGATTACGTCTATGACTTGCCCAGTGATTCCTCTTACAACACCCGCGTCACGCAGCGCATGGTGTTCACCCACCGCCTTTTTGAGGCACGTGTCCGCCAAGACGTGGCGTTAGGGGAGGGACGTTACCTCTTCTTTGTTACCGGTATCAATACCCAAGGCTCCGCGTGGAAAAGTTCGCAGTACCAATTGCTTACCGAGAAGGAACTTTTGGGCATCGTTAAGGTCAATAGCCCCTTCCTGGGTGGCTTCTTCAGCGTTTTGTCTTCCCCGTGGGGCTTATTGCTCTTCTTACTTGTCCCGGCGGGTTATTTGGTCGTGGTCTCGGTCATGGATATCTTTAAGGCCATGAAAGAACCGGAAGAAGCGACTGCTGGCGCGCCCAATCCCAACGTTCCGACCGGCAATGCGGAGAATCCGTTAGAAGGGATGTCGGAAGAAGATAAGAAACGTTTGAAAGAGGAGATGTTGGCCGAAATGATGGAGCAGCATAGCAAAGGAGACAAAAAATGAGACGCGGTGGCAAACTCTACATCTTGCTTTCAAGCCTTTCCGTCGTGGGCTTTTTGGCCTTTGCCGTCATTGCCTTTTTGGTGTTCCTTCACGTCTTGCCGATCGACCAAGCCTACGCGATTGCCTTTGCTTTGCTCGGACTAGCCTTCTTCGCCGCGACCATTTATTTTGGGAAATCGATCGCCGACCGCCACATCGCCAAGCATCAGTTGCAACTGGAAAATCTATACACGTTAGGCAAGAAAACCAGTTTCTATAACCTTTATCAATTCGAGCAGCGATGCCGTTTGGTGCAAGGCTCTCCGTTATACCGCAAGAAGCGCCACTTCCTGATCGACTTTGGCTTTGCGCCCAACTCCATCAGTTCCAACCCACGCCACAACGAGGAAATTTCCTCCTTCAATTACGCGATCGCCGAACATCTCACCACGATGTTCTATGGTGAGAAGGGCAAACGCTTGAAACTATTCCGTAGGCGGGTTTTCTGCTTCCATCGTGGCTCGTTCTTGATCTATGCGGTCGTGGACAAAGAAGAAGAGGTGACCGAGCTTTGCTCCACGCTTCTTTCCGACATTTACGATTTGGGCGAGAAGGAGCGCGTCCGCGTTTTGGTTCAGCCCTTCTTCGGTGTCTACGAGATTAACCCCAAGGACAACCTCACCTTCGCGATCGATAACGCCGAAATCGCCCGCGTGAACGCCGAGGATACGTTTGAGACCATCTGCCATTACCATGAATCCTTCCGCGTCTCGGCGTCCCAAGATGACATCGCCGATCTAGAACAAGCCTTAGCTAATCAAGAACTCGTGGTTTATTACCAGCCCAAGTTCTCCTTAAAAGAGAAGCGTTTCATCTCTTCCGAGGCCCTCGTGCGTTGGAATTCACCCAAATACGGTCTTTTGTCTCCTGCTTCGTTCATTGAGAAGGCCGAGACCGCGGGTCTAATCTCCGCGATTGACCTTTACGTGTTTGAACATGCGCTTATGGACTTATACGACCAACGCCGCAAAGGACGTCGCGTCTTGCCCGTTTCGGTGAACTTCTCCTTGTATGAGTTCTTCTCCCCGAACTTCTTGAACGTGTTCCGTTCGTTGCTTGAGAAATACAAAACCCCGCCGACGCTAGTGGAGGTGGAAATCACCGAGACCACTTCGCAGGCCAACCAGTTCATGTCCATCTCGATTATCAAGAAGCTAAAGGACCTAGGCGTCCGCGTTTTGATGGATGACTTCGGCATTGGCTATTCGGGTATCGATAACCTGCGCAAGATCCCCTTTGATGGCATCAAAATCGATAAGTCCTTCACCGACATGATCGTCGAGGACGAGAAGACCCGTTCCATCGTGAAGATGATTACGGACTTAGGCCATTTGAATGACATCGAGGTTATCATCGAAGGCGTCGATAACGACAAAGAGGTTGAGATCCTCAAGAAGATCCGCCTCGACACGATCCAAGGCTTCTATTATTCCCGCCCGCTTCCGTTAGGGGAGTACGAGGCGTTCCTTAAGGACAATCCCTTTGAGGCGAAAGGAGGGCGCGCATGATCTTGATATTAGGCTCGCACCAAGACGACGTGCTTTATTGCTCCTCGTTGCTCAATAAGCGCGTCAACGATACGCTTTTGGGCCGCTTCCCGATGGCCAAAGGCGACATCTTCAACCAAGAGGTGCTCATCGTCTCGGGTTTGCACACCTCCATTTTGGGCTCGGCCGTGACGTCGTATTTGCTTACCCAAAACTACGTGAACCTCATCATCGTCCTTGGCAAATGCTATGCCTTGGATTCTTCGTTTAAGCCAGGCCAAATCGTGATGGCCCGCGAAATCATCGACCTCGACGTGGATCAAATCGACGTGGCGAATGCTACCTTAGGCCAAGTCCCTGGAATGCCTGCCGTGTATCACGTCCAGAAAGACTTGATCGGCTATGTGCGGGATGGTTTTTCCAAACGCACGTTGACCGGCGCGAGCACCGTGACGATGCTTAGCAGCGACAATTTGAATTCCCCTGTGGTCGCAGGGGCTTTACGTCATAAGACCGTGTTGGGGCAAGGTGGTCCCTTTGTCGTGGATTCCCTCTCCTATGGTGTGGCCGTCGCGGGGATGCTGCAGGGCGTGCCTTGCCTTTCCGTGAAGGCCGTGGAACGGAATTTGGCGGATAAGAAATCCATCGAGGGCTATATCGACGCCTTGGATACCTACGTCGACATTGGCAAAGCGGTGGTGTACACCATCGGGGACATCGGGCGCAGCGACGTCTTGCGCCTAAGGAGGGGAGCATGAACATGCGCACCATGCGGCAAAGCTTCGTCTGGGCTTTGCTGATTCCGGGAATCATTTTGACCTTTATCATGGCATCCACCATGGTGTTTGGTTTCCTTTATGCCTCCACGGGTTCCTCGACGTTCCAGAGTTTGCTCTATATCGTCGACCTCGCCTTGGTGTTCATTTACGTTACCGTCGGTATCATCGAGGTACGCACGTTGCATCGCCTTTACCAAGAAGGCTTATATGAGATTTCCCGTCGCAACCTGGGGCATCTGCGCCATGGCGATGGGACGCTAGAACGTTATCCTGAGGAGAACATCGCCGAGTTAAAGGACTTAAACCGCGCCTTGGAGGACGTGGAGCAAAAGTGGAAGTACTCCATCCTCTATAGCGTGGAAGCCGATTACTCCCAACTTGGCATCGAATGGGTGGACGAATCCAAACATTTGGTTCCCGCCGGGTTCTTGAAGGAACGCCTACAAAGCTTGGTGCACGTCTATGGCGTTTTCTACGTTGGCCTATTGGAGCTTTATTATGAGATTGGCAAAGAGAAACTCGATGAAGAAGAGAAACAACGCTTGCTTGCTCTTGCGGATGATCGTTTCCGTTTTGTCAAAGGCAGGCTATTCGCCTTTACCGAAGACGAGAAGGGAATGCTGTGCTTCTTGCCTGGACTAGATTCCATTCGCATCGTGCAAGAGAAGGTCGTTTCGATGGCGGATGACTCCGCGATCTCCAAACGCGGTTCCTCGGGCTTAGGGCTATTCCCATTAAAGGGCGCCTTGGTTTGCTATCCCTATTCGAGCGTTTCCGACATGCTGGAGGACTTACGCTACGCCAAGCGGCAAACCGCCCCGATCACGGTGTTCTTGCCCGACCGAAAGAAAGCGAAGAGCAATCCTTTGGGCCTAGCGGAGCATTCCGACGCGAAAGCCTTCTTCAAATCCGTCAATCACGCCTTGCGTCGCCTTTCTGACGAAAGCCTTGGGAAGGACAAGACGAATCTACAGACCGTGTATGAAGCGGTGGCCTCCTTCCTTGGGACCGACTTCAACGAACTGATTCTCCACGATCAATTGAACGGCACCTATTATCCGTATTTCCATGACCTCGGCGACCATATCGAGGCCAAGGTGCTGCAACCGTTGTTCGATTCCTTGGATTTCAACGACTCCGTTTATTTCTCTTGCCGGGAAAGTTGCCCAGCCGCGATTGCCCGGGAAGTGGACCTCTATGGGGTCACCTCTGGGTTTATCTTCGCGTTACGTAACGGCAAGGATTACCTCGGCGTGGCGTATTTCGAAAAGCGCGGTGGGGAACTCGTCGTCGATAGCTACGTCCGCGACCAATTGGTGCGCTTTGGGCAAGACCTCGCCGATTATTTCATGATGGCGGAGAAAGAGACCCGGGCTAAGGCCTTCCAACGTGAGGCGGAGGCCATCATGGGGTTATCCAACCACATGGTGTACCGCATTGACGAGAACACCCACCAAATCACCTACTTTAGCCCCAACATGCGTTCGCTTTTCCATGACGTGGCCGTTGGCGAAGTTTGCCATAAGGCGCTTTATGGCATCGACCGTCCCTGCCCGCATTGTCCGTTGCTTGAGATGGCGAAGATGAAGGACGTGCGCAAGGCCAAGATGTCGGGCAAGGTGCGTGAGGTAGAACTAGAGACCTCGCTGACATTAGATGCCCATACGGCCCGTGAACGGATCCTGTTGGTCCGACCGACCGAAGGTAAGCTAAGCGAAGATCCGTATGATCGGAACTGGTTGGTTTATTCCTATGCCGCATTGCTTTCTCAATTAGAGAACGCCTACCGTATCCATTCCCGTGGCTATCTGTTACTTCTTTCCATCGACAACATGACCGCGTTCTTGCAGCAGTGGGGCAA
>JAILIV010000088.1 GCA_024695105.1 Bacilli bacterium
CGTTCAAACCCCCGGCTCCGCCTCGTAATCATCCGATCATCTCGAAAGGAGACCTCAATGATTACTGTCAGCGAGCATGCCCGTGAACGTTTTGCTGAGCGCTTCGGCGTTCTTTCCCTTGAAGAGTGTTGGCGTCGTGCCTCCGACGCGATGGAGAAAGGAATCCTCGCATCGGTCGAAAAGCGACGCTACCGGGGTCAAGAATGCGATTATCTCATCATTGATTACCATGGTGGCCGTTGGATTTTCTCCAAACAGGGCCGTCTGGTGACCTTGTACCCGTTTTCCAGAAAGCGGAGGAGATAGGTTCTGCCGACGTTTATTGGTTCTTGGCGCTCCAGCGATGGGGCGCTTTTGCTTTGCCTTAAGGCAGTGGATAATAGACGCTATGAGAACCAGTATCTTCAATGAACGCGTCCATGTGCATTCCCTGGACGAATACATCCGAGCCTTCCGTGAGGGCTATAATGACATCCATTACGAAGGCAAAGACCGCGCCTCTTTGTTGGCCTTGCTGAAACTTTATGGCGAGCGTGACGTCGAATTCCGTTACCAATACGCGAAGGAAATCTATAACGACGGGGAAAAGCCGCTTGCCTTCCAAATCATGCTGCAATGCCATGAAGAGGGCTATAAGCGCGTCGCGATTGGTTTATCGACTTTCTATGCCTTTGGCATCGCGGTGGAGAAAGATCCCGTCAAAGGGTTCGAATTGTTGCAGCAGGGGTTACGTGACGGGGAAGGCTTGGCGTTCTTCAACGCGGCCTATTATTACCGTCATGGCGAAGGCGTGGCCAAAGACCTGCACAAGGCCTTGGAGATGCATAAGGCAGCCGCTGCTAGAGGGGTGGCCTCGGCGGGCTGGTTTGCCGTGGATACCCTCTATGACATCGCCAAGGAAGAAGGGACGCAGGTAGACCCCAAAGAACGCTTTGAGCTTTATCTTTCCGCGGCCCAATCCGGGAACGTCAACGCGCTGCTAAAAGTAGGGGAGTGCTACGAATACGGGAATGGATGCGTGGTCGATTATGGGGCCGGCGCCTTCTGGTACGACCAAGCGGAACGCTTATTGGGCGATGAGGATTCCCGCGTCCGCCGTAAGACCCATAGCAGGCGCGCCAATCCGGGCGTCTTCATCTCTTGGGAAGACGATGACGAGGACGATGGCGATGGCGTTGAGCTTCCGGATTTCGCTTCCTTGCTCGCGGACGATTAAGAAATAGTGGGGGATTAAACCAATATGCATAAGATAGCGACCAAAGTTCGGTTTCTTGACGACGTGAAGCTTGAACTGACGTATGAGGACGGGAAAACCATCCGTTACGACATGGCAACCATGTTTTCGAAATACCCTCAGCTGGAGGAATTGAGAAAGGATAGGAATCTGTTCACCAGTGGCCATCTAGATCCTTGCGGATATGGGATTATTTGGAACGAGGAGCTCGATTTCGACGCAACGAGCATTTATGAAGACGGGTCTGTTTAACGGCAAATACAAATTGTGGAGATCGGTGCTCGATATTACTAACGGGGTTATTTGGCATTGGGGGCCGTTTTAACTATGCAGTTGAAAATCGATGTCGCTGCAAATCCGAGCCCATGTCAGTTGAACTTTTATGATGACGGCTCATTTGGGCAAGGCGAGCCTTGGTTCTTCTTGGATTATGAAATAAACCTCTCCTTTACTGGTTCGCTGGAGCTCCTTGCTTCGAAAGAAAGCGGAATTTGTTATTGCTTGGAAGGTTTTTCTTGGAAAAACTACTTGAAAGCGAGGCAAGGCGAAATAGACCTTGGCTCCGTAGAAGAAGGGCAGTTGCTCGTCATATTTGGTCCTGAAGACCCAACCGAATGGGGTACAGGATACGGCAAGGAGTTTGGATTGGCATTTGTTGATCTTAAACAAAAACTGGCCTTGTATGGGGCTAAACCTTCAGGGGCTGAGATTATTCGATTTGCTCAAGGTCAGTTTGTTTGTCAACTTCGCGATGAGGTTGTTGGCTTCATTGTTGACTTTAGCGCGGCATTTGTTTCTGAACAATCTCAATAGCGATGTCTGATTCTACGTTTGGATCCATCACTGAGTTTCCGAGATTGCGGGTACAAATGCGACGGGGCGTTTCGCTTGGGATATGATTAAGGGCAATGGTAACCGTTTATGGTCATATCGAGGTCCATGGTTTCAATTTTAATTGGGAGCATCCTCAATTATCGGAAGGGAATGGATAGTTATTTCGAAGTCCATCCGCTATTTGGATGGTAATATGAAACGGCGAATCCTTTATCCGATGGGGTACGTTGGCTGGATTGGAACGGCTTTTTTAGTTTCACCTTATCTTCTTGCGGCCTATGCCGCTATGAACTATGGAGTTTGGTGGTGGTTTTTACTTGCCCCAGCCCTTTCTTACGTCTTTTATGCTACGTTTTGCCATCGTATTTCAGCCCGTGTCATTGTAATAGGGAATGGACGTTAATGATTCCGTTCTCTTCCAAAGGAAAAACCTTATTGCGCCCTCGTGTGCGTGGGAAATAAAATATTCGGGTAAGGCCACATATGTGGCACGGAGGTTTACACATGGCAATCAAGCCTGAAGTGGTGCAGGGTGTCAAAGACATTTGCGATTCCTACGCGAATGAGCCCTCTCCTTTGATGATGATCCTCTCCGCCGTCCAGAAGAAATACGGGTACATCCCCCTGGAGGTTCAGGAGATCATCTCTGAAAAGACGGGCATCCCCGTCGCCGAGATCTACGGCGTAGTCACGTTCTACTCGTTCTTCTCCCTTAAGCCGAAAGGCAAATACGTTTTGGGCATCTGCCTCGGCACCGCCTGCTACGTCAAGAACTCACAGCAGGTCGTCGACAAGTTCTCTTCGCTGCTAGGCATCCAGCCGGGCGAGACGACCAAAGACGGGCTCTTCACGATCGAGGCCATCCGCTGCATCGGCGCCTGCGCCCTTGCCCCGGCCATGTCCATCAATGGCAAGGTCTACCCGAAGGTCACCCCCGATCAAGTCGGCAAGATCATCGAGGAATACAAGAACAAGGAGGCTGAAGCCTAATGGAACCCATTAAAACCCCTCAGTGCCTTGAACAGCACATCGAAGAATGTACCGCGGTCCTTCAGGCGAAACTGAAAGGCACCAACGGCAAGCGCGCCGTCGTCGTCTGCGGCGGCACGGGCTGTATCGCCAACAACTCCGTCGACATCGAGGAAGAGTTGAAGAAGGAAATCGCCGCCCATGGCCTAGAGGACAAAGTGACCGTCAACCACGTCGGCTGCTTCGGCTTCTGCTCCCAGGGTCCCTTCGTCAAGATCTTCCCGGAAGACACCCTTTATCGCGCGGTGAAGGTCTCCGACGTCAAAGACATCGTCGAGAAAGACCTCATCGGCGGGCAGATCTGCGAGAACCTGCTCTACGTCGACCCGACCACCAAGGAAAAGGTCCAGCGTCAGGACGACATCAACTTCTACAAAAAACAAATCCGCATCGCCCTCCATGGCTGCTCCCTCATCAATCCCGACCTCCTCGAGGAGGCCCTCGGCTATGATGGCTTCAAGGCCTTGAAGAAGGCGATCACCACGATGACCCCTCAAGAAGTCATCGACGAAGTGCTCGCCTCGGGCATCCGTGGCCGTGGCGGCGGTGGCTTCCCCACCGGCCGTAAGTGGCAGTTCGCCGCCAACGTCAAAGCGGACCAAAAATACGTGGTCTGCAACGGCGACGAAGGCGACCCCGGCGCGTTCATGGACCGCTCCATCCTCGAAGGCAACCCCTTTGAGGTCATCGAGGGCATGATGATCGCCGGCTATGCGTTTGGCGCTTCCGAAGGCTACTTCTACGTCCGTGCCGAATACCCGATCGCCGTCTCCCGTTTGCAGCGGGCCATCGAAGACATGGAAAAGGTCGGCTTGCTCGGCGATAACATCCTCGGCACCGACTTCTCCTTCCGTGCCCACATCCGTTTGGGTGCCGGCGCGTTCGTCTGCGGCGAAGAGACCGCGCTTCTGAACTCCATCGAAGGTCAGCGCGGCATGCCGCGTCCCCGTCCGCCCTTCCCGGCCATCAAAGGCCTCTGGGGCAAACCCACCTGCGTCAATAACGTCGAAACCCTTTCCCAAATCCCCTTCATCATCCGCGAAGGGGCGGGCAAGTTCGCCGCGATCGGCACCGAAGGCTCCAAAGGCACCAAAGTGTTCGCCCTCGGCGGCAAAGTCAATAACGTCGGCCTCGTCGAGGTCCCGATGGGCACGACCCTCCGCGAGCTCATCTATGACATCGGCGGCGGCATTCCCGGCAACAAGAAATTCAAAGCCATTCAGACCGGCGGTCCTTCCGGCGGCTGCTTGACCGAGAAAGACCTCGATACCCCCATCGACTACGACACCCTCGTGGCCCGTGGCTCGATGATGGGCTCCGGCGGCGCGATCGTCATGGACGAAGACAACTGCGCCGTCGACGTCGCCCACTTCTACATGAGCTTCATCTGCGACGAGTCCTGCGGTAAGTGCTCGCCCTGCCGCATCGGCACCAAGCGCCTCTATGAGATGCTCACCGAAGTCACCGAAGGCAAAGGCACCGAGAAGACCCTCGAGGACATGAAGGAACTCGCCACCATCATCAAGAACGGTTCCCTCTGCGCCCTCGGCCAGACCGCGGCCAACCCGATTCTCTCCACGATGAACAACTTCCCCGAGGAGTACAAGGCCCACGTCACCGAGAAGAAGTGCCCGGCCCACGTCTGCAAGAACCTCATGCAGTACCACATCATCAAAGACAAGTGCGTCGGCTGCACCCTCTGCTCGCGCAACTGCCCCGTCTCGTGCATCCACGTCACCGACGTCGTCGCGAAACCCATGGTCCCGGGCAAACCGACCATGCCGGGCAAATTCGCGCATGAGATCGACCAGTCCAAGTGCATTAAGTGCGGATCGTGCTTAGCGGGTTGCCGCTTCGGCGCGATCATCAAGGAATAAGGAGTGGACCCACAATGGAAAACGTCGAAATGATCAACATTAAGATCGAAGGCAAGATCTACTCCGTCCCCAAGAACCTCACCGTCCTTGAGGCGGCCCGCCTCTGCGGCTTCAACATCCCCACCCTCTGCTACTGGAACCATGGGAAGAACTCCTTGGCTTCCTGCCGCGTCTGCTTGGTGGAAATCGCCACCGCCCGTGGCGGCAAACTCTTTGCTTCCTGCGTCTACCCCGTCGCCGACATCCCCGCCGAGAAAGGCTTCGAGATCAAGATCTCCTCGCCGATGGCGGTCAATGCCCGCCGCGCCTCGGTGGAACTCCTCCTCTCCAACCACTCCAAGGATTGCCAGACCTGCGTCAAAAACGGTCAGTGCGAACTCCTCCACGTCGCCGGCGTGACCGGTGCCCGCGACAACGTGTTCGAGGGCGAAAAGACCGCGACCACGTTCGATGACCTCGCCCCTGGCATCATTCGCGACACCTCCAAGTGCATCCTCTGCGGACGCTGCATCGAGCGCTGCAAAGAGGCCCAGGGCATTGGCATCCTCGGCTTCGAAAAGCGTGGCTTCAACACCATTGTCGCCCCCGCTCAGAACGCCAGCTTCGCCAAGGTTCCCTGCCTCCAGTGCGGCCAGTGCATCAACGTTTGCCCCACCGGCGCTCTCTCCGAGCACCGCGAAATCGAACTCGTCGACCAGGCGATGGCCCAAGGCAAGAAAGTGGTCGTCCAGACCGCTCCGGCCGTCCGTGCCGCGATCGCCGAGGAATTCGGCCATAAGATCGGCGAACAGGATGGCACCGGACGCATGGTGGCCGCCTTGCACCGCCTTGGCTTCTACCGCGTCTACGACACCAACTTCGGCGCCGACCTTACCATCATGGAAGAGGCGCAGGAGTTGCTCAACCGTATCACCAAGGGTGGCGTGCTCCCGCAGATCACCTCTTGCTCCCCGGGCTGGATCAACTTCATGGAATTCTTCTATGACGATCTCATCCCCAACGTCTCCACCTGCAAATCCCCGCATGAGATGGAAGGCGCGATCATCAAGTCCTACATGGCCAAAGCCCATGGCTTGAAGCCGGAAGACATCTTTGTGGTCTCCGTGATGCCTTGCACCGCGAAGAAGTACGAGGCCGACCGTAAGCAGAATGCCGCGGTCGAAGGCCTGCCGGATGTGGACGCCGTCCTCACCACCCGTGAGCTCGCCGTCATGATCAAGCGTGCGGGTATCCTCTGGGATCAGCTCCCCGAAGAGGAATTCGACCAAGACCTCCTTGGCCAATATACCGGCGCCGGCGCCATCTTCGGCGTCACCGGCGGCGTCATGGAAGCGGCCCTTCGTACCGCCTACCACACCCTCACCGGCAAGGAATATGGTCCGATTGAGTTCCATGAGGTCCGTGGCCTTCAGGCCGTGAAGGAAGCCGAGATCGACATCGAAGGCACCAAGGTCAAAGTGGCCGTCACCTCGGGCATGAAGAACGCGAAACCGTTATTGGACGAGATCCGCGCCGGCAAGTCCGAATACGCCTTCATTGAGATCATGTGCTGCCCTGGCGGCTGCATCAACGGCGGTGGCCAACCCTTCGTCAAGCCGTCCATGCAGACCAACGAGGATCCCAACATCTTGGATACCTACCGTCAAAAGCGCGCGGATATCCTCTACAAGATCGACAAGGAACTCCCGCTGCGTCAGTCCCACAACAACCCCGACATCATCAAGCTCTACGATGACTTCCTAGGGGAACCCTGTGGCGAGCTGTCCGAGGAATTGCTCCACACGACCTACGTGAAGGGGCGCCCGGGCTTCCAACTCGACGACGAGGAATAACCCTAAAACCATGACGAGGGCCATCCGATAAGGGTGGCCCTTTTCCTATGCATGCGCGCGATATCCTTTTGAAAATAGGCGCGGGGGCGATAGAATGAGCCTGCATATGGAACAAGAGATCGTTTTGGAAGCAAAGGCATTGACGAAGCGCTTCACGTTATCCTCCCGCCAGATGAAGGAGCGGAAGCTTCTCTCCAATTCTTTGATGGCGGTCGATGGCCTGTCCTTTAACCTTAAGAAGGGGAGTATCTACGCCTTGCTTGGGCCCAATGGCGCAGGCAAGACCACGACGCTTCGCATGGTGGCAACGCTTCTTTCGCCAACTTCTGGCGAGATTTTATACCGTGGCAAAGACATTCATCAAGATGTGTCGGATTACCGTAAAAAAGTGGGCTTTTTGACGTCGGAATTGAAATTAGACGACTTCTTTACGCCGGATTATACCTTTGACTATATGGCGGCCCTTTATGGCCTTTCTAAAGAAGAGACCGCAAAACGGAAGAAGGAAGTCTTCGAGCGCTTTGGCGTAACCCCGTTCGCCCTTACCAGTATCAAGAACCTTTCCACCGGCATGAAGCAAAAGGTGTCGCTTGCCATTTCCATCGCCCATGACCCGGAAATCATCATCTATGACGAGCCCACGAACGGCTTGGACATCCTTGCCTCCCGCGACGTGGAGGACTTCCTTGCCGCGTTACGTGAGGAAGGAAAAGCCATCGTCATCTCCACTCATATCTTTAGCCTGGTGGAGAAGCTTGCGGACGAGATTGGCATCATCCTTAACGGCAAAATGGCGTTAGAGGGAAACATGAAGGACGTGACGAAGGATAAGAACCTCGAAACCGTCTTCTTTGACCTGATTGGAGGGGTCAAACAATGAACAACGTTTGGACCGTCTTCAAAAAGGAGATGCGCCGGTTCTTCACGGATCCGCGCATGCTGCTCGCCTTATTCCTTCCAGGCATTTTGATTTATGTCCTTTATGGGGCGATGGGGCGTTTGTTCTCCTCTTCGTTAATGGAGACAAAGGTGGAGAACACCACCTATCGTATTGCGTATACGGATAATGCCTCTACGGGCACCCCAAAGCTCATCCAAGGGTTTCAACTTTATGTGGAAAGCGCCGAAGAGGAGAAGACCAACAAAGTAGAGTTCCATCCCGTTCCCGTCAGTGACGTCGAAGCGACGAAAAACCTTGTAAAAGAAGGAAAATATGACGTTTTCGCGGTGTTTTCCGATAATTTCGAAACGACGGTGATCCCCGATCAAAGCCAGGTTTTAACGCGGTATATCTACCTGTTTTATAACGGCGCGACCCCTGCGGGAACCAAGGCTTACCAGAATATGTACGCCTTGGTCGATTTGACGTATCGCGACTATGTGGTGAACATCGATACGAAGGGCCAGGCCATAACGCCTAACCTCGCCTCCTCGGATTACACGGGAGCGAAACTAATGTCGGTGTTGGTGCCTTTGCTAACGATGTCGATGCTATTCTCTTCCGTCGTTTCCATTTGTCCTGATGCGATTGCGGGGGAGAAGGAGCGGGGGACGTTATCCGCGATGCTATTGACGCCCATTAAACGGGGAGAGCTCGCGTTTGGCAAAATCGCCGCCCTCTCGGTGACGGCCGCGGCAAGTGGATTGGTATCCTTTCTTGGTTTATTGGGTGGCTTGCCCGCGATGATGCAGGGCATGTCGATTAGTTTTGCTCCGTTGACCGTGGTTCTATTGGGTGTGCTGATTGTCACGACGCTGATCTTGTTCGTGTCCATGGGCACGATCGTGTCCGCGTTTGCCAAGACCGCGAAGGAATGCTCGTCTTACATGGCTCCTTTGATGGTGGTGGCCATGGCCGCGGCGTTATTGCCTTTAATGGTGAATCCCGCCCAAATAGGTTGGGCGTTCGTGCCATTCGTCAACGTGGCTTCCTGCATGAACATTCTTATTACCACGGGAACGGTGAGCCCATTGTTCCTTGGGGTGACGATCGGCATGAATTTGCTCTACACGGGTGCGCTTATTTTCGCCACTTCGCGTATGTTCCATTCCGAACGCATCATGGTCAAATAAATGGCAAAGCATTTCATCTTTGACTTAGACGGCACGCTTCTAGACACCATCGAGGACATTTGTTTCGCGATCAATACGGCGTTAGGGCAATGTGGCTATAGCCACCGGTATGACCGCGAATCCACAAAGACGTTGGTGGGCGATGGGGCGGAGGCGTTGATGCACCGCGCTTTACGCGAGAAGGGAAACGACCCTGAGGCGTTCGCTGAGCTTAAACCCATCTACATGCGGTTATACCGTGATCATCAGACGGAACACGCCCGTCCATTTGATGGCCTAAAGGAAACACTTATCGAGATGAAACGCCGTGGTGCGACATTCTGCTGCGTCACGAATAAACCAGATCCCTTAGCCCAAACGATTTTGGACATGCATTTCGGGAAAGGCTTCTTCGACATGATCATCGGCGCCCGGACTGAGTTCCCGGTGAAACCCGATCCCGC
>JAILIV010000002.1 GCA_024695105.1 Bacilli bacterium
AGAGACGGAATTTTTGAAGTCCATCGATCCGGACAAGGAATTCTCCTTCTCCCGGCCTACCAAGGACAATCCGGTCGTCTTCTTCGTCCAAACTGGCGGCAGCGAGATCTACTTCAAGGACTGCTACGAGGATTTCCCCGATCCTTATTTCCTCCTCGTGCAGGGCAAGCGCAATAGCCTTGCCGCCGCGTTAGAGATCAAGACCTTCTGCGCCCAGAAGGGGAAGCGGTGCCATTTGCTTATGGGCGAGCCCAAGCAGATTCGGGAGCAACTGCACCGGTTTCACAAGTTCTACCACATCGAGAAACGTCTCCACGCGATGAAACTCGGCGTCATCGGGGCACCAAGCGATTGGCTGATTGGCTCGGGTTATTCGCCTAAGGCGATCAAGAAACAATTCGGCATCGACATGGTGCGCATCCCCATGAAGGAGTTCTTGGCCCTTGTCGACGAACGTCTTCTGGCGGATACCAAGGCCATGAAGCGCTTCTTGGCCAAAACCAGCCGGCGCGAGGATTTGCGCAAGAGTTTATACATCCACGGGGCGTTAAAACGGCTTGTCGTCCAGTATGGCCTATCCGGTTTCACATTACGGTGTTTTGATCTTCTGAAGACCAAACAACAGACCAGCTGCCTCGCCTTTGGGATGCTTAACGACGAAGGGATCGTGGCCACGTGCGAAGGGGACGTGCCTTCGCTTTTGACCATGGTATTGCTTCAGGAGCTCACTGGAAAGGCGACGTTCATGGCCAATCCAAGCGAGTTCGACTTTAAGAAAAAGGAAGCCATTTTCGCCCACTGCACGTGCCCGTTTTCGATGCTAGATTCCTATACGCTTGCGACCCATTTCGAATCGGGTTTAGGCATTGGGATCCGTGGGCAGTTCCCCGTAGGGGAAATGACCTTGGTCAAGCTTCATCCGGACCTTAGCAAAATAAGGGCGATGAAGTGCCAGTTATTGGACAATCCATTACGCGGCGATTTGTGCCGCAGCCAGATCCACGTGAAGTTCAAAGAGGGGCTAGAGCCACTTCTAAACGAGCCTTATGGCAACCACGTGATCTTCGCTTCCGGGGATATCGCGGAAGAAGTCCAGGCCTTATTCGCCTATTTGACGGAGCGTTAAGGGCGGAAGCGCCAAAGCGAAACGGGGGTTCATCCCCCTTTTTCTTCCGTTTTCGCCTACCTACGGCCCAATAATTGCAAAAACAAACGTTCTCCTTCATAATGTTGCCACCTGTGGAGACTATGTCTCCCGCCTGTTCCCCTCGTTTTCAAAAATCCATGAGCATTGACAAAAAGACCCCGTATGGGGGCATTGATATTTCCTTGGAGGCCATCGCCTCCGTCGCCGGCGGTGCCGCCAGCGAATGCTATGGCGTGATCGGCTTGGTCCCCAGAGGTTCCATCACCGACGCCGCCAAAGAGGTTTTGCGCATGGAGGAATACGTCAAGGGTATTTACACGCGCAAGGTCAAAAAGGGCTACGAAGTCGACATCTACCTTTGCTGCGCCTATGGGGTGAAACTCTCCGAGGTGCTCGCCGAGGTCCAAAAGAGGGTCCAGTACGAACTGGAGAAGGCTTTTGGCATCCGCTTCAAGGCGGTCAACGTCTTCGTGGTCGACATCAGAGAGGTCAATTGACGATGAAGACCATCGACGCGGCGACGCTGAAGGCGATGTTCCTCTCGGCCGCCAACCACTTATACAACCATTATCCGGAAATCGACCAACTCAACGTTTTCCCCGTCCCCGACGGCGATACGGGCATGAACATGAACCTCACCGTTTCTAGCGGCGCCAGGGAAATCGCCAACCGCCCTGAGGATGACGACGCCTTTGCCTTGGCGTCGAGCTTTTCCCGCGGCTTATTGATGGGCGCACGTGGCAACTCGGGCGTCATCACGTCCCAGATCTTCCGTGGCTTTGCCAAAGGACTGGAGGGCAAGAAGGAAATCGACGCCCTTGTCCTTGCCCACGCGTTTGATTCCGCCCGGGAAGTCGCCTACAAAGCCGTCATGAAGCCGGTCGAGGGCACCATCCTCACCGTCATCCGCGAATCCAGTTCCTCGCTTTTGGAATTCGTGGAGAAAGGAACCTCCATCGAAGAGGCGATGAACCATCTCGTCGAATCCGCCAACGTGTCCTTAGAGCATACGCCTGATCTGCTTCCCGTCTTGAAGGAAGTGGGGGTCGTCGACTCCGGCGGCGCGGGTTTAGTGAAAATCTTAGAGGGCATGAAAGAGGCCGTGTTTGGCCGTTTCATCGAACGTAAGGGCGAAGCCACCGCCACCTCCCCCGAGCCCTCTTCCCCCTATGCCGGGGCGAAGATCTCCGATGCCGAGGAAGGGTTCGGCTATTGCACGCAGTTCATTTTGCGCCTTGGCAAAGAAGGCGAGAAAAAGGCCTTCGTGGAGAAGAACTTCAAGAAGTTCCTCTTGGGACACGGCAACTCGGTCGTCATCGTCCAAGACGATGATATCGTCAAGGTCCACGTCCATACGCTGACTCCGGGCAACATGCTCAACTACGCCCAGCAATTCGGCGAGTTCGTGATCATCACGATCGAGAACATGACCGAGGAGCACCATAACATCGAGGCGGGCAAATCCGCGACCGATTATGACTTCGGCGCCAAGCCATCCGCCCCCGAGCGCATCATCCCCGAACCCGCGCCCAATAACGAAGTTCGCATCGAGAAGGAATACGGCCTCGTGGCCGTCTCTTCTGGCGCGGGATTGGACGAACTATTCCATGAACTAGGCGTCGACGTGCTGGTCTCCGGCGGTCAGACGATGAATCCCTCCACCGAGGACTTCGTCAATGCGATCAAGGCCACCCATGCCCGCCATGTCTACCTCCTTCCCAATAATTCCAACATCGTCATGGCGGCCTCCCAGGCCTGCGACGTCATGGAAGGCACCGGGATCAACGCCCGCGTGATCCTCTCCAAGACCATCCCTCAGGGCATGAGCAGCTGCGGCGTGTTCAACCCCGAGTCGACCCCAGACGAGAACTTCAAGTCCATGAAGGCTGCCTTAAAGACCGTGAAATCGGGTTCGGTCACCTACGCGATCAAAGACACCGAGATCGAAGGCGTCCACATCACCAAGGACTACTACATGGCCATGAAGGACAAAGCCATCGTCAGCTGCGTCAAGGACAAGATGGAAGCCCTCAACGACTTGGTGGATTCCCTCGTCAACAGCTCTTCCTGCATGCTCACCGTCTTGGTGGGCGAAGACGTCCCCGCGGAAGAGGAAGAGAAGGTGCTTGAGGCTCTTAATGAGCGTTATGGCGACGACCTGGAGGTCGACGTCAAGCGCGGCGACCAGCCCGTATATAGTTTCCTCGTCGGAGTGGAGTGAACCCTTAACCAAAACCGAACGCCGCCTGAACCCAGGCGACGTTTTCGTTTCGTGGGCGTTGCCTCCTTTGGAGTGGTATCCTTTTGGAAACGAAGGCATCGCATAGTAATGCCTATGACGTATTGAGGGGGATGTCGCCTATGAACCAATCACAGAGTCTTGATGAATTGCTTCGCCTTGGGAAAAGCAGCGACGTTTCCGCAATCGTCCAGTTAGGGGAGAAATACCGCGATGGCGTGGATGTCCCGCAAGACCTATATGTGGCTTGGGATTGGTTCCTTAAGGCGGATCTTTTGGGCGTGGACGAGGCCAGGGACGAACTTGAGGCGATTTCCGACGCCTTCCGTACCCAAATCGAGCAAGGAAAAATCGATATCGAGGAACTAAAGAAGCGGGCTGAGGATGGAAACCCCTTGGCGGAGTGTTGCTTAGGGCACGTTTACTTTATTGGCAAACTCGTCCCCCAAGACGAGAAAGAGGCCGCGCGGTGGTATTGCCGGGCCGCTTTGAAGGGGAACGTGGACGCGATGGACGCCTACGCCCAATGCCTCATCAAGGGCAAAGGCGTGGACGTCGATTTGCCTGGCGCCGCGTTTTGGCACAAAGAGGCGGCCAAACGGGGCGACGCGGTGGCGAAGAGCCTGCTCTGCTTCGTCTTGTCCCAAGGCACGGGTATCCCTAAAGACGCGAAACTAGCCAACGATATCGACGCCATTCCCGCCTCCCTTCCCGCGAAGGAAATCCAAACGAAGATGGAGGAGGCGATCGCGAAGCGTTCCTATACCTTTCCCCTAAGCCAAGCGGAAGGGATTTTTGACCTATACCAAAACGCGGAAAACGGGGACGAGGAGGCGATGTGTTACTTAGGCAAGGCCTTCCGTAACGGCGTGGGCGTGCCCGTGGACCTTCCCCTTTCGGCGTCTTATTTCCGCCGTGCCGCGAACCAAAACAACCTGGAGGCGATCTTCGCCTTGGGGCAATGCTACGAGAAGGGCCTTGGTTTGGACGTGGACTATGACCGCGCCTACGTAGCCTATTACCGGGCCGCCAGCCGTGGCCTTCCTAAGGCCAAGACGGCCTTAGGCAATTGCTATATGACCGGCGAAGGCGGGACCTTGGATTACAAAGAGGCGGCGAAGTGGTTGAAGCAAGCCGCGGATGAGGGTGACCCTCGTGGCCAAACCTTGTATGGCATCATGCTGGAGGCGGGACTAGACATGCCCGTGGATGAGAAAAGCGCGTTCCATTATTTCGCTTTGGCCGCCCAGCAAGGGTATCCCCGGGCCCAAAACAAGCTGGCTTTGTACCACAAGAACGGCAAGGTCGTTCCCAAAGATGAGCAGCAGGCTTTTTTGTGGATGGAACGGAGCGCCAAGCAAGGATACGCGAAAGGCCAATATAACTTTGGCCTCCTTCATTACGAAGGCGTCGGCACCCCCAAAGACATCGAGAAAACGGCCCATTGGATGAAACTGGCCGCGGAAGGGGGATATCCCCCAGCCCAAGCCTTCTATGGCTGGTGCCTAGAAGAAGGACAAGGCGTTCCCTTAGACCTAGACAAGGCAAGGGAATGGTACGAGAAAGGCGCGGAGCAACGTAACCCAGACTGCCTCAAGAACTTAGGTTATTTCTACCTTCAAGGAAAAGGCGTGGAGGTCGATTACGTCAAAGCCGCCTCCTATTTCAAAAAGGCCGCGGACGAGTTAGACCCGGTGGCCACGTTTGAGTTAGGCGTGATGTATGAGCAGGGCCAAGGCGTGGCGAAAAGCGAGAAGAAGGCGTTCCAGTATTACTTGGAGGCGGCTAAGCTTGGTGACTCTGACGCGCAGTTTAACGTCGGGTGCTGCTATGAAGACGGCGAGGGCGTGGAACAAAACCTCGAAAAGGCCGCCCAATGGTATGAAAAAGCCGCCAACCAAGGAGACGCCGACGCCCAATATAGCATCGGCGAATGCTATGAAGAGGGCAAAGGGGTCGAGAAAGACTTCACGTTCGCGCTCTATTGGTACAAACTCGCCGCCAACCAAGGAAACAAAGACGCGAAGAAAAAGCTGAAGAAACTTGGCATTAAGTAACTGGGAAGTCAGTGCGCGTTACCTTCGGTATAATGGGTGACGTGGTTTTGGGCGCCTCCAAAAAAGAGAACGAATCGCTCCTAAAGATGGGCATCGTCAACGACGAGGACTTGCTTCGTCATTTGCCGCGTCGTTACGAAGACTTTTCCCTTACTCCAAAGGAGAAGATGTATTCGTTCGCCTCAGGCCAAAAGGCGGTGTTTTATGGGACATTGACCCAAAACATCAAGGTCAGCCGTTTCGCCAAGGCCAGCAAAGCCAGCTTCTATTTCCGGACGCATTATGGGATCGACGTGTTCTTCGTCGCCTGGAACCGCATGTACTTGCCTAAGGTCATTCAGCAAGGCGAGTTTTATACCCTGCAGGGGAGCTACGACGAAAAGAACCATTGTTTCAATCTCCTGTCCGTGAAAAAGGGGAGGGTCGTGGATACGTTGATCCCCGTCTATTCTCTTCCCGATGAGTTTCCCGAGCATCGGTTTATCCGTCTCGTGGATCTGGCGTTGCAAAGGAAAGTGGGGGAGATATTGCCCGTTGCGTTGTTGGATAAGCATAATCTCCCGTCCTTAAACGACGCGTTCTCGCTATGCCACCATCCGCATTCGTATGAGGAGCTCTCTTTAGGCGTCCGTTATTTCAAATACGAAGAGGCGCTTCTTTTCAGCCTCCGTAACGTCTTGATCAAAAAAGAGAACCAATCTATTTCCAAAACGTCCTCCCGCCCTTGCGACAAGGCATCGCTGGAACGTTTTATCGCCACGCTTCCTTATCCGTTAACCAAGGACCAGCGAACCGCTTTGGACGAAATCGTTTCCGATTTGGATAAGCCTCATGTCATGAATCGCCTGTTACAAGGCGACGTTGGTACAGGCAAGACCTTAGTGGCGGCCCTAGCGATGTACGCCAACTACACCCGCGTCAAACAAAGCGCGTTGATGGCCCCGACGGAAGCCTTGGCGAGGCAGCACGCGAACACCTTGCGGAAACTCTATCGTGGCAAACTGAACGTGGTGTTGCTTCTAGGGCAAACCCCCGCATCGGAACGAAGACAGATCCTTGCTTCGCTTCGTGACGGGACGATCGACGTTTTGGTAGGCACGCATGCTCTTTTCTCCCAAGACGTCCATTACGCGTCCTTGGGTTTGGTCATCATCGACGAGCAGCATAAGTTCGGCGTGAACCAGCGTGTGGCGTTATTGGGCAAAGGGGAGGAGGCGGATTTGCTTTTAATGTCCGCCACGCCGATTCCGCGTACCTTGGCCTTAAGCCTTTACGGGGACATGGACGTCTCCACGCTTGAGGTGTTCCCTTCCGCGAAGCGAAGCGTGAAGACGATTCTGGTGCGTCCCAAGGATCCGCGCATCAAACGTTCCGTGGATTGGACCTTAAAGAATGACGGCCAGATTTACGTGGTCGCTCCCCAAATCGAAGAGGATGAGCGGCCAGGTTTCCTTTCCGTGAACAAACTTTTCGCGGGATATGAGAAGTTTTATCCGGGGCAATGTGTGTTGCTCCATGGCAAGATGAAGCCCGAGGAGAAAGACGACGCGCTCACCCAGTTCGCATCCGGGAACAAAAAGATATTGGTGGCCACCAGCGTCATTGAGGTAGGCATCGACGTGCCCAAGGCGCGCCTATTGGTGGTCTATGAATCCAGCCATTTCTCCCTCTCCTCGTTGCACCAGTTGCGTGGTCGCGTGGGGCGCGACGGGCGGGATGCCTATTGTATTCTCATCAACGCCGAAGAAGACGAGGAGACCCTGCAAAAACTCAACGTTTTGACGCAGACCGGGGATGGATTTGAGATTTCCAAAGCCGATTTGAGCATGCGCGGATTCGGGGAACTCACCGGCGTGAAGCAAAGCGGGATGCTGGATTTGCGGTTCGCCTCCTTGGTGGACGATTATCAGATGTTCGTGGAAGCCCAAAAGGAAGCGAAGGCGATCGCGGAGAACCCACTAGACAAAGGCAATGCCTATTTGCTTTCCCTCGCCAAGAAAGCCACCGTCATCCGCGGATAGGGAATTGTCCTTGCCTTATGTAAATAAGGCCGTAACGCTGATAAAATACTGGCATGGCCAGCGAATACCTTGCCTTATACCGTAAGTTCAACATCCTCCCCAAGGACGAGGAGCTTTACTCCCTCGCCTTTACCCATTCCTCCTACAATGGCATGGCGGGAACCCGTCACCAAGACTATGAGCGCTTGGAGTTTTTGGGGGACGCCGTGGTGGGGATGGTGGTTTCCGAGCTTTGCTACATCTACCATCCGGAGATGGAACAGGGGAAGCTTTCCGTTTTGAAGAGCCAATTCATCCGCACCGCCTCGGAGGCGGAGTATTGCCGGAAGCTTGGGTTAAACGAATACATTCGCGTCGGGGCGAGCTTTGCCAAGGACGCCAGCGAGAACTTATCGCTTCTAGAAGACGTGTTCGAATCCTTCATCGGGGCGCTTTACCTCGACCAAGGATTGAGCACCTGCTACCGCATCGTGCGTTCCATCTTCGAGGATGACATCGCCAACGCGAAAGTCGACCTCACCACCAACCCGAAATCCTATTTGCAGGAATGCATGCAGGCGGACAAAAAGGAATCGGTGACCTACCGCATCCTTTCCGAGCGTGGCAGCGGGCAGGATAAGATGTTCGTCGCGGCCGTCTATTTTGAGGGCAGCGAGATTGGACGCGGCGAAGGAAAGAGCAAGAAAGCCGCCGAGACCGCGGCCGCCGCGGATGCATTGGCGAAGATGTCGCTGCCGGAGTGATAAACCATGGGTCTATTTTCGTTTTTGAAGAACAAGTTCTCCAAGAAAGACGTCAAGGAGAAGGAAGAGACCAAGTCCTACGAGAAGGGCTTGGAGAAATCGCGGAAGGCGTTCGCGTCGAAATTGGACAGCCTTTCCAAACGTTACGCCTCGGTCAACGAGGAGTATTTCGAGGAACTCGAGGAGATCCTCATTGAGTCGGACGTGGGCGTGGAGCTTTCCATCCGCCTCATTGAGAAACTGTTGGATCAAGCCAAGTTAGAGAAGATCACCGATCCCAAGACCATCAACGAGGCCCTTGTGGACGCGATGTTCGTCGACTATGCCACCTCAGGCGAGGCGATTGAGAACGAAATCACGTTCCAAAAGGAAGGGCCGACCGTGTTGTTGGTCTGCGGCGTCAATGGGGTGGGCAAGACCACCAGCATCGCCAAGCTTGCCTACCGTTACAAAAACAAAGGCAAGAAAGTCGCCCTTGCCGCCGGGGATACCTTCCGCGCGGGAGCGGTCGAGCAATTAAGCGTCTGGGCGAAGCGCCTAGGCGTGGACATCGTCACGGGCAAGGAAGGGGCCGACCCGGCCTCGGTGGCCTATGACGGGGCGAAGTTCGCCAAAGAGCACGGCATTGATTTGCTGATCGTGGACACCGCCGGACGTTTGCAGACGAAGAACAACTTGATGCAGGAACTTGGCAAGATGAGCCGCGTTCTTTCCAAAGAGATCCCCGGCGCCCCCCATGAGACGTTTTTGATCATCGACGCGACCACGGGGCAAAACGGGGTCGTGCAAGCCAAGGCCTTCAAGGAAGTCACCCCCGTGTCGGGCATCGTCATCACGAAGATGGACGGCACCTCCAAAGGTGGCATCATCCTCTCCATCCGCGATGAGCTAGGCGTTCCCGTCCGCTTCATCGGATTGGGGGAGAAGATGGAAGACCTTCGCGAGTTCGATTTGGACCAATACCTCAACGGACTACTGTTAGGAGAACAGGATGCGTGAGGAAGAGGTATTGTCCCGTTGGGACGAGAGCTTGGCGTTATTAGAGGCCTATGAGCCATTGCTAAGCCCGTCGCAACAAGGTGTCCTCCGCATGTATTTCCGTTACAATTTGTCGTTGGCGGAAATCGCTTCGGAGCGGGGCACGTCCCGGGAAGCGGCGTTTGACGCCGTGAAGAAGGGTTTGGCCAAGATGCGGCGCTTCGAGAAGGAGCTGCGTCTGGTGGAAAAAACCCGCGCCGCGCATCTTGCGGCGGAAACGCTACGAAACGCCACTAGCCTAGAAGAGGCGAAGAAGGCGTTGCCCGTATTAGAGGAGGCATTCGAGGATGGCATTTGAATCGTTGACCGACAAACTATCCGGCGTGTTCAAAAAGATCCGTGGGCAAAGCAAACTCACGGAGAAGAACATGGAGGAGATGCTGCGCGAAATCCGCGTCGCCCTTTTGGAATCCGACGTCAATTTCAAAGTTGTCAAATCCTTCATCGCCGACGTCAAGGAAAAGGCCATCGGCCAAGACGTCTACAACAAAGTCAACCCGTCCCAGATGATCGTCAAGATCGTCCATGACGAGATCCAAGACCTCTTAGGCGACGAGCAAGAGGGCATCCAATACGAGAAACCGTTGACCGTCATCATGATGGTTGGTTTGCAAGGTACCGGCAAAACCACGACCGCCGGTAAACTTGGCTATTATTTCCAGAACAAGGAAAACAAGAAGGTTTTGGTCGCCGCCTGCGACATCTACCGTCCAGGCGCCATCGACCAGTTGCGTGCCGTGGCCTCTAACGCCGGCATCGGTTTCTACGAGGAAGGCGATAAGGTCGACCCCGTCAAGATCGCCATCCATGCCAAGGAGAAGGCTTCAAAGGAAGGGTATGACGTATTGATCGTCGATACCGCCGGCCGACTCCAGATCGATGAGGCTTTGATGGATGAGCTTAAGCGCATCAACCACGAGATCCATCCGAAGGAAGTGTTGCTTCTTGTCGACGCGGCCGCCGGCCAAGACGCCGTTAACGTGGCCAACGCCTTCAACAAAGAGCTGCGCCTTACCGGCGTCATCTTATCCCGTCTAGACGGCGATGCCCGTGGTGGCGCGGCCTTGTCCATCAAATACCTGACGGGCCTGCCCATCAAGTTCGCCGGCGTCGGCGAGCGCGTGAACGAGCTTGAGATGTTCTACCCCGACCGTATGGCGGACCGCATCTTAGGCATGGGCGACGTGGTCACCCTCGTCGAGAAGGCCAAGGAAGCCATCGACGAGAAGCAGGCCGAGAAAGACGCGCGGAAGATGATGGAGGGCGAATTCACCCTCGAGGACATGCTCCGCCAGATGAAGCAGGTGCAGAAAATCGGCTCTTTGGGCGCGATCGCCAAACTCATCCCCGGTATGCCCAAGATCACCGACGAGCAGCAAGAGAAGGCAAAGCAAGAGATGAAGGTCTTCGAGGCCATCATCAATTCCATGACCCCTTATGAGCGCCGCCATCCCGAGATTTTGCGTTATAGCCACAAAAACCGCATCGCGAAGGGATCGGGCTACACCAACGCCGACGTCAACCGCGTCCTGCGCAAATTCGAACAGTCCAAACAGATGATGAAACAGATGAAGCAATACCAGAAATCCGGGCGGTTCCCGCCAGGAGGACTGGGTGGTTTAGGAGGATTTTAACCATGGCTGAGACACCCGTTTACCGTCCGCGTGAGCTCTATGAGCGGCAATTAGAGAAGCAATACCACCAAGAGGCGGAGCGCTTCTATGAAGATTTGGCCCAAAAGGCGGGCACCGACAAGGCGCTTAACGCCCAGCACGTTAAGCAATACCGCGAAGCCCTAGAAGAGCTTAACGAGGCGAAGAAGAAACTCAGTTCCGCCAAAGCCGGCAAAGGCTGGGCGATATTTGGGATGATCTTCTGCTTCGTGGCCGCGGTTGGGCTCATCGTCTATGGGGCGATGAACGCCGCCACGCAGTGGTGGTTCATCCTCATCGGCGTCGCCCCGTTATTCCTGGGTGTCATGTTCATCGTCTTGATCAACACCCGCATCAAAAACGCGGTCGCCTTGGCGCAGCAAGCCGTGGATGAAAAGCAACAGAAGGTCGACGAGGCGCTGCAGAAATGCCGTAACGACATGGCCGCCCTCAACGATATGCTCGACGATTCCATGCCCCGCGAGGTCATGGAGCGCACGACCCCGATCATCGATTTGGATCCGACCTTCACCCCGGAACGCCTCGCCTATTTGATGCAGCGCTTTGGCATGAAGGAAGAGACCGACCCCGACACTTCCGTCTTGGGCGTCATCTCGGGCAACATCCAAGGCAACCCCTTCATTTTGGAGAAAGTGTTCCGTCATGAGGTCCGTCCCAAGACGTACACCGGCGAACTCACCATCACCTGGACCACGACCCATAGTGACTCTAAGGGTAACACCTATACCCAAACCCATACGCAAACCCTTCATGCGGAAGCGGTGCACCCCGCGCCTTCCTATTGGGACGAGACCCGCTTGATCTATGGCTCGGAAGCCGCGCCCCATCTGCACTTCTCCCGCACCATGTCGGGCATGAGCGGAAAGAGCCAGAAAGAGCAGGACAAGTTCGTGGCCAACCGCATCAAGCAACTCGACAAGCTCGAGGAGAAGGCGGTCACGGAAGGACGTAACTTCACCAAGCTCGGTAACGACGAATTCGAGGCCTACTTCGGCGCGGATGACCGCGACCACGAAGTCGAGTACCGTCTCTTGTTTAGCCCCCTTGCCCAACGTAACGAGCTGGATTTGATCAAGAACCCGCAGCCTTATGGCGACGACTTCATCATGGTGAAGGATGGCATGCTCACCTCGGTGGCTTCCCTCCACTCGCAACATTTCGATTACAACGCCCCGGTCGAATACTTCCATGACTTCGACTTCGAGGCGGGGAAGAACCGCTTCGTGAAGTATTGCGACGACTTTATCCGTGGCTTGTTCTTCGACCTTGCCCCGATCATTTCCATCCCGCTTTATCAGATTCATAAGCCACACGACTTTATCTATGGCAACGACTACCGTTCGAACATGACCTCCTTCGAACACGAGGCCATGATTAACCGCATGAATCGTCACCTGTTCATGCCCGAAGGTGCCGACCCCGAGTTGCCGCTCATCCTAAAGGAAGCCAACGCCCGCAAGATCTCGGGCGCCGACGAAGTCGAGGTGAAGGTGCGCTCCTACCATACCACCCCGATGGTCGACTACATTCCCGTCCATGGCGGCGATGGCCGTTGGCATGACGTTCCCGTCCACTGGATCCAATATGACGAGGTGCAAGGCTTCAATAACGTTGGCTTGGTCGACTCGAAGAAGTCCCGTCCGGAGTTCATGCATGCTTCCTTGGAGCCCCTTGCCAAGTACTTGGAGCAGAACTTTCACTTCGAGCGTGGCTTACTCTCGTTCTGGATCGGCGGCAACAAGCAGCACATCAACGACAAAGACGCGAGCACCTTGGAGAACTTCTTCAAGCCTAAGGCGGGCAATTAATCGTCTTCAAACGCGGTCCTCTGGGTCGCGTTTTTATTCGGAAGGAGCAAAACCATGAAACACCGTTTTGAAATCCATTTATTACGTGACGAGGCGCCTGCTGGCGATCCGGATACCTACGAATACGAACTAGGCTTCTTTGAGGACGGCTTATTGGAAGGCGTTGGAAGGAAAGCCCGTTCTGCAAAGACAGACAAAGGCGTGAAGTCCTTTTGCGAATTTGGTCTATTCCATAAAGGGATGCTCCACGGTCCCGGTTTGCGTGAAGGAAGCAAGGGAGAGCCCACCTATATCGGCTTCTTTGACCATGGCGAAATCGTTAGCCCCGGTTCCGTTTCGGGGATGGACGTTAAGCCTTTGGAGGATTTCACCGTCCGCGAAGGCAACGAGACTTACGCCGTAACCATGGCGAAACAATACCGGATGCACACCAAATATGGCGAGATCAAGATGGTGTTCGGGACGTATTCGGGCACCCTCGTCCATTTCATCAGCGGGCCTCAGGTACACCCGTTGAGAAACCCTCATCCGTATGTTCAGATTCATTTGAAAAAGGGTGAGAAAGAGCTTTTGTCCATCGTCATGGACCATCATTTGGATGGCGGTCCCTATGTGAAGACGCATGACGCGTATGGTTTTAACGAAGTCATTTGGGTTGGAAGCGACGTCCCTTTCCGTCGGTTCCATTTCGAAGACGTTACCGTGCCCCAAGGAAAGACCTCCATTAATGGCACCCTCTATGATGGCTTCTATAGCGTCCGCCTTTACCTCCCTAAAAGCGTCCAGAAGATTAACCCTTACGCGATTACGGAACCGAAGAAATGGATGCGGTTCGTGGAGATCTTCTATGAAGGCACCAAGGAAGAATGGGGGAAGATCGACAAGGAAAAGACCTATTCCGAGAGCCATGAGGACTGGTATGGAAGCTATTACCATGGCTCGGACCGTTATGTCGGTGGCGAAAAGACGGATACCTTCCCCGCGAAGTGCAGCCTTATCGCCGTCCATTGTTCCGATGGGGATATCGAAGGCTTTTATTACTCTACCTTTTTCGGTACGGAAGATCCTGAATAAACGCCTGCAAAAGCCTCATCCCATTCAAAAATGGAATGGTGTTTGCGCACGGAAATCACTTTTTGATGTACTTTGCGTTTTTATAGGTCTCGATTTTTCGAATGATCCCTTCTTTTTAAGAGCTTGGAGAGGACGCTTTCGATCGTGGTGATGGAGGCGGTGTAAGCGCTGGTATGAAACGTTGCGCGAATTGATGAAACGACAGGCGTGTTAATTATTCCTATCCGCCCCCCTTTGGCGTAAAATCATTATATAAACAAGGAGGCTAGCATTATGCCTAACGAACTCGACGAAACTGACGTTTCCACAATCAACACAGCCGGACGCGACGTCCACGTCATCGACAAGAAAGTCGGCGTGACGCTCGATGGAACCGACAAATTCATGTATGTCTTTGCCTGGTGCATGTTCGTCATCCCTGGCTTGATCTTCATGACCCGTGTGTCCAAAGCCCGTAACTACTTCCAGCAGTTGCAGCAGAAGATCCAACACGCCGCCTCGACCATCGACAACTACCAACTCCAGCGCGTGACCATCCTTCAGAACACCGCCAAGCTCATCGAGAAGGCCGTCGACCTCGACAAGGACACCTTCACCGACATCGCCAAGCTTCGCGCCAACGCCGTCGAAGACGACAACGCCCGTATCGCTTTGGCCCAGCAACTCCAGCAGGCCCAGAAGTCCATCAACGTTGCGTTTGAGAACTATCCGGACCTCAAAGCCCACAAGGCCATTGCGGACGCCATGCAGCAGAACTCCTACCTCCAGCAGGAAATCACCGCCGCCCGCGAAATCTATAACGACGCGGTTCTCCGTTGGAACACCGAGATCTTCCAACAGTGGGCCAAGAAGCGCGCCGCCGCCCAAGCCGGCTACACCAGCCGTATCCCCTTCATCCTTGCCGCCGACATCAAGGAACAGAGCCAAGGCGTCTTCTTCTAATACCGAAGACATACGGAAACAAAAAAACCACGGCGGGAACGTCGTGGTTTTCTTTTAGACTCAATGCATGAACTTTTTGCCTTTTTCAATGGCGTCCGCTTCCCACTTAGGAACAATGCCGGAATCGGCTTCCTCAAGCAGTTTTAAGTCTGCCTTAGAAAGTGTCAATTTATCAAAGAGGTCGGGGCGGTATTTCCGAGTCAAAAGAAGTGACTGTTTGCGTCGCCACTTTGCGATGGCGCCGTGGTTTCCGCTATAAAGAATCGCAGGGACGGTCTTGCCTTCGAAGTCAAAGGGCTCAGTGTATTGGGGGTACTCCAATGTATTGTTGTCGAAAGACTCCTCATCCAAGGACTCTCGGGTGATGGCCCCATCCAATAAGCGGATAACGGAATCGGCGATCGCCATGGCGGGAATCTCTCCTCCCGTGAGCACGTAATCGCCGATGGAAACGAGTTCATCTATATAATCGTTTACGCGCTCGTCCACGCCCTCATAATGCCCGCAGACAATCATTAAATCATCCAATTTTGCGAACTTTTTCGCCATATTTTGGTTAAATGTCGCCCCACGGGGAGACATGAGGATAACGTGGGTTCCTTCCTTTTTGTTGGCTTTGATGCAGTCCACGATGGGCTGGGCTTTTTGGACTAAGCCTGCGCCTCCTCCGATGGGTGGCGTGTCCGTTCTTCCGTACTTGTCTTTGGTGTAATCACGGATTTGGACGGCGGAGAAATCAACCACGCCCTTGCCAATGGCTCGGGCGATGATCGAGTTGGTTTGAAACCCTTCGAACATAGCAGGGAAAAGCGTGAGGACTTGTATTCTCATAACATGCCCTCCACGACATGGATCTGGATGGTTTTATTCTCCATCGAAATTTCCCCAACGAAAACGTCAATGAACGGGACATAGAACACCTTGCCATCATTGCCTTTGAAACGAAGGCTAGGGGTGGTCGCGTTCTCTAAAACTCCGAGCAATGTTCCGATCGGATTCCCATCGTCATCGATGCCTTTCATGCCCACCAGTTCATCGTAACGGACATAGCCTTCGGGCATGGGGGCATCTTCTTTGTTAAGGTTCACTGTGTAGCCTTGCAGAATTTTTGCGTCTTCAGGGGTGGTGATTTCTTTAAAGCCCAACACAAGGGCATCGCCTTTGATGGAGACGGAGGACAGCGTTAGTTCTTTGATGTCTCCTTTTTCGGATTTAAGAAAATACTTCTTCCCTTTTTTGAAGCGGAGGTCAGGGAAGGAGGTGAGGGAAAACGCGTGCATTTGGCCTTTGATGCCAAAGGGCTTCCCGATGCTTGCGACGCTGACGTATTCCATAAATAAGGAAAGGCGAGGGCTTATTCCCCCTCGCCGGTTTCTTCCTCGCCGAAGCTTTCGAACTTCAGATGGATGCGCTGATTGGTGCCGTCGACCTTCGAGGCGATGCCAATGACTTCGCGCAGGGCGTTGGCGACCATGCCGCGCCGTCCGATGAGTCGGGCGGTGTCTTCGGATTCGGAGACGATGAGGATGGTCACGTCGCGGCGCGAGCCTCCGGGGAGTTCGCGGATAAGGACGGATTCGGGCTTTTCAATGAGCGGATCGATGATCGGATGCAAGATGGCGGCGTAGTCGCGTTCCATTATTTGCTTCCTTTTTTGACTTTGCTTTCCGCGAACTTGGCGATGATGCCTTTGGCGGAGAGCATGGCGCGGACGGATTCGCTGGGTTGGGCGCCGAGGCCGAGCCACTTCAGAGCGAGCTGCTCGTCGATGTTGGCTTTGTCGGTTCCAAGAGTGGGGTCATAAGTGCCGATTTGCTCGATGTAGCGGCCATCCCTGGTGAAACGGGAGTCGGCGGCGACGATACGGTAGAAGGGGTCTTTGTGACGACCGATGCGGGTGAGTCTGATTTTTACGGACATGGTGATACCTCCTGTAAACGTGGTGATGATACGGACGCGCGTAAGGGATGTCAAGCGTTTTTGCTTAACATTGTTAAAGTGGTACGCGGTAGGCTATGCCATACCACGGAAGGGCCTTCTTTGACTTATGCCTGCGCGCCTACGATAATTACAGGGAATGACAAACACCATGCGTTCCTCTTTGCGTAAGGGAAACAATGCTTTGTGGCGTTGGTTATTTTCCGTTTTCGCCGCGTTTTGGATGGTTTTGTCCCTCGGGGCATGCGCTGCCCCGTTTAATGGCATTGTCGGGGCGGACATGGAAGTTGCTGGGGCGGCTCGTCGCGATATAGAAGGCATCGGACCCGCGTTTTTCCTAACCGTTCCCAATAGCCAAATCGTGGTGAAGTTCAATGACTATGTCAAAGTGGCGGCCACCGCGACATGGACGCTTTCCACGGACTTAGAAGGAAATCAACCCATCGCGAGCAAAACGGTTTCGGTCTCCGTGGGGGAGCCTATATCCAACTTGTTCTACATCTATGTCTCTAATGGTGGCGATCATGAAACCTATCCCGTTTTGGTTCATAGGAACTACATGTTCACGGTTGCTTTTAACACATTGGGGGGTGCCGCTATTTCCCCGACGGAAGTGGAGGAAGGCCATTATTTGGATCCCAAGACGATTCCGAATCCGAGCAAGAAGGGCTACACCTTTACTGGTTGGGATTATGACTTCGCGAATCTTCCGATTACTAAGTCGATTGTGGCGACGGCCATCTATGACGCGAACGCCTACCGGATCACCTATCATCATGCCGGCGGCGATGGCCCCACATCGCAGACCGTCTATTTTGACCACGAATATAAGCTCGCGACCTCCACTCGTTTGGGCTATTCGCTTGTAGGCTGGTACTACGATGGGAACTTGTTTCCGAACGAAGGCACGTATACCTTGGATCAAAACGTCAGCCTCTTTGCCGGGTGGCAGATTATCCATTACTCCATCCAGTATTATCTCAACGGAGGATCTTTCTGCGGCGAGGTCCCGGAAACCTACACGGTGGAGGACGCGTTCTATTTGCCCGAGCCCCATCGTGAGGGATACACGTTTAAAGGTTGGTCCATGGCCTCCTCGTTATACGGTTTGAAAGAGGAGATATACGTTGAGAAAGGCACGACAGGGCATTTGGTTTTTTACGCTGCTTGGGAAGCCAGGCAAAACCATTTGGACGTGGTGAACATGAACCCGACGCGCGGGGTATTTACCCTTGAATCCGGGACGGGGTATTCCGACGAAATGATCACCGTTAAGGCTACGCCTAACGCCGGACACGAGTTTACGAAAATCATGGATAGCGAAGGGAAAACCCTTGTGAAAACCACGGATGAGGATGTTTCGGAAACATTTACCATTTCCGTGGAAAAGCCTGCAGGATGGCAGTATTTGTACCTTTATGAATGGAATTCTGCGGGAGCGTATAAATACCCTTGGCCAGGCGAGCGCATCGAACCCGATAGCGATGGGAATTGCCTGATTACCCTTTATCCAAAGCAGTATCCTTCCTTTATCTTAAATAACGGTAACGGAACCCAAACCAACGATTTGAAAGTTAGCGATTACCTTTCCTATACCATGTTGCGTATCGAAGGGAAGAACGCGGTGGGGTTTGGTCAAAGACCGCAAAAGAGCGGGTGTGAGTTCTCGTTCTTTATGCCCCCGTACGTTTATGGCGTTTATGCGTATTTCACCCCGATTGAATACCCCATAACCTTCGAGTGCAACGGTGGGTTGTTCAACGATGATCAAGACGTACCTTCTACCTATAACGTGGAGCAATCCATTTCTTTGCCTATCCCATACTTGCAAGGCTATGAATTTGCGGGTTGGTTGGATGAAGAGAACAACCCTGTGATGCAAATTGAGGTCGGCTCCATGGGGGAACAAAAGTTCTTCGCCACATGGTCCGCAGCGAAAAACACGCTGACAGTGAAAGCCAATGCCTCGAGCGCTGGAACCGCGACCATCGAAAAAGGGGAAGGCTACACGAATGAGATGATCACTGTGGAAGCCCATCCCGAGGATGGCTATGGCTTCTATGGATGGTGGGCAAACAATAGGCGCGTCAGTGTGGAGCGCAGATACACTTTCAAGATGCCTACCTATGGTCTCGAATTGGCGGCTTGCTTTGCCAAAGAATCAACGGCAGAGCAATATCGTTATGCGACAAAGCCCGTCTATACGGGAATCCATACTTATAGTTACGGGCTCTATCCTCAATCGGTGGTGGACGATCCGGAGGTCATCGCGGAACTAGAGACATTGGAACCTTCCGATTTGAACGGTTGGGTGCATCGGGACGGCGTCTATTACACCAAAGCGACCTCTTTCACGCTTCCAAGTGGGGAATTCGACACCGAACCTAGGTTCTCTAATGGCGAACGAATGGAATACACCACCGAGTATTGGTTCCGTTGCGAGCCTCTTGAATGGCGCATTCTGGTGGCTTCCGACTTCTATGGTTATGCCATTGGCATGTGCGAGAAGCAAATCAACGCCATGCCGTATTCCACTGGCACGAGCAGCAGTTATGACTACGCGAAATCCGATATTCGCAAATGGCTGATTGGCGATTTCTTGAATACCGCGTTTGCATTGGGCTCAGATAAGTTGCTTGCGCAGACTTGTCTAAACAACAACACGGAGTCTGTCGCGGCTTATCACTCGTACGAATGCGACAGCACGTACGATAAAGCGTTCCTCCTTTGCGGCAAGGATCTTATCAATAAGAATTACGGCTTTAATGCTTCTCCGGATGAGCCGGACACTCGCCGGGCTTGCGGGCCCAGCGATTATGGTTTGGCATGCCATGCGACATCGGGTACGTACTATACTCGGTCTGCATTCGGCTATGCCCCCAAAACGGTGTATGGTGTCCGAAAAGACGGCTCGTTATATGACGATATTTACGTGAACCGGTTTAACGTTGGCGTGCGCCCCGCAATTCGTTGGGACATCTCTGTTTAATCTTAAAATACGCAAATCAACCATTATTTTCGTTTTAAACGTCGTAAAAAACCGCTTTTTGCGACGTATGTGAGGATGAATGATGTGATTTGCGCTTGCGCACTGACGCGAGGTTGCCTATACTTTACCCCGCTCCCTAAACGGGAGATACGCGGGCTCCGCCATCATTCGTCACCGATGTGAACCCGAAGAGAAACCGCATTACCTAGGAGGAACGTTAATGAACAGCAACCTCGTGAATGAGATCGCCGCGACTCAGCTCCGCAGCGATATCCCTGAATTCTCGTCCGGCGACACCATCAAGGTGTACGTCCGTATCATCGAGAACAAGAAAGAGCGTAACCAAGTCTTCGAAGGCGTTGTCATCCAGCGCCGTGGCGGCGGGGTCTCCGAGACCTTCACCGTCCGCAAGATCTCTTCCGGAATCGGCGTTGAGAGGACCTTCCCGATCAACTCGCCTTCCATCGCGAAGATCGAAGTCGTCAAGCGTGGCAAAGTCCGCCGCAACAAGATCACCTATCTCCGCAAGCTCTCCGGCAAGGCCGCCCGTATCAAATCCCGCGACTAAGCAAACCGATTCGACTGTGACGATAAGCCCTGGCAACGGGGCTTTTTTCATGGGATGCCGTATAATCAACACATAAATCGCATGGCCCGTATCAAACTTGCCACTTTTGGAAGCTTCTTGTTCGCCTTTGGGCTTTCGCTTTGCTCTTGTGCGAACGGAAACGGTAGTGCCTCGAACTTCAGCGGAGACGTTTTGGCCAACTATCAAAATTACGATTCCTCCTATTCTCCAGATTCATTCCAGACACACCAAATTGATTCATTACGGGGAAGGGATGATTTCATTTTGGGCGCGGACATCTCTTTGTCTTCCGCCATAACGGAAGCTGGGGGAGCCTATTTCGATAAAGAAGGTGTAAGGGACCCGATTTGCAAAATCCTTAAAGACGCTGGGTTAAACACCGCGCGCATTCGATTGTTCCACGATTACGCCTCGCCTGATGGGACTCTTTGCGGCAAGCTAGACCTTTCGCGAATCATATCGATGGTCCGAGAGGCCAAGCAATATGGGCTGCACGTGTTGCTTGATTTCCACTATTCCGATTCGTGGGCCGACCCCGAAAACCAAACGGTTCCTTATGCTTGGAGAAACGATACGTATCAAGGGCTCTTAAACGAGGTTCGCGGTTATACCAAGAGCGTATTGGAAGGAATTCAAAGCGAAGGCCTTTCCGTAGATTATGTTCAAATCGGGAACGAGATCGATAACGGACTCCTGTTTCCTTTTGGCCAAATCGATTGGGATAGCCGGGAAGAAGGGTATGACAAAGTGGCGGAGATCCTTTCCGAAGGAACGAAGGCCACGCGTGAGGTTTTCCCTCAATCCAAAACCATTATCCATACCGCGAACGCCCTTTATCGTTGGGAATACGGAGAGGATTGGGGCAATAAATCCATGGAGTTTTTCGAGGCTTTGGAAAGCCGGAACGTCGACTACGACATCATCGGCGCTTCTTTTTATACGTTCGTGGATGAGACTCCGATTTCATTGATTTCCGATGCGATCGACCTTTATGGGGAAAGAATCGGCAAACCCGTCCTTATCATGGAGACTTCCTATGGATATACGCTGGAATGGAACGAATACACCAGCAACGTCTTCCATGAGGAGTGGCGTCGTGATGGATATCCCATTTCCTTCCAAGGGCAGACGAACCTGATTCTGGATATGGTGGAAGAGGTGGCGAAGGCCAAAGACCATGGAGGCCTTGGCGTTTGCTATTGGGGCGGCGAATGGATCCCGAATAGCGATTCTTCCATGAGAACGAGCTGGGCGAACCAAGCCTTATTCACTTATGAGGGAGTGGCCACCCCCACGTTATACGCGTTTGGCCAATGCCGGCCTTAAGGTTAGCTATCGCGCATTCATTTGCCCTTTAAGGCAAAAACCCCCATAATTTGTGCCGTGGACGAGCATGCCGAATTCGTCGCGGAAGGAGAACTTCCTCCTCCGCACGAACCCCAAAAAAAGAAGAAAACCCGTTGGTGGGTTTTGCTCTTGGATGGGCTTTTGGTCGCCGTTTTCGCCATTACCATCGCCGTTTCCGTGAACGTCATTTACCTTTCCGCAGCGTTCAACCTCCCATTCTTCGTCAACGGGATGTCGATGTATCCGACGCTAAACGCCGACGCAACTGATTCATCCGGTCGGCTTTTGATGTGGGATCGGGGAGCCAATATGGTGGGGGACGTCGTTGACTATGGCTATGCGCGGACTGGGGACAAAGACAATTGGCGTGCCTCGGTTTCCCGCATGGATATCGTCATCACCTATTACCGCGAGGATTTCCAAACGAATGAGTTGGGTGAATTGAAACGCGACGAATCCGGGGCGTTGATGCTCAAAAGCGGGGCGAAGACCAAAATCAAACGGGTCATCGGTTTGCCTGGGGAAACCATTTGGTTCCAAGCATCCTATACCGATGGGCCTGACTATAACCGCGCTTGGGGAAAGACCACCATCAATCCTGGGGCTCCCGACGAACAAGTCATAACCCCTTTGTACACCCCGGCGGATTATCCTGACGTTCACGGCAAAACCTATAACTATCCGACCGTTTCCAGAGACCCCGTCGCCCTTGGGGAGGACGAGTATTACGTCATGGGCGATAATCGTGGCAACTCTTCCGACTCCCGCGACAAAGGGCCCGTCACAATGGAAATGATCGTGGGGAAGGCCTATTTGATCATCGGCAAACGGGAACTCGACAAAAACCTCGAACCCAAAGACGCGTGGGATTACATCTTCACCCCGTGGAACTATCGGAGGATCGGCTAATGGCACAGCAGGGCGTCCATTATTTCCCGGGCCATATGCAAAAGGCCCTTCGGGCGTTAGACAACTACATCAAGGTCATCGACTTGGTGGTGGAGCTAGTGGATGCACGAGCTCCGCTTTCCAGTCGGAACCCCTTATTGGATGAACTCGCCGGGAACAAGGCGCGCCTTGTCCTTTTGAGCAAGCAAGACCGGGCCGATGAAGAAGTGACGAAGGAGTGGCTGAATTATTTTAAACAACGTGGCATCGCCGCCGTCGCAGGGGATTTGACCAAAGGGAAGTTCGTGAACATCCTTTCCGCCGCCTCGGCTCCGTTAATGGCCAAGAAGCGCGAGAAGGAAGCGCGCCTTGGCATGAAGAAGCAGCCGATCCGCACGATGATCATCGGTATTCCAAACGTCGGCAAGTCGACGTTGATCAATAACCTATGTGGGAAAAAGAAGGTCAACGTTGGGAACAAAGCGGGGGTCACGAAGGCGGAACAATGGATTCGTTTGGGAGACGAATTCATCGTCTTGGACACCCCGGGCGTATTGCCGATGAATTACCCAGACGAGGCCATGGCGGTGCGTTTGGCGCTGCTTGGTTGTATGAAGGAAGAAGTGCTTCCGACCGAGGATTTGGCCTATGCGCTTTTAGGGTATCTACGTGAGGAATATCCTTCCGCTTTGTTGGTTCGTTTTGGCATAGAAAACCTGAATTCCCTGCAATCCGATGACGTTTTTCTCACAATTGCGCGTCGACGCCTTCTTCTGGAAGGGTCTGAACCTTCCTTGACGAAGGCATGTTACCTTCTTATCAAAGAATTCAAAGACGGGTTGTTGGGGCGCTTTTCCTTGGAACGGCCATGTTAGATTTCGAACGTTCTTTTTATAGTGACGAGGTTCACTTCATCGTGGGCGTGGACGAGGCTGGGCGTGGCCCTTTGGCGGGGCCGGTGGTGGCTGCCGCGGTCGTGTTTCCACCTGATTACGAAAACGAGTCGATCAACGATTCCAAAAAGCTCACCGCGAAGAAGCGGATGGCGTTGTTCGAGGAAATCAAAAGCCACGCCCTTGGATATGGCATCGCCATGGCAAGCGCGCAGGAAATCGACAAGTACAACATCTACGAGGCCACGAAGATGGCGATGCGTCGGGCCATCGCGATGATTCAGGTTCCTTATGAGCTCATTTTGACCGACGCCATGCCTTTTAAGGATTTGCCCGTTCGCGTCGTTCCCGTTATCAAAGGGGACGCGAAGGCGCTAAACATCGCCGCCGCATCTATTCTTGCTAAGGTAACCCGTGACCTTTACATGGAAGATCTTGAAAAGGAACATCCCGAATTTTCCTTTTCCGTTCACAAAGGATATGGGACCAAAGCCCACATGGCGGAATTAGAGGCCCACGGCCCCATCGAAGGGGTGCACCGCAAAAGCTTCAAACCCGTCGGCAAATTCTATTGCTGGCAACCGACATTGTTCTAATTGGATTCCCCATTCGCTTCTTTCTCGCCTATAAGGGGGTGAAGGAGCGTTTTTCATATGGACTACACAGCCGGACAAGCCTTGGTGGCCCTTGCCATCCGTCATAAAGGGGATTGGCACGCGATATACGAGGCGGTACGCAAACGGGACACCGTCCCTTATGAAGTGGCGATGGAATACTTTCGGAACTTGCCTTGCAAATACGTTTCGATCGCCGACGAGGATTATCCCGAATCGATCCGTCAGCATTGCCCTCAAGCCCCATTTGCCTTGTTTTACCAAGGGGACATTCGTTTGTTGCAGGATCCGAGGCGTCTGCTGACCGTCGTGGGGAGCCGCGCCCCCGGCACCTACGCCTACGATAAGACCAAGGAACTATGCGAAGGCGTGGCGGAGAATGGCTATATCGTGGTCTCTGGCCTTGCTCGAGGCATCGATACCGCGGCGGCGGAAGCGACCGCGCGGAGAAACGGAAGGGCAGTCGCCTTTCTTGGGAATGGACCGGACTATTATTACCCTTCCGAAAACAAGGAACTGCAAAAGCTCATCGCCCAGAATGGCTTGGTCGTTTCCGAGTATCCTCCAGGCGTTACTCCTCAGTCCCGCTATTTCCCTGCGCGGAACCGATTGATGGCCGCCGTTTCGCAGGCGACGTTTTTAGGGGAAGGGAAGCCAAACAGCGGTTCGCTTATCACCGTGGCCTTTGCCTTGGAATTCAACCGCGACGTGGGGGCGTTACCGTTCCCTGCGGGCGAGGAGGTCTGCAATAACTTCCTTTTAAAACGTGGGTGCGCCTTGATTGAGACCGTGGACGATCTATTGCTGATGCTCGATAACCGAATCATCCCTTGAACGAAAAAATATTTCGGGGAGCGTTATAAATAAAACCTTATTTATATATATAGGAAAAAGGAAATGCCCACTTTGACAACCTATTTTGGGGTGTCTATATTCATTGCGAAATCAGCCCATGAAACTCGTTATCGTCGAATCCCCAACCAAATCAGAGACCATCGGCCGCTACCTCGGCAGCGACTTTACGGTACTTGCCTCCCAGGGCCATATCCGCGATCTTTCGACCCGCGGAAAAGAGGGTTTGGGCATCAATATCGAGAACGGTTTCACCGCGGATTGGACCATCGCTCCACGCAAGAAAGCGATCATCGCCAAACTATCCGAAGCGGCGAAGAAGGCCAGCGAAGTTTACCTAGCGACTGACCCTGACCGCGAGGGGGAGGCCATTTCTTGGCACCTTGCCCAGGTGCTAGGTTTGCCCACCGACAGCGTTAAGAGGCTTCAGTTCCACGAAATCACCAAACCGGCGATTACCGCGGCCATCCAAGACCCCGGGACGATCGACATGAAGATCGTCAAAGCCCAGGAGACGCGCCGCATGGTGGACCGTATCATCGGTTTTAAGATTTCCTCATTGTTCCAGCACTTCATCAACGTCCGCAGCGCGGGCCGCGTCCAATCCTCAACCCTTCGCATGATCGTGGACCGCCAACAGGCGATCGACGCCTTCGTGCCGGAGGAGTATTGGACCATCGAAGCTGAAATCTCCATTAACGGGAAGACGTTTAAGGCGCCTTTGACCCGTGTGGATGGCAAACCGTTCCATTGTCATACCAAGGAGGAATGCGAGGCGATCGTCGCCCGTCTTCCGAAGGAACTTAGCGTCACGTCCGTCTCAAAAACGGAGCGTTCCATTTCGCCTAAGCCTGCATTCACGACGTCCACGTTACAGCAGGAAGCCTATTCCAAACTACATTTCTCCAATACCAAAACCCAGTCGATCGCCCAAAAACTTTACGAAGGTTTGCAGGTCAATGGCGAGCATGTCGGTTTGATCACTTACATGAGAACCGACTCCACGCGCATTTCCCCAGAGTTCTTCACCCGTCATGCGACGCCTTATATTTTGGAAACGTATGGCAAACAGTATTTGGGTCACATCCGCGCCAGCAAAGGTGGGAATAACGTCCAAGACGCTCACGAGGCGATCCGTCCTACCGGCACGCATCGTACCCCGGACATCGCTTCTGCCTATTTGACCCCGGAGCAGGCCAAGTTATACCGTTTGATTTATTGCCGCGCGATGGCGTCTTTGATGGCGCCGAAGAAAGTGGAGCGTACCTCCATCATCCTTTCCGGAAACGGGTTGGATTTCTCTTTGGGCGGAGACCGCGTTTTGTTCAAAGGCTATTCCATCATCTTTGGCGAATACGATGACAAAGACGAAGAGACTTTGCCCGAAATCGAGCAAGGGCAGGTTTTTGAGGTCGCCAAGGTTGACGGCGAGCAGAAATTCACCAAGCCCGAGCCCCAATACAACATGGCCTCCATCGTCAAGGCGATGGAAGAAAAAGGCATCGGCCGCCCGTCTACCTACGCATCCACAATCGATATTTTGATCAAGCGTAAGTACGTCAACGTCGCCAAAGGCGTCATCACGCCTACCGAAGATGGCGTCAAAGTGGTCAATGTGCTTAAGAAATACTTCGCGGACATCGCCTCCACCGACTACACCGCGTCGATGGAACGGCAACTCGACAAAGTCGAATCCGGGGAGAAGACGTTCCTTGAGGCGATGAACGAGTTCTATGGTCCCTTTATGGAGACATTCGCCGAGGCCAAAGAGAAGATTTACAAGGATCCTTGGATTGAAACGGGTGAGAACTGTCCTGAATGTGGGAAGCCTTTGGTCTACAAAAAGAACCGGAAGGGCCAACCCTTCATTGGATGCAGCGGTTTCCCCAGTTGCACCTACATCAAAAAGGACAAACCCGCTGAACCCGCGAAGGAAGTAGGGGAGAATTGCCCTGAGTGCGGCGCCCCCTTGGTCATCAAGAAAGGGCGGAAGGGCGAAGAGTTCCTTGGATGCTCCAATTTCCCCAAGTGCCGTTATACCCGGAACATGAACGGGGAGAAAAAAGAGCGCGTGACCTATACGGAGAAGGATTACGTCAAGCCTTGCCCCCGATGCAAGACTGGCTTCCTGGTCATGAAAAAAGGAAAGAGGGTTTCCTTCCTTGGATGCACCAACTATCCTAAGTGCAAGGAAGTGGAATGGCTCAACAAGAAGAAGTAAAAACCAACGTTCAGATTATCGGAGGCGGCTTAGCGGGAAGCGAGGCCGCCTACTATCTTTTAAGGCGTGGCTATTCGGTCACGATGTTTGAGGCGCGTCCCGAATATAAGGACGAAGCCCATCATACCGAATTGCTCGGCGAGCTGGTTTGTTCTAACTCCTTGAAGTCCAAATCCCTTGAAAACGCTTGTGGCCTTCTAAAGGAAGAAATGCGCCACATGGGCTCATTGACCATGGAATCCGCTGCCTTAAGTGAGGTTCCTTCCGGCAACGCTTTAAGCGTAGACCGCGACGCTTTTGCGGAGTTCAACACCGCAAAACTCCTTTCTTTTCCCAATTTCAGGCTAATTCATAAGGAAATTGCGGAGTTAGGAGACGCCCCAACGATCCTTGCGACCGGTCCGCTAACCTCGCCCGATTTGCTAATGCACTTAAGCGAATTGGTGGGGCGGAATAGCCTTTCCTTCTTTGACGCATCCGCTCCGATCGTGGCCAAGGATTCCATCGACTTTTCCAAAGCCTATTACAAATCACGTTACGAGCAAGGGGACGAGGCTTACATCAACTGTCCTTTTACCCGTGAGGAGTATTTCGCTTTCGTCCATGAGTTGACCCATGCCGAGAAGGCCTTGGTCCATGAATTCGATACCCAATATTTCGAAGGGTGTCTTCCCGTGGAGGTGTTGGCTTCCCGCGGGGTGGAGACGCTTCGTCATGGGCCGTTGAAACCTTTCGGATTATGGAGAGAAGGGTATCCGCGCCCTTATGCGGTTGCCCAGCTTCGCCAAGATACGAAACTCGGGGACTATTTCAACATTGTGGGATTCCAAACCAATCTTACCTATTCGGAACAACGGAGGGTTTTCTCCATGATTCCCGGTTTGGAACACGCCGAATACCTTCGCTTTGGGTTGATGCATCGGAACGCTTATATCGATTCGCCTCATGCGTTGAACGAGGACCTTAGTCTAAAAGCGAAGGACAACGTTTTCCTCGCGGGTCAATTAAGCGGCGTCGAAGGATACGTGGAATCCGCGGCCATGGGCATCTTGTCCGCGGTTTATCTTGACCGAAAACTCCGTGGCTTGCCTTTCCGTCCCGTTTCCAAACTTACCATGCTGGGCGCCTTGGTTGATTACGTGCTTCATTACACGGGCAACCGCTTCGAACCAATGAACGCGAATTGGGCCTTGATCCCCGGGGCGGATAAGAAAAACCGCCTTCCAGCCGTAGAACGTTCCTTGGCATTGATCGATGCGTTCATGGAGGAAAAGAATGGATAAGACCGAAGCCGAGTACCTCGAGTTCCTTGCCGTGCAGAAAGGCTATTCGAAGGCCACGGTGAACGCCTATATGACGGATATCAACCTGTGGCACGCTTTTTTGTTTCGGGAAGGGATCCTTTTCGATGACATCGACGCGAAGGTGATCCGCAACTTCATGAGCGAAGAGTTGATGCGCTTACCCCCAAACGGCAATCCCAAACGCACGCTGGCCCGAAGGATGTCCGCATTGCGTGGCTATTACGATTTCCTGTATTCCAAAGGGTACGTAAAGGCGAATATGTTCCGCGCGATGAAATCCCCAAAGCAGGAGAAGCGCCTCCCCAAAGTCCTAGATGTGGAGGACGTGCTTCGCCTTTTGGAGGAAAACGCAAAGCGCGAAGACGAACTAGCCTGCCGCGATCAGGCGATTTTGGAATTGCTTTACGCCTCGGGGCTTCGCGCCTCCGAACTCACTTCCTTGAAAACCACCGACGTGGATTTCCGTTCCATGACGATCCGGGTATATGGCAAAGGAAGGAAAGAGCGGATCGCTCCTTTCTCCGAAGCCGCATTGGATGCGATTCGTCGATACCAAAAGGAACTGCGTCCGACCCTTGCGGAGCGAAACGATTCGGGTCGAAAAGACGTGGAACTGTTTCTTTCCGCGCGAGGTAGGAAACTCACCGTCCGTGGCTTGGAATACATTTTGAAGATGGTGGAAGAAAAGACGGGGTGCTACTTGGGACTTCATCCCCACGAACTCCGCCATTCCTTCGCGACCCATCTATTGGAAAACGGGGCGGACCTTCGCATGATTCAGGAAATGCTGGGGCACGAGACCATCGACACCACCCAGGTATATACCCACGTAACCGCGAAATTGCTTTCGGAGCAATACGAGCGCCACTTTCCAAAACGCAATGGCCCCTCGCCTGGGGATATCGTTCCTGACGGCAAATAGGTTCTAATCGTGGCATAATGGTTTCGCTAGGCTGGTAGATGGACTTTTACTCGAGTTTGATTTTAATCACGGTGCTGCTGATGGTGGCCATGACGTTACACGTTGTGTTTTACCACGGCTTCACGAGAGTGCAGAAGACGTGGTACCTCTTGACGTTTGGGTCCATCACCTTTTGTTCTTTGGCGGAATTCGCGGTCCATTGTGGCTATTACGACCCGGCATTCGCGGTTCCTTTGACGATATTGACCGTGCTCCAATTCTCCACGGCCCCTTTGCTCGGCGTGTTTTTCTCTGGCGCGTTAGGTATGCACCGCGAATCTCGGTTCGCCGCCATTCCCTTCTTGATCCATTTGATCATCGAAATCGTCGCTGCCCCGTTTGGTTGGATCTTCTCTTTCACGGAAAGCGGGTATAGCCGTGGCGACTACTTCCTCATTTACGAAATCTTCTATTTCATTTCCCTAGGCTATTTGGTGGTGAGCATGTTCATCGTGGGGCGGAGGTTCCGCAACCGCGACATCTGGACGATTGGGATGGTCTTGGTCCTTCTTGTCGCTGGCATCATCCCGATGACGATATGGAAAATCAACGTCACCTATGTGTCCATCGGCATCGCCGCCGCGGTTTGCTACATCTATTACAACGATTTGGTTCAGCAGGACACAATGAGCGAGTTCGCGGCGAGCCAACAACGTGTTTCGCAGATGCAGGAACACATCATCACCGGTCTTTCCAGCTTGATCGAAGGCCGTGACTTGGAAACCGGGGAGCACGTCCAACGCACCAAGGCGTATGTGACTTTGCTGGCTCAATGCGCTCGGGAGGACGGGGTGTATTCCGACGTTTTGGACGATCAGTACATTTCGTTGCTTCAGACGTTTGCCCCTCTTCATGACATCGGGAAGATCCTCGTGTCCGACCGTATATTGAAGAAACCTGGGAAACTCACTCCCGAAGAATTCGAGGAAATGAAAAAACACGCCTCCCAAGGCGGGGACGTCGTCCGGGAAGTCCTCAATGGCATCACGGACGAGGAGTATTTGGGCTTTGCCTCGGACATCGCGACGTACCATCATGAGCGGTGGGATGGAGCAGGATACCCCAACGGGCTCCAAGGCGGGGAGATCCCTTTGTCTGCTCGCATCATGGCGATTGCTGACGTCTTCGACGCTTTGATTTCCCGTCGCTGTTACAAAGAACCGATGTCCTTTGAGGGCGCTTTTTCCGTCATGAAGGCGGAATCCGGGACTCATTTCGACCCCAAATTGATTGAGGTTTTACTCCGCCATAAAGACGCGTTCATCGCGTCCGCTAAAAGCCCCGTCGATCCGTATTTGCCAAGTAATTGAGTGCAAATCCGCCGTTATTTGACGTTCTTTTGTGGTACTGGTCTTTTTGGGACGGCTTTCTAAAGAAAAACTTCGGTTCGGTTTTTGTTGCGTACGCGTAGGAGGGGGCGTATATTCTTGCTTGCCTGTGTGTAGCAGGCCACAACGCACCTCGTGGATTCAGCGCCGTGTTCCCCTCGGGCCGAAGTTAGGCTTAAAAAGCGAGTGGGTGGTCAGTTGTTCGAAGCGAGGGAGGCTAAAACAAATGGAGGTCACCAAAATGAGTGACGAAATCAAGGCGGTCGAAGAAACCGCAGCCCCGGCCCCCGAGGCCGAAATCACGATGGCGGAAGTCGTTCGCGACCCAAGCGCCCCCATCATCACCCTCAAGAAATGCTTGGAAGCCGGTGTCCACTTTGGACATCAAACCCGCCGTTGGAACCCCAAGATGGGCAAATTCATCTATGGCGCCCGCAACGGCATCTACATCATCGACCTGAACAAAACCGTCGAGCGTACCAACGCCTCTTACAAGGCGCTCCGTTCGATCGTCGAAGGCGGCGGCAAAGTCCTCTTTGTCGGCACCAAGCCCCAGTCCCAGCAGATCGTGATCGACGAAGCCGTCCGTTCCGGATCCTTCTACATCACCAACCGTTGGCTCGGTGGCACCCTCACCAACTTCCGCACCATCACCGCCCGCATCAAGCGTCTCCGCGAACTCGAGACCCAGCAGGCCGATGGCACCTGGGATCGCCTTCCCAAGAAGGAAGTCGCCCTCTTGAAGAAAGAGTACGCCAAGCTCGACAAGAACCTCAGCGGCATCAAAGAGATGCGCAAATTGCCCCAGGCCGTGATCCTCGTCGATCCCACCTTGGAACACAACGCCGTCGCTGAAGCCAACAAGCTTCGCATCCCCGTGTTCGCCCTCTGCGACACCTCGGACGATCCGGATGTCATCGACTTCCCGATCCCGACCAACAACGACGCCACCAGCGCCATCCGTCTGATCGTCGGCGTTCTCGCCGATGCCATCGTCGAAGCCCGCACCGGCATCACCCTCACCGAAGTCGCCTACACCAAGGACGAAGGTGAAGAGGCCACCATGGCCGATGCCATCCGCGTCGCCGACATCGCCGCCGAGCAGCATCGTGCCGCCGTCCGCGCCGCCCGCAAGGCCCGCGAAGAGCGCTATGCCAAGATGCAGGCCGAACGCCAGGCCCGCTTCGCTGCCAAGAAGGCCGCCCGCGAAGGCGCCAAGACCGAAGGCAAACCCGAGGCCAAAGCCGACGTCAAGCCGACCGAAGGTCCGAAAGGAGACGCCGAATAATGGCCGCCGTCACCATCCAGCTCATTAAGGCGCTCCAAGAGCGCACCGGCGCTGGCATCATGGATTGCAAGAAGGCCCTCATCGAAGCCGATGGCGACGAAGAGCGCGCCATCGACATCCTTCGTGAGAAGGGCATTGCCAAAGCCGCCGCCAAAGCCGGCCGTACCGCCGCCGAAGGCCTTGCTTTCATCAAGGTGTGCAACAAATGTGGCCGTGCCGTCATCGTGGAAGTGAACTGCGAGACCGACTTCGTCTCCGGTTCGCCCAAGTTCCACGAAATCGTCGAATCCATCGCTTCCCGCTTGCTCGAGAAGTCCCCCGCCACCTTGGAAGAAGCCAAGGAAGTCACCCAGGACATCTTCACCGATGCCGTCGTGGCCATGCGTGAGAACTTCGTCCTCCGCCGCTTCGAGATCCTCTCCCTCGGCGAAGGGGAAGCCTTCGGGACCTACACCCACATGGGTGGCAAGATCTCCGCGCTCGTCCAGCTCTCCAAGGACTGTGGCGACGTCAACCGTGGCCTTGCCATGACCGTCGTCTCCGGCAAACCTGACTACCTCTCCCTCGAGGACATTCCCGCCTCTGTGCGTGCCCGTGAAAAAGCCCTCGCCGAGAAGGAAGTCGCCGACGATCCCAAACTCATCAGCAAGCCCGAGGCCGTCAAAGCCCAAATCGTGGAGCGCAAGGTCGACAAGACCCTCGGCGCCGCCTGCTTGGACCACGACGTCTATGCCCTTGACCCCAACGGATCCCTCTTGGTTCCTGAGGTGTGCAAGCAAAACGACGTCAAAGTCATCCGCTTCGTCCGTTACGAAGTCGGTGATGGCATCGAAAAGAAAGAAGAGGAATAACCTTCCCTCTCAAATGGCTCCCAAATCCTGGGGGCCATTTTATATAATAAGGAATTGGAGGCATAGCCTATGTCCATGATCTACAAACGCATCATCGTGAAGTTTTCCGGGGAAGCCTTAGCCGATAAAAAAGGCATTCTCGACCAGAAGAAACTCGCCACCGTTGCCCACATCGTCCGCAAAATCCATGACGCGGGAGTCGAGGTTGGCATCGTCGTTGGCGCGGGCAACATCTGGCGTGGCCGCTTGGCCGAGTCCATCGGCATCGAGCAGGCCGTCGGCGACTACATGGGGATGCTCGGTACCATCATCAACGCTTTGGCCATCCAATCCGCGATCGAGCAACAGGGCTTGGTGTGCAAGGTTCAATCCTCCATCAACGTCAATCAAGTGTGCGAACCCTATATCCGCCGCCGCGCGATCCATCACTTGGAGAAGGGCGAGATCGTCATCTTCGCCGGAGGCACGGGAAACCCGTACTTCACCACCGACACGACCGCGACCTTGCGTGCCTTGGAAGTGGGGGCGGAAGCCATCCTCATGGCCAAGAATGGCGTGGATGGCGTTTATGACAGCGACCCGCGCGTCAACCCTGAAGCGAAGTTACTTCCCGAACTTACCTTCCACGAGGTCATCGAGAAGAAGCTCAAGGTCATGGATCTCACCGCCGTGGCGATGCTAGAGGGCAAAGACATGAAGATCCACGTCTTTAATATGGATGCCGAAGCCTCGTTCATGGCGTTGCTCGAAGGAAAGAAAGTCGGCACGATCGTGCGATAAGAAAAAACAAAGGAGTCATTTATGGATGCTTATGTATTAGAGTGCAAGGATCGTTTCGAGAAATCGATTCAGTCATTGAAAGGCCAGCTTGGAAAGCTTCGTTCCGGCCGGGCCAACCCCGCCGTCTTGGACGGCATCAAATGCGATTATTACGGGGAGAAGATGGACATCACTTCCCTGTGCTCCATCTCGATGCCTGAGGCCCGTCAGTTGCTGGTGAAACCTTATTCCCGCGATGACCTCAAAACCATCGGCATCGCCATTTCCGCCGCAAATCTTGGGATAAATCCGCAAATCGAGGCCGATGCGATTCGCATTGTGTTCCCTCCGATGACCGAGGAAATCCGCAAAGACATCGTCAAAAAGGCCAAAGCTCTTGGCGAAGAGGCGAAGGTCGCCGTCCGCAATGTGCGGCGCGATACGCTCTCCTTGTTGAAGGAAGACGACTCCATGTCCGATGACTATAAGGACATGGTGGAAAAAGACATCCAAAAGGAAGTCGACGCCGCGAATAAGTCCATCGAGGAAATCGTCGCGGAGAAAACCAAAGAAGTCATGTCCATCTAAGGACAAAGAAGACGAGCGTTTGCTCGTTTTCTATTAATGAAAGGAAAACCATATGCAATATATCGGAAGACTCTCAGACGCAGGCTACAAAATCGAGGAAATCGTGCGCCCAAAGATTGAACGCATCCCCGATGTGGAGCTTACCAATCTCCGCCCCCGCGTCACATCGGATAGCAGGGGTCGCGACATCATCCTTTTCGAATGCGATATCCGTTGGTATAGCCGTGCCTATTCCAAGGCCAAAGGCAGCGCCAAAGCCAAAATGGAATACGACCTGCGCGAGCACATTTTGGATTTAATCGTCGCTGCGGCGGACTCGTTTGACCACCCGCTTTTCTACGCCGATTTGGAACTTTGTATCAACAATTACTGAGCCTTTTGACGGCGAGGTCTAGGAAGAAACCGTACGCGCGGTTATAATTCGGCTATGCCGAAAAAGAAGACATTTGTTTTGACGAAAAAGCTTCAGCACGTCGCTTTTATCATGGATGGGAATGGCCGTTGGGCCAACCTTAGGGGGTTACCACGCCACCTTGGGCACCGCGAGGCCATGAACCGCATCATGGAAATATTCGAGACGTGCCGCGAGTTTAACATCTATTGCATGTCCTTTTACGCCTTCTCCACGGAGAACTGGAACCGTCCCCAAGACGAGATCGACCACTTGATGGACTATTTGGAAGAATGGTTCGCGAAAGAGATCGATTACTTGGATTCCGTCGGAGCGCGCCTTCAGATTTCCGGGGACATCGCCCGTCTTCGCGACTCTACCCGAAACGCCTGCATCGCTGCGTATGAGCGGACGAAGAACAACAACGCGATCGTCGTAAACGTCTGTTTGAACTATGGCGGCCGTGACGATATCGTTCGTGCCTGCAGGGCCATTGCCCAAGAAGCCAAAGAAGGGAAAGTGGACATCGACGCGATCGATGAGCCTTATTTCGGGGAGCATTTGTATACTCATGGCCTCCCCGACGTCGATTTGATGATCCGCACTTCGGGCGAACAACGTTTGTCCAATTACCTGTTATGGCAAAATGCCTACGCCGAATTCGTGTTCACGCCTGTGAAATGGCCTGACTTCAAACGAAAAGCCTTCATCGATTGCTTAGAGGAATTCCAAAACCGCAACCGCCGGTATGGAGGATTGAAAAATGAGTGAGAACGGAAAGAAGCATCCCCACTTCGAAGTCAACGAACTCGACGAGAAGAAAAAGAAGTCGATGGCCTCGCGCATCATCGTCGGCGTCATCCTCGCCGCGACGGGCATCCCCGCCGTCTTCTTTGGCGGCTATGCCTTCTTTATCTTCATGTCCTTCTTTCTTGGGTTCGCTATTTACGAGTTCATCCACGTTACGCAAAAGCGATATAAGTGGTACGTGTGGGTGTTTACCTACATCATCACCATTTCTTTCGTCTATTGGGCGTTTGTGAAATCCAACATCATCGCCTATAACGCGAATCCCGAAACGTATAGGTTTACGTTGGAATCCCATTTTGATGAGCCTTCGATTTCTTGGTACGCCTTAGCGACGTCTTTGGGTGTCTATTTCGTCTTTGGTTTATGCGACAAAGACTTTGACATCCGCGACATCGTATTCCTCTTTACCATGTCCTTCTTGGTCGGCTTAGGCTTCCAGTGCATGTTGTTCCTCCGTTACCATCCCGCCGCGATGCAGCCGGAAAAAGTGGGGGACCATTTCTTCGATTGGGTGTCTTCTGCCTTCTTGTTCTTCTTCGTGGTCATTGCCGCGTTTGGCAACGACATCATGGCTTACTTCGTCGGCGTGTTCTTCGGGAAGCACAAAATGTCGCCACGTGTCTCCCCAAATAAGAGTTGGGAGGGCTTCTTCGGTGGCTGGTTGCTCGGCGGGGCGTTGACGTTTGGCTTCGCCTGCATGGTGGAGGCTTTAGGGCATCCCATCTTGCCCGCCATCCACATCTTCGGCACGGATTCGAAGTGGTGGGCCGCCGTGATCCTTAGCTTTGGCTTACCCTTGATCGCGGTGCTTGGCGATTTGACGTTATCGCTTATCAAGCGTTATTTCGGAACGAAGGACTATGGCAAATTGCTCGCGGCCCATGGTGGTGTCCTTGACCGTGCCGATTCGTTGATGTTCTGCTCCATCTTCACTTCCATCCTGATCGTCGTGTTTGAGAAAGGCGCCAACTTCTTCATCGCATGAGGGACGTGTTGCTTCTTGGGGCGTCGGGTTCGATTGGCAACCAAAGCCTCGACATTTTGGAAAAGCATCCGGAACGATTTTGCCTGCGTGGTTTTTCCTTAGGAAAACGCGTGGAGCAGGTTCCGATGATCCTTTCCCGTTTTCCTTCCGTTCAATACGTATGCGTGCAGGAAGAAAAAGAAGCGTTTCGCCTTCAAAACGAATACCCGTCCTTGACGTTTTTCTTTGGGGACCAAGGTTTGGTTTCCTTGATTCAAGCCTGTCCATGCCAAATGGTGGTTAACGCGTTGGTGGGATTTGCGGGTTTGGTTCCTTCTGTCGAATCGTTACGTCACGACAGAATCCTTTGCTTGGCGAATAAGGAATCCCTCGTCGTGGGAGGGGCGATCATCAACCAATTGCTTCGCGAAGGCCATGGCAAACTTTGGCCCATCGATTCCGAACATGTGGCGATCGCAAAACTTCTTTCTTTCATTTCCCGCGAGGATTTTTCCCGAATTTGGATCACCGCCTCGGGCGGATCGTTCCGCAATCGGACAAGGGCAGACCTTGTGCACGTGACGCCCAAAGACGCCCTTGCTCACCCTACGTGGGCCATGGGCGCGAAGATCACCATCGATTCCGCGACCATGATGAACAAAGGGTTTGAGATCATCGAGGCGGACGTGTTGTTCGGTATTGGCGTAGACCGCGTCACCCCCATTATGCACGACGAGTCCTACGTTCATTCTTTGGT
>JAILIV010000012.1 GCA_024695105.1 Bacilli bacterium
CGCGAACCCTTCGTAGAACTGGGACAGGCACCGGTCGATGTCGGGCCGATATAGCTCCACGTCGATGCCATTACGGACAAGTCCGTATTCCTCGGGCAAGACGTTGGGGTCGAATGTCCGTTGGACGGTTGCCTTCTCCCCGCCTCCAGAGCAGGCCGACAAAAGAAGGGATGCGGCAATAAACAATATAGGGGCTTTCTTCATAAAGGCACCTCGTTGCAATAATCATCCTTCGGTTAAAGCGAAAGGGCGAGAAGCGACGCAAAACGCCTTGCGCGCCCCGCATCTGCTACGCTACCATGACGTGAACCACCATGGAACCATTCCAAGCACTCCGCGAAATACAAGCCCGTTTCCGCTTACCCAGCAAAAAAGACCAATCCGAACCCAGCGGGGAAATCCTCAGCCTTGGGCAATTCTGCAATCGCATACGTTACTATGTGAAAAAAGGAAGCGTGTTCCGCCTCTGTGTCGCCTGCCATCCTTGCAAGCTGGTCGGAAACTACGAGTTTTATGACTCGTTGTTCTCCTTCCTCGCCAACAATCTAGACGTGGCGGAGGATATCGCGAACCGTGGTCTAGCCACGCTTCCGGATTCCTGGTCGGATAGCGTCTTGCTCCGCCAAGTCCTCGAAGCCATCGATGCCATCCGTAGATCCGGTCTAGGTTTCGATGACTTTGGCCCAGCCATCCATAACGCCCCGTTCGAAAACAAAGTCATGTCCAGCGGAAATGAATTGTCGAATGCGGCAAAACAGGCGCTGCGAAAACGCAAAACCGTCGTGGAAACCATCCAATCCTTCGCCCGGATCTTTGGCCGGGAGGAGGACGTGGCTTGCCTATGCGAAGACGCCACTACCCTCGCCAAACGAATCGATCAAACCGCAAAGAACCTCCTACGATGGATCAACCCCGACTACGTGGCCATCGAAAGCGAGGTGCGCGCCAAATACATCGAACGCGGGAGCGAAACGATCCGAAAGCACTTCGGCATCCAAGAAGACGACCCCGAGTTCCAAAAGCTATTGGACCAACGACTCCGCATCGCAGAGCAAGACCATTACTTCTCCCACGAAGCGACCAAAACCATCAACGACGCCTTCGACTTGGGATGGAATAGGCTACTGGATCTGTTGCAACTATCCGGAACGACTTTCTTCAACGAAAAGGATCCGCATAAGCGCGCTGCCTTCCTTAGCCCCAGCCTATATAAGGTTCTCTCCTTATTGCAGAAGAAAGCCCGCGTCCTTCCTGAGGCAGGAGTTCTCTCCAGCGTCTTCGATTGGTGTTCCGAGTTATTAAAGAAATCCGCCTATGAGGAACTAAAACCCGAGGAGAAGAAACGGGTTAATGACTTCTATTACCTCTCCATCTACTATGGCGGTTTCTCCCAAACCCTCGTCAGCTATGGCAGCTGGAGCCGCGTCACCTATGACTTCTACAGCGGCTTCTCCGCTTGCGAGACCATCTTAGAGGACCAAGTGAGCGACGCCGTGCAACGGTGGAGGCTCACCTCAGAGAAAACCACTGGGAACATCCTCAGAGGGACACGCATCAAAGACCTCAAGTTGTTGGAGACCTCCTATTACCTCCGTCCGTTCCAAGAGTTCTCTCCCCTATTCGCGGGAATGGAATACACCCCCATCTTGGTGAACCTATTCAAAAGCGTGGAGATCTTCATCTGCGACTTAATAAAGAAACTAGGCCTAGAGCAGGCGACGACATCGGGCTATCGGCCCCTTGCCATCCGCAGGGCGACGGGCGAAAGCGTGGAGCTGTCCAACCCCGAATGGGAAGACCAAGTGACCCTAGGAGACCTCTGTCACTTCTTGGATTGGCTCAACAAGGCAACGGTCCGCGTCTATGACGCCTCCGGACGCGAAATCACCCAAAGGATCCATGGGTACGCGAAGGCGTTTGAAGATAAACAGGCCGCGAAGGCGTTGAAGCTTTCCGTCGGTTGGCTCGAAAAGGATAACGACCTCCATTTCGCTTCCACTCACGCCAATCCCTTCTCCCCTAGCGACCTTTTCAAAGAGATCCTCTCTACTTGGACCAGCCAGTGTCGTAACGCCAACCTGCATAAGCACGTCACCATCGATGACCGTAAGCAAGGACTCGACGCCCAACAAAAGCTCGACTTCTGCTTTGAGTTCACCGCCTTCGTCATGGCCACATTGATGGATTGGTATGAAATCGTATCGTGATTTCGACTATATAGAGTAACTATCAGGCTCCTTATATACTTTGATGCATAGGAGATAACCATCATGAAACGCATCGGATTAATCGTCGCCGTAGAACTTGACGCCGTAAAAGAAAACCTTCACGAACCCCTATGGGAGAAAGAGGAACATGGCTTCGCCTTATCCTGCTACCAAGTGGGGCAAAGCGAACTGATCGTCGCCCATTGTGGCGTGGGTCAATTCGCCGCCATTCAGGCGACCGAATACCTCATTCTCAATTACCAAGTATCCCTTATCTTTAACTTCGGCGTGGTAGGCGCATTAACCGAACAAATCGCCTCCACCCCATTCGTATTCGTGGAAGACGTCGTCCATTCCGACGCGGACCTAAACTTCATGGAAGGCTACCCCTTAGGCCGTCATGAAGGATTTGACTCCCCTTATCTTCCCTTAGACGCTTCTTTGCTGAAGCAAGCCCACAACGCCATGCCCGAAGCCCCGCTTGTCCGCGCCGCTTCCGGGGATGCCTTCATCGCTTCGACGCAGCGGAAGCAATGGCTCCACGAAACCTTCCAAGCCGATATCTGCGACATGGAGATTTCAGGCATCGCCTACACGGCGGCCCGGTTTAACGTCCCCTGCTTCTCCTGCAAGATGGTCGGGGATTCCGTCCATGGGGGCGTGGAGGAATACCACGCGACGAAAGAAGACATCAGCAGGCGCTGTTTCTCCCTTCTTCTGTCCATGGAGAGCCTATTTCGGGAATAGCCCGCGGAAGTCTTGCTTATATAGTTGATTCTTTCCTCCGGCGCCTTAAAGGTACGCGTGCAAAAAATGCACACGTACTTTTCGTTGACTACTGCATTTCCCCCAAGAGGTCTTCAAACTCGTCGACAACGTCCTTTGTTTGCTCCGCGCCGCATAGCTTAACGTCGGTCGTTTTCGCCCGGGGGTGCGTTACCATTCCAAATCGCGAGGGCTATTCCCCAAAGAACAAATCGCTCATTTCAAGATAGGATACGCCAGGAATCCTTTCTTCGAACCCTGACGTGCACACAAAGCCCACTCCCGTGACATTGAGCCCTCGAATGGCCCTTATCTGTCCCATTTTCTTATTAACGGACCTTCTTCTTGTTCAATGCCTTTAGACAGAAGCGGTCGAAATCGAAACTTGGGTTGTATATCACGATTTTTCTCTTACGGGTGTTCACCGTAAAGTAGTCTTGCATCATCGCTTGGTCCATGACGATCAACACCGCCTCGTCGAAACGCGAATCGAAGATCACCCCGACGAAATAATCGATCTTGTTCGGCTTGATGTCCCCAAATACGTTCGTGCCGTTTAACTCCTGAGAGGTCCTGGCCCATCTGGCCTTGATCTGAACGGTTTTAATGACCCCGTTTTCCTCGAATACCGCGTCATAATCCTTGGAGTTGGTGAAGGAACGGTCCAGCTTAAACTTCTTGCAAACGTAATCTTCCCCATATTCGCCGACGATGTTGTCCGTGTTGAATTCGCCAAACCGATCAAAGGCGGCGACGGCGTCGGCATAGGATAGAAGCGCCTTCTTCACTTCGGCTGGGTCGGAGGCGATGGACAAGCCTAGAATCAGTTCCGCGTACTTGACCAAGGCGTTGCGGATCTTATCCGCCTCCTTCTTGGGGAAATCGTTTCGGACTTGGACGATGAATTTGCCAAACTTCGGCTGGTTTTTGATCGTTTCGTCCAGTTCCTTGCGGTTCTTGAAATAATTCAAGGCTTTCTTCAAGGCGGCCTTGCGGGTGGCGGTGGCGCTTGGGGTGATCCCTTTGGCGGTCAACGCATCCGCATACTCGTTCAAAATGACAGTCGCGATAGTTGGTTTCATAATGATGGATCCTCCATAAATGGGTAGGGGCGCGCCCGATTGCTAAAACTATAAACCAGTAGGCCACATAAAGGCCATCTACATGGTTCCACACGCAATCCCCTGCCCCAAGGCGAATAGCCCGATGCGACGACCTCTTCGTCGGCCAAACCTCCGAAGTCAAGCGGACTAACGACCGATTCCTTAAGATCGTCGCGAAGCATCCATGGGGCGAAACAAAAGCCCGTCGCCAAAAGTAAACGCCGAGCAAGCAAATCTATGCCGTTTACTTCAAAACCAAGCAATCCTCTTCGTCGGCAAGAGTGGAAACAAGATACAGGCTCGACATGCGCGGATTGTCTTTCCGGAGATCCTCGTAGGTTTTCACCTGCTCTTCCGTTAGGAATAACGGACTCACGATAAAGGTGTCCATGGTTTCGATATCCTTATCGTCAACCTTCACGGTGACGGGTAAACCACCGTTCGGAGAAGAAATGCTCATGGCCACCTTCCCAAACCGCTTCTTGAATTCCTCGGGAAGCGGAACGAGGTCTGGGTCAAAGGGCAACCGGTAATCGGCGAATAGGTCGAATTTGTACTTATGCTTCAAAAACACTTCCTGGAGTTCCTTTATGAGACGACGGCCTTCTTCATCCTCCCACACGGACTTCAAGGCGGTGATCACAATCTCCACCCAGGCGCCCTTGGTATGGATGCTCGCCCCCGCGGAGACGATCTTCACCCAGTCTTCATGTTTGGAGGCTTGAAGCACCGCGTAAAGGATGCCACGCTTCTCATCCGCATACGTTTCTAGAGGGGGCATCTCCCCATAGAAACCCTTCGCGTAATAATGCAGGAAATCATCCGCGTAAACCTGATCCACTTCCATCGAAGCTGCCTCCCTATTTGCCGAAGAAGGAATCGCCCCCTCTTCTACGATTGTCGTCGATTATGAAGCGCGACAACGTATCAATCAACCCGCTTCCACGTCGCAGCATTCGATCATCTTGAAGTTATGGTAATCCAAGATGCAGTATTCCGCGTCGTTATCGTCATAGTCGTAGCAATGGTATTTGGTTCCACAGAAATAGTCCCAGGAGATGATGGACTTATGGGATAGCTTAATGAACTCCCAGATGTTGGCCTTCCTTACGGCGAACTGCAAACTATACCGATATTGGTTCCCCATATGGGCATAGCCATAGTAAAGGTCCCGCGTTTCCCGCTTTCGGTGGCTCACCTTCACGTATTCCACCATGCCATCGAGACAACGAACAAGCGGCCCTAGCTTGCGGAAGTCCTCCCCTACCTGCACGTTAAACCAATCCTTCACGGATCCGTCATAGTTAATCAAAAGGGCATCCACGCCTTTAAAGGCGTCTTGCGCGATCGAGGTTATCTCCTTGCCCATATTCACCGTGGCAGGGGGGAAGGATAGCTCCCATTCCTCGTACTCGGTCTTGTCCAAGGCAAACTGTTTGAGCACATCGCCTTCTATCACCAAGTCCCCGCAGTGGGACTTGGTCCACTTCGTGTACTTGCCGTTCCGCATTCTGTTGATCTTGGTGTCTTTGGTTATCGCGTAATCGATGATCACGTCATCCATCAATAAGCAGACCTTGTTATCTAATAGATAATCCTTAAACTCCTCAGGCAAACCAAAGAACGAAGTCTCCGCGACCACCTTCAACTGGTTGTCCCAATAACGGACATAGGACTCTATTCCACCAGGGTTCTCCTTTAAGGCCTTTTTGCACGTCGACCGGATTCTAGCGATGTCACGCGACATATAAATGTCCACCAAGCCCTTATCGAACCCACGGGATTCCACCGTCGAGGAATGGTCGAATATAGCCTGGTAGTACTTACCAGATTCGTTAAAAACGAATAGTTTGGACACGGAATCCAAAATGTGCTTCCGGCCCGCAAAGCGTTCAAAGACAATGCCCTGGAACTCCTCATAGGTTCCTGAATAATACAA
>JAILIV010000015.1 GCA_024695105.1 Bacilli bacterium
GAAGTCAGATAGACTTCGCGGTAGATGCCACAATAGGTGAGATAGTCGACGACTTTGCCAAAAGGCGGGATCGTGGGGTCTTCGCTTCCGTCGACGAAAAGGGTCAAGACGTTGCCTTTGGGGCGAAGGAAGGCGCTGACGTCGATGTCCACGGGCAGGTATCCGGAGATGAAATGGCCCAAAGAAGCGCCGTTAAGGTAACAATCGAACTGCAGCATGACACCGTCGAAATGAAGGTCTTTGACAGGTAGGTCGTCTTTGAGGTCGAACACCAACTGGTAGGTGTACTCCCCTTGGTAGGAACGTTCGGACATGTATTGCGTCGGGTAAAGGTCCACGCAATGGGGAATCATTACCTGCGGAAGGTGCTTTTGGGGTTCGGAGATGGCCAAATTCGCCCGTCCGGGGGTGAAAGACCATCCTTGGTTTAGGTCATATCTCATCGTAGATGGATTGTATCACAAGGCGCGGGGGAAAGAAAAAAGCCCCGCCTTAGCGAAGCTCTTCTGGCATTTCGTCGACGACGCCTTCACGAAGGAGGCGTTTGTAGATGGCGCGCTTTTCGCGGCGGTCTTTCTTCCGCAGGCGGTTTTGACAGATGTCGCGCCCGGTCTTGTAGTCTTCCACGGCGGAGACGAACATCTGTTCCATCTTCTCGACCATGTTGTCCAAGTAGAACTCGGGGGCTTTTTGGAGGCAGAGCTTTTGCATGGCCGCGCGGTCTTGGGGGTATTCGATGAAGTGGTCGATGCCCGCTTGGAGGGACTTGCTGGAGCCATGGCGGAAGATGCAGATGGGGTCGGGGGCAAAGGCCGAGGTGGCGCTTAGCTTGGAATCCGAAATTAAGGGCACGGCCCCACAGGCGATGGCCTCAAGCGCGGAGATACCTTCGATCTCGAAGTCGGAGGCGTGGACGTAGATGTCGGTGTAGGAGAGGATCTCGCGCAGTTCTTCCTTGTTGCAGAAGCGGATGACGATAGGGTTGACAACGCCTTTTTTCGCCGCGAGCTTTTCGTATTTCTTCTTCATGGGCCCTTGTCCGCAGAGAATGAGCTGGATTTGGGCGTTGTATTTGGAACGGGCGATGGCCTTGATGATGACGTCTTGCCGCTTTTCACGAGAAAGGCGCCCGGACATCGTGACGACGATTTTGTCCGCGAACTCCGCGGGCTTATTGGCCTCGATTCGATGGAAGAAGGGGGTCACGCCGTTAGAGATGACGTGGAAGACGTTATTGCGATAGTGGTGCTCGATGAGCTCTTCGTAAATCATTTGGGAGGGGCAATGGACGTGCCGGACGTGGTCGTATAGGTATTTTCGGAAACCCCACATTATGATGGCGTTGATGAAACCGATCTTCCCGCAGCCAATTGCGGAGGTGATGTTCTGGGGCTGGAGGTGGAAGGCACAGGTGACGGGGACGTGGAGGCTTTCCGCGATGAGGCGGGCGACCGATTGGAGGCGGAAAGGAAGGAAAAGGTGGACCAAGTCCGCGCCTTTGATGGCTTCATAGATCGTCTTGTAGTCCACACGCACGAAGTTGAACCCCTCCTTTACGATGAGCGGTTCAAAGATGGGAAAGGTAAAATGCTTCAGGCCGAAGTACGTGAACCTACTTGGTTCCCCGGGTTTCATCTTTTCCCCAAGCATGACGATGTCATGACCCTTTTTCTGGAGCTCCTTGGCGAAGCGATAGCAGGTGGCGCCGGTGCCATTGGTGATCGCGTTGGCGCATTCTAATACGAAGACGATTCTCATAGCCGCCTTAGTTTAGGGAAATCGTCCCCCTTTTCCAAACACTTTTTCGCTTTGTGCGCATGTGCGCGCTTACATTTGCTTGTCCGAAGGCGGGAGGGTGGGCATAATACACTTCGTGAAACCGAAGAAGACGTACTATTACTTCGATGCGTTAGCCGACGACTTCGCCGGGACGAAAATCACCCGGAAGACCCTTCCGGAGAGCTTTAAGTACGCCCACAAGGACATCCTTTCCCGTTTCTTCTCGTGGTTTTTGTATTGGGTGTTCGCCATCCCCATTTTGTATTTGGCCATCAAGTTGCTCTATGGCATCCGTATCCGGGGCAAGAAGAACCTGCGCCACACGCGGAGGAAGGCGATGTTCTTCTACACCAACCACACCCAAATCATCGACGCCATGCTCATCCAGCTTTACGTCTCGGGGCCAAGGCGTTGCTATATCGTCGCCGACCAAGACGCGACCTCCATCCCAGGCATCCGTTACTTGGTTCAATTACTAGGCGCGATCCCCGTTCCCGAAACCCCCAAGCAGCACACCGACTTCGTGGAGTGCATCCGGCACCGCGTGAAGCAGAAGCGGGCCATATCCATTTTCCCCGAAGCCCACATTTGGCCTTATTACACCCACATTCGTCCGTTCTCGGACGCCTCCTTTGTCTACCCCGCGGAACTGAATGTTCCGGCTTGCCCCGTCTGCGTGACCTACCGCCGCAGGAAGTTCCGCAAGTCGGCCCCGCCGGTGATGACCGTCCATATCGGTAAGCCCGTGTATCCGGATTTGACCCTTTCCATCCCCGAACGGAAGAAGAAGATGCGCGATGAGGTGTATATCTTCATGCGTGATATGTCCGCCGATTGCGTCAACGACGAATACATCCGTTACGTGAAGGTCGATTCGCCAGAAGAGGCCAAGAAAAAGAACGAAGAAGCCGGCAACAAGGCCGCCAAGTAAACGTTTTCCTTCCGCGTGCGCCTGAAAGTGGGCATAATTTTCCTATGATCACAATCAATGAGAAAACCTTCGCGCTTTCAACGCGGGAGACGACGCTTTTGTTACGCGTCAACGAAATCGGGAAAGTCGTCTGCGACCATTATGGCCGCCGCTTAGAGCATGATGACCTTGCCTTGGCGGCCGTTCCTGATGGGGTGACCACTGGCAGGACCATCGTCTATGACGAGAAACAGTCGGAGAAGCTCGCCTTACCGTCAATACACGGCGAATACAGTACCCCATTCAAGGGCGATGATTATTCACCAAGCTTAGAAATCGTCTCCGACAAGGGGAGGCTTTATGACTTCGTATTTGTCTCCGCTTTATCCCGTCCCTTGGAAAAGATGGAAGGGTATCCGACCCCTCATGGCGAGGCGGAGGAGCTTATTCTGCTTTGCCGCGATGAGAAGATGGGGGCCGAGCTGGAACTCCATTACGCCGTCTTTGAGGATTGCGACGTCATCGGCAAATTCGTTTTGGTACGTAACGTCGGGGAGAAGCCGTTTACGCTTCGCCGGGTGTATTCCAGCCAGTTCTGTTTGGAGGACCAAGGCTATGTCCTTCATGCGAGCTATGGCTCCTGGGCGGGGGAATTCCAACGCGCGGAAACCCCGATTGGACATTTCCGTTATGAACTTGGAAGCGATTCGGGAAGTTCTTCGGATCAGCACAATCCTTTCTTCATGGTGCGCCGGGACGACGCGTCCTTACGCACGGGGGCGGTTTATGGCTTCAATTTGATCTATTCGGGTTCCCATCGCATCGTGGTGGAGAAAGATGCCTTTGGCCTAATCCGCATTCAGCAGGGCATCTCTCCTCGCGGGCTAGAGAAGACGCTTGCCCCTGGGGATACCTTCTTAACTCCGATGGCGGTGCTTACCTACACCCATAACGGCCTTAATGGCATTTCCAAACACATGCACGCGTTTGTGAATGACCACGTTATTCCGACCCGTTTCGCCCGCGTCCCGCGTCCGATCGCCTTCAACAATTGGGAAGGGACGTACATGAAATTTAACGAAGCCAAGCTCCATTCCCTGGCCAAAAAGGCGAAGGATTTGGGCTGCGAGTTATTCGTTTTGGATGACGGGTGGTTTGGGCATCGCGACGCGGACAATTCCTCTTTGGGCGATTGGGATGTGTATAAAAAGAAATTGCCCCACGGCATCGAGGGGATCTCCAAGTACGTGCGGAAGTTGGGGCTGAAGTTCGGATTGTGGTTTGAGCCCGAGATGGCTTCTCCTGATTCTCATTTGTTGGAACAGCATCCCGATTGGGTGATCCAAGATGGCATCCATGAGCCAAGCCTTGGTCGGCATCAGTTGGTGCTCGACCTGACGAAGAAAGAAGTACGTGACTATTTGTTCGATGCGCTTTCCAACCATCTCTCCACCGGATGCATCGATTTCGTGAAGTGGGACTATAACCGCACGATCTGTGACATCCCCAATAGCGGCAGTTTCCTCCATGACTACATACTTGGCCTATATGACCTCGTTGGACGCCTCACTAAGGCTTTCCCTGATGTGCTATTTGAGAATTGCGCCTCAGGTGGGGCGAGGAACGACCTTGGCATGTTCTCCTATTTCCCCCAAGGGTGGGTCAGCGACGACACTGATTCGTTTGAACGGGCGAAGATGCAACTGGAGATGTCTTTTGGCTATCCGCAGTCGGTCATGTCCAACCACGTGTCCGCCAAAACCAACCACCAGATGCTCCGCAAGACGGGATTTGGCACGAAGTTCGACGTCGCCGCGATCGGCGTCTTGGGCTACGAGATGGACATTTCTGAACTCGATTCCATCGAGGAGAAGGCCATTAAATCCCAAATCGAGTTCTATAAGAAGCATCGTGAGACGTTGCAGTTTGGCATCTATCGCATATTGGATACCTTCGAGCATGGCCATGGGCGTTTGATCGTGGAGGTGGCCGACGCGAATAAGGCCCTTGTCACTTATGTGAATTACGTTCAGACCCCGCATCCGGGCAACGAGACCCTTCCGATGGCGGGATTAGACCCTGAAGCGACCTATGCCTATTCAGTGCGTCCCGAATACCATAGCCTCAAGACCTTTGGCTCATTGATCAACCAAGTGTCCCCCGTCCACATTAAGGAAGAGGGCGTCTTGGTGAACGTCTTGTCGCGGTTCCGAGGCTTGGACGCGGAAGGGCTGAAAGGCGAAGCGAAAGGGTGTACCTTAAACGCCGGGGCGCTTCAAATCGGAAGGCAATGGGCCGGTACGGGATATGACGACTCCACCCGCATCCTTTTGGACTTCGGGGCCCGCATTTACGTCTTCGAGAAGAAGTGAGCGATTCTTCCCCTTCTTACATTCAAAATGTAACATTGTTGCATAGCATGAAAGCGTGAAAGGAACCTTTCGATGACCCTGGAAGAAGCGCTGCAACGCCTATTGGCGAAGCATGGCCCCGAGGTTTTGCGGGATTCCTTTCGTTGCAAATGCCTGCTTTCCGATGACATCGCCGGGGACCGTTATCAACGCAAAATCCTCCTTCTTTTCCTTTTGGTGAACGAAGAGTTCGACCTTTACGCTTCTTTTAAAGAGAAAGGATTGGAAGCAACCCGAGCCGCCTTGAAGCCCTTGTTCCCCAAATACAAGCCGCAGTGGCAGTGGGAGGAATTCCGTGACGCGATCAACGCACTCGCCGCCGTGGTGTGCCCGAAGGAACTTGGCAAGGCGCGACAAGAGAAAGCCCAAGCTCCCGCCCCGAAGAAACCCGCCCATCAAAAAGGGGAGTCCATCGTCGTGGGCAAGAAGCCGAAGGGAGAGCCAGCCCAAACGCCGGCCCCGACTCCGAAGAAACAAAAGGCCCCGGCTACCCTTTCGAGCCTTTCCGTGAAGTTTGGGGCGGCCGTCTTCCATCTTCATCAGAGGCAGTGGCCCGAGCCTTTCGTCTTGAAAGACGGCAACAAAGAAATCCCGTTGCAACCTCCTCTTGCCAAAATACGCGGGGGCAAATTGTCCTTAGACCTTTCTTCCTTTCCGCGTCGGCTCGACCTCTATTGTTCGGTGAAGCATCTGCATAAGGTCCAGATTTCGGGCGTGGACAGTAACATCGAACTTCACGATGGCATCGACGCGGAGGAATACGACCTACGCTGCGAAAACGGGTCGATCGTGGGGGAGATACGGGGCAACACCGCTCGGGTGGAGACCCAATTCGGCTTCATGGATTTGGCTTCCGATGTTGAGAATCTTTTCCTATCAAGCCATTATGGCGAGATAAAGATCGACGCCACGCACAATACCCGCGCCTATCAGGTCGTCGTGGCGGATCTGGACATGGGCTCGCTCGATCTTAAGGTCGGGCAGAAACTTAGCCCCCGTCCCACCAAACTTTTGGGACGCACCCGCGACGTCGACGGCACCTTCACGTCTGGCGGCAAAAGGAGATACCGGCTTAAATTGCATACCCAATTCGGGGGGATTAGGATTCACTAGCCATGGGTAAGGCGGAGTGTTGCATCAAAATGCTCAACATCCTCTCTTCGGGGAGGGTGTATTCCCGTGAGGCCCTCGCGGAGCTTTTGGAGACCAACGTCCGAAACGTTTCCGCCTACCGCGTGGAACTTCGGATGCTCGGGTATGAAATCGTCACGGTCCCTGGGAAACTAGGTGGGATGCGCCTAGCGGAGTCTTGCCGCTTCCCCGCGTTAAAGCTCACTTCACCCGAACGCAAGGCGATGCAGGAGGCGATGGATTTCGTTTTGGCCCAGGATGAGTTCATCCACCGCGACGCCTTCACCTCCGCGATGGGCAAGATCTATTCGTCCAACCAAATCCCCCAAGGCCCAGGCATCTTGGTCATCGACTCCACCCATCCTTCCATCGATTCCAAACAGATGGAAAAGCGATATGACTTCGTGGAGGAATGCATTTCCGTGGGGCGGGTGTTCCATGCGAACTATCCGACTTCCTCTTCGCCTCGGCTCACGTTCCATCCGTATAAACTCTTCCTTTACGACGAGCAGTGGCGGTTCTTCGCCTATTGCCCAAGCCGCGGCGAAATCGAGGATTTCCCGCTTGCGTGCATCTATGGTTATACGCAGGGCACCGAGTCCATCGCCCCTTGGCGTGGCTTCAATCCCGAGTATTATTTCGACCGGTTTGGCCTAAGGAAGGAAGAGGAGGCGGAAAAAGTGGAGTTCTATGTCTCCGAGAAAGCCCTCCCCGCCTTCGCGGGAAGGGAGTTTGGGGCGGACCAACGTCTTCTCGTCGATGAAAACGGCAAAAACCGTTGCAGTCTCTACCTTCAAGGAAAGGAAAGGATACTTTCTTTCGTGTTATCCCAAGGGGCGGAAATCGAGGTGGTTTCTCCCGCGTGGGTACGGGAAGAGATGTTGCGCCTATGCGAGGGGATAAGGAAGAAATACGCGAAGCCTCCCACGGATTAAAAGGACACGTAAGACCCGCGAAAAAGAAATCGCGGGTTTTTTCGCTACGTTACATCTAATGTGTAAGGTCGCTTTCTACAATGGTGCCGTAAAGGAGGTCATGACCGCACATGATTCTGCAAGAAAACGCGACGATCCATATCGCCTCCAAACCCTGCTACGTCGATTCCTTTATCGGCGATGGCGGGCAGGGGGAGGTTTACCTCGTGCGCTACGAAGGCGGGCAATACGCTTTGAAGATGTACAAGCAAGAGCCCTCTTCGTCCTTCCTGCGCAACCTGCGCAACAACATCGAAAACGGGGCGCCGGACGATAACTTCCTTTGGCCCAAGACGTACGTCGAGGCCGAAGGGCATAAAGGCTATCTGATGGATCTCCGTCCGAAGAACTACTCGTCCTTCGTCGCCTACTTGAACGGGCGCACCGTGTTCAAGGACGTCCGCACCATGGTCTTATGGTGCATCCGCCTCTGCCAGGCGTTTAAAAAACTCCACGAGAAAGGCTATTCTTACCAAGACCTTAACGACGGAAGCTTCTTCCTCGACAAGGATACCGGGGCGCTTCTTATCTGCGACAACGACAACGTGACCGCGGACAAAACCAACCTTGGGATCCTAGGCAAGATGCGTTATATGGCGCCGGAGATCGTTCGTGGGGAAACCCTTCCCGACACGCATAGCGATCGGTTCTCCCTCGCCGTGATCTTGTTCCTCGCCTTATGCAAAGGGTATCCGTTTGAAGGCGAGAGGCTAAAGGAATACAACTTCGTCGACGATGAGGCGGAAAACGAATTATTCGGCACACGCCCCATCTATGTCTATAACGCGAAAGACCCGAGCAACCGTCCGATCCGTGGCTACCATACGGCCGTGCTGAAGCGTTACCCGACCCTTCCAACTTACATCAAAGACGCCTTCCACAAAACGTTCGTGGATGGGCTATCCGACCGAGAGAACGGGCGCGTCACCGAAATCGAATGGATCCGCCTTCTCGCCCGTTACGCAGACGAACTTGTGACCTGCCACTGCGGCCATCAGTTCATCATGGGGTTAGAGGAACCTAAGCGCAACGACCGCTGCCCCGACTGCGGCTCGCGCATCCCGAAGATCGGCATCCTCCACATCGGCAAGAAGATGATCGTGCTCGAACCGGGCAAGGAGCTCTACCGCACCCACGTCGATAAGTATTCCAGCGAATACACCGAGGTCGTGGGCGAAGTGGTGGTGAACAAGAAGAACCCAAGTCTCTGGGGCATTCGTCTCCATCTGGACCACGACGTCTTGATCAAGGATGCCACGGGCAAGGAAGTCACCATCTCCGGAACCGGGGTCATCCCCATCGTCAACAACCTCAAGATCAAGTTCTCCGAGGACGCGATCGCCGAAATCCTCGTGCAAAACTAAAACAGAAAGGAACCAAGAAACATGTCTGACCGTCAACTGGGCGAAGGCATCGCCCGTCAGGAACTCAACCTCATCTTCGTCATCGATAACTCCGGCTCGATGGCGGGCGAATGCATCGCCTCCGTCAACAACGCCATCCGCGACGTGATGTCCATCATGCCCGAAATCCAAGAGGACACCGCCGACGCGGTCATCAAGATTTCCGCGATGACCTTCTCCGACGCCGCCAAGTGGGTCTATAACGAACCCAAGACCGTCGAGGACTTCAAGTGGACCGACGTCTCCGCCGACAGCGGAACCAACTTCTCCGCCGCCTACGACAAACTCGCCAACTTCCTTACCAAGAGGGAAAACGGTGGCTCGATGCCCGACATCGGCGGCGTGGCACCGATCATCATTTTGATGACCGATGGCATGCCGACCTCCCCGGATTGGATGGACCATCTTAACGCCCTCCGCAAGAAAGGCTGGTTCAAAGTCGCGTTGAAGTACGCCCTCGCCATCGGCAACCTCGACTTGGACGCCATGGACGTTTTGGAAGCCTTCACCGGCAATCGCGAGACCGTGCTAAAGGTATATACCGCCGAGGCGCTTCGCAAAGTCATCAAAGTCATCGCCGTCACGGCGAGCAAAGTCAAATCCTCTTCCGCCACGACCGCGACCGGCGGGGGCAAGGCGCCCACGCAGAACCAAGCCGCCCAAGCCCAGATCGCGGAGAAGCTTGAAGAAGTCGAAGACGTGGAGTGGTAACGATGGAGGACCGTATCGCCAAGCGCACGCTGAACGTGGTCCTGCTCGTCGACGTTTCGACCTCGATGCGCGGCAAGCGTATCGCGGAAGTCAACGCCGCCATCGAAGACGTGCGCAAATACCTGATCGAATTCGAGAAGGAAAACGTCAACGTCGATTTCATGCTCACGGTCATTCCGTTTGGGACCACCGCGAGCTACTTAGGCGGGAAAGCCGCCACCCCGGTGGGACAGTTTCGCTTCACCCCGCTTAAGGCGGGAGGGCAGACGAACCTCGAATGCGCCTACCATTTGCTGCGCGAGGTGCTGACGAAGACCTCCAAAGGAGGCATGATGCCCGACTTCGGAGGCTTGGCCCCCATCATCTTGCTTCTTACCGATGGCCATCCAGGCTCGGCAAAGTACAAGGATGAGCTAGCGGCGCTTCAGACGTTGCCCTGGTTTCGCGCCTCCCTCCGTTATGGGGTGGCGATCGAACTTAACGACAAAAAGACCATCCGGGTGCTGCAAAGCTTTGTGCAGGGGGGAGGCGAGGTCATCCAGTGCGTGAACCAAGGTCTCCTTAAGCGCATCATCCAAGTCATCATATTGACCGCGAGCAAGGTGCGTAGCTCCGCCACGGAGATCCATTACCAAAAGCACGTCTCCGTGAACACGATCGTGCAACAGCAGATCGCGGAGGCGTTGGACGAAATAGGGGACGAGGAGTGGGACTAAATGATACTGTTTGCGAAATCTAGCGTCGGCTACTCCCACTTGGACGAGGGCAAGCCCTGCCAAGACGCCTCCTTGCTTTACCAAGAGGGGGAGTTATCCCTGATCGCCGTGGCAGATGGCCATGGCGGGGCCTCCTACATCCGTTCCGACCGTGGGTCGAAGTTCGCCTGTCAGGCCGTGCAGGAGGTGTTCTCTTCCATCGGCCCGGAGGAAACCATCTACCCCAACAAAATCAAGCTGCAGATCCTCTGCGCCTGGAACGCTTTGGTCGAGCGCGACTATGGCGCCCACCCCTTTGGGGAGGAAGAGTTCGCCAAGCTCGACGAAGACGAGCGACAGGACCTCGTCTCCAGGCCCGAGCGCGCCTATGGCACCACCCTTATGGGCGCGGCCAAAATCGGGAAGAGGTGGGTGGTCGCCCACATCGGCGATGGCGAGTCTCTCGTCTACAAAGACGGCAAGGTGTCCCCTTGCTTCGATGACGATGACGACGAACCGGTGGCCAACGTCACCTACTCGATGTGCAACGAGGACGTGCTGTCGCATTTGAAGCTTGGGGTCATTCCCCTAGAGTATGCGGACTTCGTGTTGCTCTGCACCGACGGGGCCGCCAACCCATACCAAAGCTACGACAACCTATGCACGTCCTTCGTGGTTCCTGTGTTAAAAGAATTATCTAAACCAGATGGCATGACTTCGGTGGAAGCCTTCATCGACCGCTTGGCTTCCTCTACCGGCATCGGGGACGATGTGTCCTTGGGAGTGATTGGCTTAGGCCCGCTGCCGCCGGAAGAGGAGAAGAAACCGGAGCCAGCGGAAGAGCAACCTCTTTCGGAGATCCGCAGGAGCATTTCCCGCATCCGTTACCGCATTTATCCTCGCTTCGCCTTCCCTAAAAAGTCGCGGTAGGAAAACGCCTGAATGAGCCGTCGAACCCCATTCGATGGCTCTTTTTTTGCGTAACGATTTCAGACGTTTCGCGAAAGGAATAGCTTTGCTATAAAAAAGTGTTGCATAACGAGGGCGAGGGTCCTATCATATGCGAGCCGAAAGGCAAAAGCATATCGCGGAGTAGAGCAGCCTGGTAGCTCGTCGGGCCCATAACCCGGAGGCCGCAAGTTCAAATCTTGCCTCCGCAACCAAGATCATCATGGCACCGAGCAATCGGTGCTTTTTCGTAGTATCGCTTACGGAGAATCGTAGTTTTAACAAACAACACATTTCAAAAGTTTGTTAACAATTTCAACATCATTGCGTTGTTTCGTTCGCTCGGGCAAAGGGTTACCATTAGGAACGATAGTTCCGAGGCGTTTCCATGGTTTATAAAACTGAAGACTATTCCATCGTCCAGCATTTGTTTGGGGATTGGCCTTTTTCGTACTGGCCTACGGTGATGAACCAGAAAGTGAAAATCTATGCGGATGACCCGATTCATCCGGAATCCGCGGTGGGCTTTTTGGGTCGGTGGGCCTATTGCGCGGGCAAACCCAACAAAGCGTTGATCACAAGGAAAGAACGGGAGTGGCTGTGTCTTTTCCCGCAGAACAGGAAGTGGAAGAAACTCATCGAGGAGTGCTTTCCGGACGCGGAAAGATGGACGCGCTTTGCCATTAAGCATGATGCGTCTTTTGATAAAGGAAAACTTCAGTCGATGGTGGACGCCCTTCCCGAGGGATACGAACTAAAGAAGATCGATTCCGAAATCTATGATCTATGCCAAAAGGCAGACGACGAGGACGTAGAGGAACTTGTTGGTTGGTTCGACGGCAAGGAGCAATTCCTAGAACTCGGCATTGGCTATGCGGTCCTTAAAGATGGCAACGTGGTGGGAGGAGCTTCCACGGCGTATCGTTTTCCTTCCGCGATCGACATCGAGGTTGACGTCGATAAAAAACATCGTCGCAAGGGGCTCGCCAGCGCCGCTTCCGCCAAGTTGATCCTGGATTGTCTGGATAGGGGATGGAAGCCTACCTGGGACGCCGCGAACATGAAGTCGGTCCATCTTTCCGAAAAGCTCGGATATACCTTCAGCCATAAGTATCGTTGCTATTCGGTTAGCCCCGTTTTCTTTAAGGCCGTCAAACGTCCCGACAAGAGCAAGTGGGAGTCCTATTGCGGCAAATATGAAACAAACTGCAAGACGTTCAAACTCAAAGAGGTTTGGATGCAAGACGGAGACCTTTATGGCCTAGCGTCCAATGAAGTGCGAAGGAACTTTAAATTCAAGTTCTATCCCATTGGCAAGAACGTATTTGGCAGAAGGGATGGCATCGTCCGCGTCACCTTTGGCGAAAACCAGTGCGTCATCGGTGGGCACGTTTGCAAGAAGCTGCCCTAACGAGCGCGTTTCAGATGCTTACAATTTGTAGGCAACTGATATAAAATATAGATATGATCGGCAAAACTTCCATTCGATATTTTAACAAGAAAGCCGTTCGATCCAGGTGGGATGATACGTTGTCGTCCTGGCTTGTGTGCGCGGTTGATCTGATTGGCGCCGCGGTGGATTCTGCTAATCCCCGTGTTTATTGGTACGCGATCAAAAGAAGGAACCAGGAGTTGTTTACAAATTGTAAGCAACTGAGAATGACGGCATCGGACGGCAAATCATATGATACGGATTGCCTGACGATGAAGGGCGTCGAGTGCTTGCTCGACGTTCTCCCGGGAAAACAACGTCAGGTTTTGAAAGAGTGGTTCAAAGGGAACAACGACCCCTTGGACGAACAAAGCAAAAAGAAAGCTTATGAATTAATCGAGTCGGGAATCATTCACGAGATCGAGGTAGGAACCACAAGAGGCCTGCAGCAGATCCACGCTTTCCTTTTCGACGGTCTATATGACTTTGCTGGTAAGATTCGGGATAAAAACATTTCTAAGGGCGGATTCATGTTTGCAAACGCCCAATATCTTCCTCAGACCTTGGAGCAGATTGACAAAATGCCCGAAGGTACCATTCAGGAAATCGTGGATAAATATGTGGAGATGAACGTTGCCCATCCTTTCATGGAGGGAAATGGGAGAGCCACCAGAATATGGTTGGACCAAATGTTGGTCCGCTCTTTAGGGCAATGCGTCGATTGGTCGAAAATCGATAAGAAAGAATATTTGGAGGCCATGCGGTTGTCGCCCAATGACTCATCCAAGATCATGAGTCTCGTCAGCAGCGCCTTGACGGATGACGTGGAGAATCGGGAACTCATCATCAAGGGAATAGATTATTCGTACTATTACGAAGAGATTGAGTAGGGCCTTCCTTTAGGCTGTTTGACGGAGTCCATATGATAACGAAGGGTTTTTGCGATAGAGTCAGCGTCCAACTCTCTATTCTGCATTTGTCCCAAGACAAAATTCCTTCCGCTAATGAGATTCGTGATGCGGCGATTGTTTTGTTGTTCAAGGCGGAGGCCCCTTTAGAGGCAGTCAACGTCGCGGAGGCGTACAGGTTTTTGGCTCAAAGGTACGCAAAGGTCCAAAAGGCCATGAATAGTCCGAAATGGACAAAGAGCATGGCGAAGTGCGATGTGTCTGGCCTTTTTCCGGGGTTTCTCATTCCCGAAAAACGGAAAGTTAGGCCAAACCTTATCTACGTAACGGATTATTTTTCTTCGGGCCCGAGGCGTTTGTCTCTCCAAAAAGACGGGATTCATCTAGATCCGTTCATGCGGAACAAGAGCCAAGACGCCCATCTTTACGACATCGTTTCTGACAACGGTTTTCACTATATGTTCGAAAAAGGGTCTACCAAAAAGAGGAAGAAAAAGGAAATAGACTTTGGCATGGCCGTCGCGAGGTTTACGGATCGTAGAGTCAAGGGCCGTTTTTTCGTGATGATTGAATTATTTCAACAAAGTCCCTTGGCGAGTGAGGCGGCGATGGCCAAGTTTCAAAATGACACTGAAATGGCCATGATTGCCCAAACCGTGTTATTGAACCTCACGTTTGGGTTAAGAGCGATTAATAACGCGTGGCTTCACTAAACCCTTCGTCGTCCGCCTTGCTGCTAGTAAACGATATGGCCTTGGCTACCTTCTTTTTGTTTCGCGAAATCTTTAAAAACAATTGATGCCTTAAGGCTGGTTTAAGGTTCGCCCTTTATAGTGGTGCCAAGGAGGAAAAGACCATGGCACAGGAAATCATCGCCGTCATGAGGAGATACGAAGTCAAGTATCGCCTCAATAAGGAGCAAGTCGCCTTCATTCGCGAAAAGCTTCTTGGCCATATGGAAGAAGACCAATATGGCCTGACCACGATTTGCTCCCTCTATTACGACACGCCTTCGCTGCAATTGATCCGCCGCTCGGTGGAGAAGCCTCTGTTCAAAGAGAAGATAAGGCTTCGTAGCTATGGGGTAGCCAAACCTGGTTCCACGCTCTTCTTGGAGATGAAACGCAAGCACGAAGGCATCGTCTACAAGCGTCGTGTCGCCACCAAGAAGGAGCAAGTCGAAGGGTTCTTCGCCCGTGGCGAGGAATTAGGCGGGACCCAGATCTCCGCCGAACTTCAACAGTTCCGGAAATCCCACGAAGGACTCGCGCCCCGATTCTTCATCGCCTACGACCGCGTCGCCTATTTCGAGAAGGATGGCGACCTGCGCGTCACCTTGGACCTTAATCCCAGGTACCGCACGTATGACCTAGATCTGTCTTCCTCTTCCGAAGGCGCTTCGCTTCTAGGCGAAGGGGAGGCCATCCTGGAGGTGAAGGCCCAGCACGCCATTCCCTTATGGCTCTCCGCCATCCTAAGCGAAGGGAAAATCTATCCGACCAGCTTCTCCAAAGTAGGCACCGCCTACCAAAGGGAGATGGCCGTACCCCACATCCTACCCGGCCACGCCAAGGCCAACGCGAACTATAAAGGAGGTAACGCCTATGGGCTCGCTGTTTGATTATCTGGCTTCCTTGGAGAAGCCCCTCATCTGCCTCATCCTCATCGCCGCGACGTTTCTGATCGCGCTAGGGTACACCCTACTCGCGTCGATCAAGATGCGGGCGACCAAAGGGTTCTTCCTCACTTCCGCGTTAATGCCGATGGTGGTGGCCAGCGTCATCTCGATGGTGTCGATCTTCCTAGACGACTCCGCCTCTGGAGCCGTGCGCATCGCCACCATCGCCGTGGCCTTAGGGCTCATCCGCTTCCGCAGCGCGCCAGGCAAGGCCGAGGAAATGGTATTGCTCTTCGGCGGCATCGCCATTGGGCTCATCGCCGGGCTTGGATACCTACTCGTCGCCTTGATCGTCGCCCTTGCCCTCGCGGGGCTATATGTGGCGCTATCTTCCACCAACCTCTTCCATTCCAAACGGTTTGGCGAAGAGAAGCTCCTCAAAGTCACGATCCCGGAGGACTTGGAATACGAAGAAGCCTTGAACCCCATCCTTCAGGCCCATCTGAAATCCTATGAGCTCGTGGAAGTGAAGACCACGGGCATGGGGAGCCTGTTCCGACTCTCCTACAAAGTGCGGCTTCTCGCCTTGGGCGGGGAGAAGGGCCTCATCGACGCCCTCCGCGTCAAAAACTCCAACCTAGAAGTCAGCCTGCTTCCCTATGTGGAATCTGCGCAGTCCTTATGAAAGTGAGGTAACCCCATGAAGAAAAGCATTCTATTCGCCTTATCCGCCTTCGCCTTGCTGGGCTTGGCCGGATGTTCGAGTCTCATCTCTTCCCCATCCTCTTCGATCGCTTCCGTGTCTTCCACCACGGAGACGGAAACCACGACCGGGGGAGGCTACTCCACCATCTCGGTGGAAGAGCCTTCCTCCATCGATGTGAGCGAAAGCGATGGCGACTTTCAGATCGTGACCACCGACGGTGCTTATGAGGTTAGCGAGAACGTATACACCCTTACCCAAGGTGGCACCTACACCCTTTCTGGCAACCTGGAAGGCCAAATCCTAGTGGCCGCGGGGGATGGGGAGGAAACGGTACTGGAGCTAAATGGCGTGAGCATCGCCTATGGCTCGGACTCTCCCATCAAAGCCATCAGCGGCGACAAACTGGAGATCTCCGCCAAAGCCGATACGGAGAACCTCATCGTGGATTCCCGTTCCGCCAAGCAAACCGACTCCGAAACCCAAGGTGAAGGCGCGATTTCCGCAGACCTCGATCTGAAGTTAAAGGGAAAAGGCGTCTTGGAAGTGCAGGGCAATTACAATAACGCCATCCACACGACCAAAGACCTCACGGTCCAAAAGCTGACCTTGAAGGCGACGGGATACAATAACGCCCTCAAAGGGAAGGATAGCGTGACCATCGCCTCCGGGACGGTGCAAGCCTACGCCAAAACGGGCAACGGCATCAAAACCGAGAACAGCGACCTCTCTTCCAAAGGCAATCAACGTGGCACGATCGCCATCTCCGGGGGCACGGTCTACGTCGACTCGTTGCACGATGGCATCGACGCTACCTATGACGTGACCATCACCGAGGAAGATAGCGAAAACCCCGTGGAAATCACCGTCAAAACCGGCACGAATTCCTCGTTCTACTCCAAATCCTCCTTCAAGGCGGATAGCGAGAAGGGCGTCAAAGCCGCCAACGAAATCACCATGGAAGGAGGCGCCTTGCTCGTCTCTTCCAGCGATGACGCGGTGCATGCCAACTATGGCGAGGCGTTGGACAATGGCGAAAAAGGCCAAGGCAACATCTCCGTCAGCGGTGGCACGATCCAAGTCGTCAGTGGCGACGATGGGCTCCACGCCGACAACACCCTCGCCATCTCCGGTGGCAAGGTGGTGGTGACCGGCGCGACCGAGGGCTTCGAGGCAAACTATGTGAAGATCTCGGGCGGGGAAAGCTATATCTACGGCACCGATGATGGCGTCAACTGCTCGAAGAAGTCGTTCAACGATTGTTCCTTCACGATGACCGGTGGATACCTTGACGTCGCGCTGAAAAGCGGCGACACCGACGGCATCGATAGCAACGGTTCGTTCACCCTTAGCGGTGGCACGATCGTCACCCGTGGCTCCCCCGGCACCCAAAGCGGCATGTCCACCGGCCTCGACGTCGATGGCACCGCCAGCATGACCGGTGGCACGCTGATCGCCTTCAATGGCCTAGAGAAAACTCCTTCCACTTCCAGTAGCATCCGTTATGCCGGGACCAGTGGCGCCTCTTCTGGTGGCATGGGCGGTGGCATGGGCGGTGGCATGGGTGGCCCTGGTGGCCAAAGCGGCAGTGGTTCCGCCTCCTTGTCCGCAGGAACCTACGTCCTTTCTGGGGACGGCATCTCCATCAGCTTCATCAACGAGTACGCCTATTCCTCGTTCCTGGTATACAGTTCTTCCCTTGCCTTGAACGGTTCGTACTCGCTCTCGCGCAACGGCACGTCCATCTACACGTGGACGCAATCCTCCTCTTCCGTGACGCTGTCGTAAGGCTTTAGAATAGGCGAAGCGATGAAGATTCTTCTGGCGGAAGATAACGTTCAACTAAACAAGGCCCTTTCGACCTTGCTGCGCCGTAACTCCTACGTCGTGGATGCCGTCCACGACGGGGAGGAGGCGCTTCTTTGCTTGAAACAACACGAATACGACGTCATCGTTTTGGACATCATGATGCCCAGAGTGGACGGGTTGACCGTCCTCTCTTCCGCCCGGAAGCAAGGCATCGCCACCCCGATCCTTTTGTTGACCGCGAAAAGCACGGTCGAGGATAAGATCGTCGGGCTAGACGCGGGGGCGGACGATTATTTGCCTAAGCCCTTCGTCACCGAGGAACTATTGGCCCGCATCCGTGCGCTTGGGAGACGAAAAGCATCGTACACCCCCTCAGCGAAACGGGAGTTCGGCGACTTGGTGATCGATGCGGATTCCTGCTCCATTCGCTGTGGCGAGAAAAGCGCGTCCTTAGGGCAAAAGGAAATGACGATCCTGCTGCTTCTTTCAGAAAGCGAAGGGAAGATGGTCTCTGCCCAAGCGATGATGGAAGCCGCTTGGGACATCGATGCCTCCACCGGCAACGAAAACGTGTGGGTGTTCGTTTCCTATCTTCGCAAGAAACTAGAAGCGGTGGGCTCGAAGGTGAAAATCAAATCCGCCCGTTATCAGGGTTATTATTTGGAGAAATAAGATGATCCGAAAGCTGCGTTGGAAATTCATTTGGATATCCGCCTTATCGGTCTTTTTCGTTTTGGCGATCACCATTGGGGCCATCAACCTTTCAAACTACCTTTCGGTGGAAGATACCGCCCAAACGGTTTTGGGCCAAGTTCTGGCCGAAGGGCCTAAGCCGGCCTTGCAGCCAGGCCAACCCATGGAAGGGGGCGACGTCAACCTCCGGCAGGAACATTATTTCGTCGTCACGTTCAATCAGGATGGATCGATTCGGGAAACCGATACCCGTCAGATGTTCGCCCTCACCCAGCAAGAGTGCCAGCAGCTTGCCCAAAAGGCATATGCCCATGAAATCGAAGGGGGCAAATACGGGAGCCTCCGTTATGCTTTGTCTAGCAAAAACGATGGCACGACCGCAGTGGGTTTCCTGGACATCAAGGAACGCCTGGATGGCGTGCAGAAGTTTCTGCTTATCTCCTCCTTGGTCTCCATTGGGGCCTACGCCGTCTTCGTGGGGCTGATCATCGTCGCTTCCAAAATCGCCTTTAGGCCCAGCGAAGAGGCCTACGCCAAACAAAAACGGTTCATCACCAACGCCTCTCACGAGCTCAAGACCCCTTTGACCGTCATTTCCGCGGACTTAGACCTCATCGAGATGGAATCCGGACACAGTGAGTGGGGCGATTCCATCCGAGATCAACTAAGCCGCCTGACGGACATGACCAATCAGTTGGTGACGCTTTCCCGTTTGGAGGAAGAAGACCCGACGAAATACCCCTTTAGCGACTTTTCCATCGGCGAGGTCGCGCAGAGGGCCGCGGATGCCTTTGCCCCCGTCTTCGCCCGGGAAGGCATCACCTTCTCTTTTGAAGGAAATGGATCGTTGACGGTTCATGGCAATCCAGGTTTGATCGACCAGCTCATCCGCATCTTTTTAGATAACGCGGCCAAATATGCCGGCGGAGAAAACAAAAACGCGCGTTTTGCTCTATGCGAAGGCAAAAAGGGGAAGGCCGTGTTTTGCTTTTCCAACACGATCGACCCTTCCGACCAAGTGGACGAAAAGCAGATCATGGACCGTTTTTACCGTTCTCCTTCCAACCAGAAACAGGGATCGGGAATTGGGCTTTCCATCGCCCAGGAAATCGTCCGTCTCCATAACGGGAAGATCATCGTTACAAAAGAAGAGGGCACATTATCCTTTACGGTGACACTGAAGTAATCGCGTTGCGTTTGTCTTCCATCTAGGAAGAGAAACCACGTATAATGGTTCAAACCGAAAGGAAACACATATGGAATTGAAAGGTTCTGAAACCGAGAAGTGCCTGCAGGCGGCATTCGCCGGTGAGTCCCAAGCCCGCAACAAGTACACCTACTTTGCCTCCAAGGCCAAAAAGGAAGGATACGAGCAGATCGCCGCGATCTTCCTCGAGACCGCCGAAAACGAGAAGGAGCACGCCAAGCTTTGGTTCAAATACCTCTGCGGGGGCGAGATCCCTTCCACCGCGGACAACCTCATCGCCGCCGCCGCCGGTGAGAACGACGAATGGACCGATATGTATCCGAAGTTCGCCGAAATCGCCGAGAAGGAAGGCTTTACCGAAATCGCTTTGAAGTTCCGCATGGTGGGCGAGATCGAGAAGCATCACGAAGAGCGCTACAAAAAGCTTTTGGAGAACGTCCAGGGTGGCGTCGTCTTCGTCGCTCCTGACGTCGCTGTGTGGAAATGCCGCAACTGTGGCCATATCGTCGTGGGCAAATACGCCCCCGAGCTTTGCCCGGTTTGCAAGCATCCGAAGTCCTACTTCGAACTTGAAGCAAAGAACTATTAATCCAATCGAATAAATCAAGAAACCAAGGAGCGAATCCTTGGTTTTTTATACGCTGTATAGGAGGGTATACCTCCTTTTGTTTCCTTAGGTTACAATAAAGGTGCCGAGAGGCAAATGCGCTTCCCTACACTGTTTTATCGGGAACCTGACTGGAGAAGCCGGTGTCGAAAACTCCTCATGCAAGGAGGATCCTAATGGCGGACCAAGGTGCCCACCTTTCTGGAGATAGGAAAGGTTACGGACGTCTCTCGGTCTTTTTTGGTGGAGCGATGGAAAAACTTAGCGGAATGCTATATGAGCTCAACCGAAACCGGGATTGCGGGGAGGTTGGGAAAAGCTATGCGCTCGTCGGACTAGGCGAGAACAAAGAAGAAGACATTTCCGTGCCTTCCTCTTATGAGGGCTTGCCCGTCGTGGCCGTTAACCTTAGCGGTGGGAAGATTGCCCCCTGGGTGCGTTCCCTTTCCCTTCCGGATACCGTGAAGGAATACCGTTGCGACCCTTCGGTTTTGCCAAACCTCCAAGCCATCCACAAAAAACCTTTGAACCAAAAGGCCAATCATCTTTATTCCAAAGACGGAATCCTTTTCTATGGGCACATCGATCGGGCGTCCACGTGCTTAGTTTCCTATCCGCCCAACCATCTTGGCGAAACGTTCGAGATGGCGGAGAAAACCTATTTGGGCCGAGCCGCCTTTTCGGGGGCCCGGAGCCTAAAAAGCATTTCTCTCCCCCTCTCGCTGCATATCATTCCCGAAAACTGCTTCCGCGGTTGCGCGAATCTAGAAAGCCTGGATGTCCCCAAAAACGTCATGGCCATCGAGGCCGGGGCGTTTCGGGGATGCTCTAACCTTCGAGCCATCACCTTCCATGCGGAAGAATCCGATATGGGTTTGACCACGATTGGCCCAAACGCGTTTTCAGGGTGCCTCCATTTAGAAGAACTGCATATCCCTGGCACGCTCAAAAGCATGGACCTTTCCGCCTTGGACGATCTGCCTTCGTTACGCGTCCTTCAAGCGGATTACTCAGGCTATGAAACCATCGACGGGGTACTTTTCGGGAACGACTTCTTCGGCCATCCCGTCCATTTGATGTATTACCCCGCATGCAAGGAGGAAGCGGATGGGGTCTATTACGTTCCGGAAGGGACGAAGTTTTTGCGTCGTGGCTGCTTCGCCCAGGCCAAGAAGATCCATTCCGTCGTCCTTCCTCTTTCGATTCAAATGATCGAAGAGGGCGCGTTCGCTTCTTCTAACGTGGAAAGCCTCCTTTTCCTTGGGGATGAGCAGGCGTGGGAGCAGGTGGATAAAACGGGGATCCCCCAAGGGATGAAGACGCGCTTCAAACCCTAGTTTCCCCTTAAAAGGGAAAAATGAATTTAGCCCTTGAATTATGCATTCCCATTACCGATAATATGCAAGCGCTTCACAACGGACCATTGGTGTAGCGGCCTAACATGCTTCCCTGTCACGGAAGAGATCACGAGTTCGAATCTCGTATGGTCCGCCAAGCGTTGTGGCCCGGTAGCTCAGTTGGTAGTAGCAACGGACTGAAAATCCGTGTGTCGCCGGTTCAAGTCCGGCTTGGGCCACCA
>JAILIV010000024.1 GCA_024695105.1 Bacilli bacterium
CTATCGGGACAAAAGGTCCTTCGAGACTGTACCCACGGCTTACGTCGTGACGTTCCGCATTCCAAAAGCCTTATTCGAGCAACGCGGAATGGAACCCGACAAGAAACAAAGGGTGCACGGATTCGGCACCCGGAACGAGGCGATCGCCCATGCCCGCTTGATGCGGAAACAAGGCGGTTACTCCGTGCGAGTCCACAAAGTCAAATCACCTAAGAAAGGAAACTAACCAACCATGAAATCTTCAAGCAAAACCGCTCTCATCGTCGTGCTAGCCGTCATTGCGGCCGGCGGTGCCCTCGCGGCCGGTTATGGACTTAGCAACACCTTCCATAACTGGGTCGACACCAAAGTCATCCATAAGGATGCTGGCGTCTACATCCCCAAAGGCGCCACCGAAAACGACGATGGGACCATCACCATCAAAACCAGCTTCGCCCACCAGGACAAGCACACTCTGCCCTTCACCGGCGGCTACACCTACTACACCCTCCCCGACTTCGAGATCGCAGACGTCTACAACTCCAACGGCAAACTTGAGGTCGTCAACGGCACCTTCTCCAACGGAGAACACGCCGCCGTCATGCTCGCTTCCAGCGTCACCGGAGCCTACCTCAATATTATGGCCGAAGACCAGTACGAGCATTGCGAGGACGTCAAGTTTTATAGCGACTACGACGAAGCCCTCGCCAAGGAGGAAGGCGCCTTCTTCTACGCCCCTTATGCGGACGTGAAGGACTTCGCGCCCAAATTCTCCGCCAAGAAGAACAGCGACGAATCCATCACCGTCTCCGTCACCTACGTCCCCAAAGGGGCCAAGTTCACGGGCGAGAAGGACAAAGTCACATCTTCCTCTTCGAGCGCTTCCACGAGCGCATCCAACTAACGAAAGGAGCCATCCATGAAACGTAAGCAAAACAAATCCAAAAAGGCCCTGATCGTCCTCTCTGCCGCCGCGCTTCTTGCCGTCGGCGTCGGCGTGGGCATCAAGAGCAACGGCTTCCAGAACTGGAACGTCGACACCTGGTTCACCGGCGAAGTCAAAGACGCCGCCCAAAAGGGCAACATGGTCGATGACGTCAAAGCCACCGGCATGCAGATCAAGCGCCTCTCCTCGGTCACCAACCAAGACGGCAGCATCGCCAACACCTACTCCTATTCGATTACCCCCGCCAACGCCACCCGCAAGGACATGACCATCTCCATCGCGTGGAACGGCCAAACCGAAGCGGTCATCGGCAATTTCCTCACCGCGACGATCGATTCCTCTGCCCAGACCTTCACCATCACCAAACTGGCCGACTTCGCCACGCAAGCCAAAGTCACCATCCAGTCGGTGAGCAACGAAGACGTCAAAGCCGAGATTCTGGTCGACTGCAAACAAGTCTTCAACGGTTTCAACGACAACCTCACCCAAAGCCTTGTTCAAGTGTTGACCGCGCAAGCAGGCGTGGACATCGAAACCATCTCCGCCAATGGGGCCACCGCCGCAGGCGGGAACAACCTCTCCAGTGTTTACACCATCGCCATCGACGATGGGGGCGTCGAGGTTTCCAACCCTAGCGCAACCCTTCACGGTTACATCACTGGCAACGCTACCGACGCCATGGTCGATTCCGGTCTTACGATCGGAAACGACTGGGCCGTCAAACTGTTCGATTTCGCCGATGACTTCGAGCTAAGCGACCTCCAAGGCCTCATCTCCAGCGACTATGCGAAGATGGGCGAGCAGAACGTCCAGACCTTCGAAGGCAACGCCTACTTCGGCGTCGACTATGAGATCAATGCAACGCTCTCCCGTGGCGCGGAATCCGTGAACGTCAAGGTCAACATGAAGGCCATCGCCTCCACCGCGAACCTCGAATTCGGGTCCGTGGTCACCTCCATCGATCCCGAATCCAGCCACATCGTGTTCAACGACGACGAGGAAGATGAAGTCGGCGGCGGAGGCCAAGGCATGGAAGTCGAAGATCCCGTCACCGTCAAAACCTTCTATCTGGAACAGGCCGCCGGCGATGCGGCGAACTCCGAAGTCGTTCAGTCCCTGCAAATGACCAAAGTCGGCGACACCGACTGGTACGCGCAGGACTACGACATCGGCTACGGCCAGGCCTTCCGCGTGAAGATCCACGCCGTGACCGGAGCTAACGCCGTCGATACCTACAGCACCGAAGGCTTCGTCTGGGGCAACCAGAATTCCGGCGGCCGCTTCGTCTATTACGGCGGAGAGGGCAACGTCAGCTGGGACAATGCCATCCAGACCTTGGGAGGCGGTCTCTATTACGTCTCCAAATGACGATGTGCATCCATCCCAAATACAAGCCTCCTAGAGGCAAAAGGCCTGAGGGGGAGCCTCAAAAATCCCCCTCAAATCCCGCACAAAAGAAATAAGAAAGGAAATATACATGAAATCCAAGAACATCCTCTTAATCGGACTTCTGTCCACCGCCGCCATCCTCGCTACTTCGTGTTCTACCGACGTTCGTGGCTGGTTTCAAAAGGACGAGGAATCCTCCTCCGTCTCCAACCATCCCAAGAAAGGTCAGGCCGGCCATTTCTACTTAGTCGGCGACCAAACCTTCACCGGCGATCCCAAGACCGCATGGAAGGTCCAGGGCGGCTATGAAGCCACCAAGGACGAAAATGGCAACGACGTCGCCCAGTGGCTCAACGTCAAGATCAAGCGCGATTCCGCCGTCAAGATCATGAAGTTCGTCGACGGCGATAACGACGTCTGGTTCGGCACCCTCGGGGCCACCTACGACTTCGCCTCGATCCACGAGAGCAACATCACCTTCTCCCGGGAAGGTACCTACAACGTCTACCTCAACTGGCAGCTGATGATCTTCCTCACCGCCGTTGGGGAATAACCATGTGCGCCTTACTGATCGCCCTGATGATCTTCGGGGCGGTCATCCTGGCGGGCTTGGTCGTTTGCCTCTATTGCCTGCTCAAGATCTCCGCCACGGCGGATGAGACGGCTAGGCGAATCATCTGCATCGCCATCTCGAAGGGGGAGGGCCATGAAAAGGCTCCTTAAGACCCTTGGGGTCCTCCTCCTGCTTCTAACGGCCGCCTTCGCCCTTTCGCTACTCAACGATGGGGTGAGGGAATGGCTATTCAACCTCATAAGGAGTAATTCAACATGAAGAAAACAGCATCTCTCATCGGTGGGATCATTCTCACCCTACTCGGCGCCGGAGCCTGCGTGGGCTGCGTCACCGTATCCGAGGTACTCGCCGAGAAAGTCGTCGAGAACCAGGAACAATATTGCAAATTGGGCGATGGCTCCATCCACGTCGTCGCCTTCCCCAAGGTATCCCCCTTTGGGGCCCATAACGAAGTCGAGCTCCACGCCCGTATCGTGGACAGGGATCTCGATCAGCCCTACGGCGTCGTGATCACTCCGACGAAGTTCGCCGGGCTCGGCTATTCGAAGGCCCTTTCCTTCGTCCCCGATTTCGGCGACGAGGAATATTTCTATTTCGATTTCGGCAAGTATTGGCGCGACGTCTTTGAGCCGATGGGCGCCCGTTCCTTTGAAGAATCCGCACTCGACGGCGAAGGGGTCCAGGTCGAACTCTTCTCCCGATATGACAGCGAATCCGACTCTTACGACGTCTCTACCGTCGGCATGTGGCTATCTAGAGCCCCTTGCCTGACCCAATTAGGTTTCGCGTCGAAAGAAGGCAGCCAACCGGAAGTCTCCACCTTCGAAGTCGGCGCCTGCGCCCTTAGCCACGCTTACGCTAGCAGCGCGGAACTCGACATCCCTGGATGGAAGTTCGGCAAAGATGCCCGCTTCCTTGATCTTAGCGACGATGACGAAGATCTCGAAAACGCCGTTGCGCAAGCAGACGTCGAAGGAAGATTCGAATACGCCTTAGGTTCCAACGGCTATGCCGTTTGGGGCGGAGAGGTCCACGAATTCACGACCCGCGACATCGAACTGACCCTCGGCAGCCACCTCGATCTCTGCCTTGGCCTCTACCATAGCGAGACGTGGGGAAACGGGGCCGACTGGACCATCGATAGATCCCGCCGCTTCAAGACGAGCGGAACCTATTACAAGTTCTCCTACGCCCAATATTCGACCGTGACCGAGACGGCGCTTCAACTCTTCTATAGGGGGAAGGGCGCATGAACGGTTTAGGTATCTTCTTGGCGGGCCTTTCGATGCTCGCTTCCGGTGCGCCGCTGATCCATCGGCAGTATAGCGGCAACATCACCAACATCAGCCAGTCCTCGGTTGGCGCGGACCTAAAGGCCCTGACCAAATTCGAGGGCTATGGGGATCTTCTACCTTCGCAGGAGAATTCCCTCTACAAAGACTTCCGTTACATCGCCTCTGTCTTTGACAGCGGTTCGATGTATTCCTACGTCGTATGGGAAGGTAACGAAGCCAATAAGTGCACCACCTACACGACTTCCGACGGGACCAGCGCCAGCCGTATCGGCAGCTTAGTAAGCGGCCATAAGTCCGGCAAGTGGTTCTTCGGCAAATACAAGACCAATAACGTTTACACGTTTACCCAAGGGACGAGCCATACGGTTACCGTCAAAAGCTTCAACGCCGGCGACAAACAATGGACCGACCTCAACGCCCAGGAAACCTTCGTGGACGATTCTAACGGCAAGAACACCGTCTATTCGTATTACGAGGACAACTGGGTCGTCATCTCCAAGAAAGCCGTGAAGAAACAGGTGTTGCCCTGCGAATTCAAAGGCGACGAGGAATGCATCAAGGGCAAGTCCTGGGACTACGAGTGGATGTTCACCAACGCTCTCCACGACGGTAACTTCGCCTATGGCGCCGCCGAATTAAGCTGGTGTCTCTTCGATATCGGAGCCTCAAGCGATGTCACTTCGCTTGAACAGGCCAACGTCATCGGCATCGACTACAGCTACGACCTCTATGAATACGAGGCCGGATGCGTGGTCCACACGGTCGACGGCATCCCGATGCGCTGGAAAGGCTACCACGACGAAGTCGACAGCGAATACTGGATGAACGGGGCCATCAAAGGCACTTGGTCCGTCTCCCCCACCACCTACGACCACGACGGCTGGAAGGGCGAGATGAAGCCGATGGGCAAAAACGGCCTCGCTTCCATCGAAAAGCATATCGATTTAGCCGACTACAAAGTCGATCCCGTCGCCTACAAAAACACCATCTTCGGTTGGTCTTGGAGCCAAACCTACGACTACCAGATCAAAACCATCCAGAAGCTTGACCAAGCTTCGCTTAACGCCCTTGAGGATGGCGCCTTCAAGGAATGGTGCAGCCAGGAGTCCGTCTCCAAATACGACTACGCCTTCCTGATGGATTATTCCATCCAACTCGTCACCTACTTCAGGGCCAAGGATGGCTGGACGTGGATAACCGGGCATAACCGCGAAACGGTCATCGCCCATGACGCCTTGAACCCGCAGATCTACCGCATCCGC
>JAILIV010000025.1 GCA_024695105.1 Bacilli bacterium
TCCACTTCGCTTTTTCGGGGATGGAAGGAGGTGCGGGCCACCTTATCTTTCACTTCGTTCCCCGAGACGATGCCCACGTAGTCGCAATCGACTGCGTCGCGAGCACGGGGAAAGCCGATGGTAAAGGCCTTACGAGCAAGGATGTTTTCCACGGTTTTGTGGTCTTTGCTTAGGGAGAGAACGAAAAGGTCGGTCGTTAGTTGTCCTCCCCAAGCGGCGTTCATCAGATTTGGCGTGCCGTCTTCGTCATAGGTGCCGATCATCTCCACCATCATGGGATAGGCCAGCGCGCTGGCGGGTATGCTTTTCTTCATCGTCTATTCCTCCGGGAGTTTGGTTTGGACGTTTTCGAGTTTCTTCCACACATCGCGCAGGGAAAGCGGGCCACATCCAGGGAGGGTGAAGCGGATCATGTCCGGCTTCACGGGCCCATGGAAGCGGATTTCCTGGCTCTTGCCTAGACGCACATAGATTCCCCGTGGCGCTTTCTTCCCAAGTTGGGGGAATTCGTCGTATTCCCAGCGGATGGAGCAAGACTTGTACTTGCCTACCCCCGGATAGGAAAACGAGAGCTCTTCCAACTCGTGGTTGGAAAGAGCCTGAATGGTCGAATCGAAGTCCAAATGGTTCACGGGTTCATTATCTCCCTTTTGGGAGAAGGGAGGAAGAGGGTCTGCCCAATAATCCCAACCCGAAAGAAAAAGCCACCGTTTTTGGTGGCGGGTGCTCCATTGGTAGTCCATCGGTGACTTGAACACCGGACCTTTCGATTATAAGTCGAACGCTCTAACCGGCTGAGCTAATGGACCATATCGCCCGAAGGCCTTCTATTATGCGCGCAAGTCAACGCTTCGCGCAAGGCAAGACGCGCCTCGTGTTTGCTTAATGCCCGCGACCATATGATATAGACGCGTCTCCACCATGGTTCCAAGCTACAACGTGTCCTATAGCTATGCCGCGATGATCATCGTGGGCGCGCTTTTGGCCATCGTTTTGATCGAGTACTCCCGGACGAAGCTGGTCAACAACCGCTTCAAGTGCTTTCTGATCGCCTGCCTTGCCATGTTCGGCCTCAACGTGGCCACGGCCTTCACCAACGCCCTCCATGAGTCCATCCCCTATGCGGTGAACATGGCCCTCAAAGGCCACTCCTTCCGCGTGGGGCCTATTCCCGAGGCAACGCCAAGCAACTGGGTCTATCCAAACAAGAGCAGGAACGGATCTATCTTGCCGGGCTCATCCATGACATCGGCAAAATCGGCGTCCCCGAAACCATTTTGACGAAGCCTGGCAAACTCACTCCCGAGGAATACAAGATCATCCAATCCCACTCCGCCTTGAGCGGCGACATCCTTAGCCACGTCGAAGAACTGACTTCCCCCAAAGATTCCCCCTCCTTGGGCAAATGAAAAAAGCCAGCCCATGAGGGAGCTGGCGCTTTCCTTGTCGCAAGGTTATTTCTTCAGGGCTTGGATTTCCTTTTCCTCGTCCTTGGCGTTACGTTGCTCCAACCACTTGTTCACGCCACGGAGCACGAAGTAATAGCCCGGGATCATGACGGCCAAGAACCCGACCATCGTGATGATGGCGGGCCAATTGGGGCCGCCGTCGGCGTTAACGAAGAGCACGCGTACCGCCGGGGAATTCCACGGCTGGAAGCAGCGGCTCAATAGCACCGGGATGGTCTCGGCGTTAAAGCTAAGCGATGAGGCCCCGATGAAGGTGTCGGGAATGGCCAAGGCGAAGAGCAAGACGTTGCCAAACACCAAATTGAGGCAGACGGCGCGGAAACGGTGAACGGGGATGCACATGCATACCAAGACGGTGTAACCACCGATCGCGGTCATGCACGAAATGAGGGATTTCATCGTATTGTGGTCGATCAGCCCGCCTTTTTCCAAGAACACGGGAAGCAGCGCCGCAAGCCAGACCAAGAAACCCGAAGGCACGGCCTTGATCAAGACGTTGCGCATGAATTTGCCGCGGATCGGGGCCTTCGTGGGTTCTAAGGAAAGCAAGAAGCCACCGGTGCCGATGATCGCGGTCTCCAGCAAGTAAACGTTCTCCAAGGTATAGCTAAGTTGCCCTTCTTTGAAGGGGATGAGGGCGAAGGCCAATCCCGCCACGGCGATGGTCTTCATGAGAAAGAAGACGGCCGTGCGCTCGATGTTATTGACGACGCGACGTCCTTCCCCGACCACGGCCTTCAGATGGGAGAAGTCGTTATCGAGCAAGACGACGTCGGAGCAGCTCTTCGCGGCATCGGTCGCGTTATTGAACGTAATGGAGGCGTTGGCCTTGCGAAGCGCGAGGATGTCGTTGACGCCGTCGCCCGTCATGGCCACTTTCTTGCCAAGCCCCTGCAAAGCTTCGACGATGGCTTGCTTCTGCTCCGGGGAGACGCGGGCAAAGACGACATAATCGGAAACGATGTTTGGGATTTCCTCTAGAGGCACTCCCTCCAGGGAAACCGCCTTGTCGGCTCCTTGTACGCCCGCCATCGCGGCGATGCGGGAAACGGTGACGGGGTTATCGCCGGAGATGATGCGCACGTCCACGCCGTTTTCGTAGAAGAACTGAAGCGTGTCCTTCGCGGAGGCGCGGATGCCATCCTCCAAGGCGACCAAGCCAATGACTTCCCCATCGCGGGTCACGGCGATCACGCGATTGCCCTTCTCTCCTTGGGCTTGGGCGTAGTCCAGCGCCTTTTTGTTGCCTTTGGCGATGTAATCGGGCGCGCCCATGAGGAACTTATGCCCGTCTTTGGAGACGTAGCCGGAGCATTTGGTCGCGGAGGAGAAGGGAATGACCTCCTTCTTCTCGCCCACGTCGATGCGGCCGAAGTGCTCCTCCATGGCCTTGGAGGTCATGTTGGAGGTCTCGAAGCATCCCAAAATGCCTTTAAGGATGGCCTCGAATTCGTCTTGGGGGATGAGGAATAACGTGGAGACGACCTTCATCGTGCCGTCGGTCAAGGTGCCGGTTTTATCCAAACAGATGACGTTGACGCGGGAGAGGTTCTCCAAGGAATAAAGCTCTTGGATGAGGGTCTGTTGCTTGGAAAGGTTCACGATGGAGACCGCCAAGGTGACCGAGGTGATGAGCACCAAGCCCGTGGGGATGACGCCGATGGCGAAGCTCGAGGTCGTGACCATGATGCGGGCCCAGGTGGAGAATTTGCTTAAGTCTTCCCCTGGCGGGAGGATATCCGGTCCCCAACGATGGACTTTGTAAATAAGGGTACCCACGACCACCGCCACGATGACGAAGAGCAAAACGGAGAGCACGTTGATGATGCGGTAGATGCTCACCATCAACTCGGATTTGTGGTTCTGGAGGGATTTGACTTTGTTGGAAAGCTCGGAGGCATAGGTGTCATCGCCCACCTTGTCGGTTTTGGCGCGGCAGGAGCCTACGAAGACCACGGAACCCGAATATAAGGGGTCCCCCGCTTTCTTTTTGACCAAGTCGGCTTCGCCGGTAAGCAAGGATTCGTCGACAGAAACCTCGCCTTCAAGCACCGTCATGTCGACGGGGATCTGGTCGCCCGCGGAAAGAAGCAAGACGTCATCGATGACCACGTCCTTCGCGGGAATGGCCGTCTTTTGCCCTTCGCGGATGGCAAGGGCCTTGGCCTCGGTGACGATGCGCAGTTTCTTAAGCGTAAGTTTGGAACGGATGCCCTGAACGGAGCCGATGACCACGTTCATGACCACGGCGAGGAGGAAGATGAACTTCGTTGCGCCAAGGTTGAGTTGGGCCACCACGTCAGGGGCGGTATTGCCCAAATAGATGATCAGCACCAAGAACATGATGGCGATCGCGTAGAGGACGCAATTGAAAAAGGTGAAGGCGTTCTCCGCGATGATGCGGCCATAGCTCTTCTCGAGGTTGCCGCTGGCGACGTTGACGGCGCCTTCGCCCTTGCGTTGCTCCACTTGGGCCTTGTTCAAGCCTTTGGAGGGATCCACGTCAAAGCGCGTCAATTCGTTAAAGTCTGTTTTGCGTTTTTTCATGTCGCTACTTTACCGCCCTGACACGCGTAATACAACGCCCACTCGTTCATTTGCGTGTGCATGTGGCCCGCATATCCGCTAGACTAGACGTATGAACAAAACGATTCTCTTTTCGATATCCGCCGCCACGCTTGGCCTATGTGCGCTAGTTGGTTTATCCAAACAAACGCCTATGGAGGCAAAGGCAGGCACAGGTCCGACCTCGGGCTCCATCTCGTCCAAACAGACCATCAACCTAAAGGACAACACCGAAAGCGAGATCCGTTCCTATTACTCTGCCTTGAATGGTTTGGACGCCTCCGAACTCCAAGGCGAAAACCTTTTGAAGAACCTAAAGCCCATCCTCCAAGACTTCACCTACTACACCTACGATAACGTGTGGAAGATCTATGAAATCACCGACCGCGAATGGTCGTTGAGCCCTGCCTCAGATACCACCTATGGCACCTACGATTCCACCAATAATCGGATTGTGGATTACCAATACGGGTCCAATTCCAACCAAAAGAACAACCCCTGGATCCATACGCTCTACCGCAACCGCGACGAAAATAATGTCACCATCGAGTCCGGCCGCATCAAAGAATGGGCCTATGACGGCATGGACTCGAATAAAATCCACAGCCAGACCGGCGGAACAAACCGCGAGCACGTATGGTGCCAATCCCGCGGTTTCAAAGCCCCCAAAGGCGCGGAAGGCCCCGCCGGAACCGATGTCCACCACCTCATTTCGGGGGATGGCTACGTCAACGGCACACCCCACAACAACAACCCCTATGGCTTCGTCGACCGCAGCAAATCCTACACCGATTCCGCCGCCTCCTACGCCTACTGTGCGGGCAACTACGCCGGCAAGGCGCTCAACCCGCATTCCGAAGACGTGTCGACCACCGTCTTTGAACCTCAGGATAGCGACAAAGGAGACATCGCACGCGCGTGCTTCTACATGGTAGCCTGCTACAACAATCTTGCGGGACTAACCGGCGTCATCAGCGACTATAACCCCAACCTCACAATGGCCGACTACGCCACGGATTCCGGTAACTCGGAGGCCTCCAGCGACACCCATGCAGTGAATATGGGCATTCTAAGCGACCTGCTCGAATGGCATCGCATGGACCCCGTGGATGATTACGAGATCCACCGTAACAATCTCATCTACAACAACTACCAGCGTAACCGCAACCCGTTCATCGACTTCCCCGAATGGGTGGACTTCATCTGGGGCAAAGCCAGCTTCAACGAAAGCACGCATAAGGTCATTTCCTACGACCCCACCCCCACGGGTTCTGCCGATCCGACCAAAGACGCCGTCGGCGGTTATAACGCGCCCACTCCGGTGGATCCCGACGAACCTTCCAACCTCTACGAGAAAGCAACCTCAATCGAGGCGGGCGACGTCGTCTCCTTCGTTTACGAAGGCGGACAGATTGCGCTATCTTCTTTCTCCAGCAACTACGCGACGGGGACCGCCGTGGAAATCGACGATGGCCGCTTCCTCTCCGAAAACGCCTTGGCCTTCACCGTAGAAGACGGGTCCCTTCTAGGAACCTATGCCTTCTCCAAAA
>JAILIV010000039.1 GCA_024695105.1 Bacilli bacterium
GCAAAATCAAAGCGGTGGATGGATCCTCGCGGAAGAAGATGGAATACATCCCATATTGGGGCTAGTTTATTTACAGAAATCGCGTTTTTCGGGGTCTCAAAAATCAAAAACCCAGATTTTATCGGGATAATTTATTTTCCAATGACCCCGAAATCGTGGTGTGTTTCAAGGATAGAATGGGAGTGAAGAACTTTTCGCGCGCATTCGTTCCGTGGGTGACGTGCAAAAGTGTGGGTGGTATGATTTGAGGGATTTATGGGTGAACCGCTCGTCGACTCCTTGGTATCTGTCATCATGCCGGCGAAAAACGCCTCCGCGACGCTTTTGCGTGGCGCGGAAAGCGTGCTTCGCCAGTCGTATGCCGAACTAGAGCTTTGGATCATCGACAACGAGTCCGATGACGGTACGTTGTCCATCGCTCAGGAACTGGCTGAGAAAGACCCGCGTGTCCACGTCCTTTCTTGTCTTGCCCCAGGCGCTGCCGCGGCAAGAAACGTGGGGTTAGACCAGGCTAAAGGACGTTATGTGGCGTTTCTGGATGCGGATGATGAATGGGACGAGCATAAGCTGCTTCGCCATTTGGCGTTCCTTAAGGAATCCGACGCGCCGTATTCCTATACGTCCTACTGGGTCGTCTTCGAGAAGAAACCGGATAAGAAGAAACTGTTTCATCCTCGTTACGCGCGCACGAAATATAAGAGAATGCTTCGCTTTAACGACGTAGGCTGTTCTACCGTCTTGTGCGACCGGGAGAAGATCCCTGAGGTACGCATGTGCGAAGCGGCGACGAAGCGAGAGGACTATGCCTGTTGGCTTAAACTGGCGCGCGAAGGGAAAGAGGGCGTTTTGTTCGATGAGCCTTTGACGACGTACCACATGTCGAATACCTCCGTATCCCATTACAAGCTGCAGATGTTCACGCATCAGTGGAACGTGTGCCATAACATTGAGGGGCATAACGTGTTCTTCTCAACGTGGCTGATGATTTGCCACGTGTGGTATAGGTTGTTCAAAGGCTATTGATTCTTTCTTGCTTTGAATGAAGGCCACCTCGGATGGAGATGGTTTTTTTTGCATATCAACGGTTTCGTTTTCATGGAAAGTAAGCTCCATTTACTATGTAAATGACGTTATGAAAATATCGTGAAAATTATTGAAAATACGAAGAAAATGTTCTCATAAACGCCATTCGAATCGTCCTAAAAACGTCCGAATGTGTGCGTTGTTGTCCCATATGTAACCGCTTTCATGGTTTTTCTTTAAAAAGTTCTTCACTCGTAAAAAGCCGAAAAAGCCCGATGCGGTGGGGGTTATTACGCGCAGACGCGTTTTTATGTCCAAAATTTGGCGTTTTTTTGTCCTTGTTGCTTTTCGTTCGCTTGCGTAACTTATGCCGAGCTTGGGAAGCCAAGCAGAAAGGAGTGACATCATGAACGATCAAAGCGAAGCCTATTCCTATAGCGTCACGGCGACGGCCGATGCCTCTTCTTTCGTCGGCTATGCGCCTTCGGGCGTCAGCCGTACGCGCCGTCGTTCCGATCGGCGTCTTGGCTATCTCTTCGTCAAGCGTGCCTTCGATATCCTGGCCTCTGGATTGTTCCTGTTGGTGTTCGGTTGGTTCTTGCTCTTGCTGATGTTCATTAAGTTCTGCGAGGACGGCCATAACCCCATCTACACGAGCATCCGCGTGGGATATAAAGGCAAGAAGATCAAGTTCCACAAGATCCGCTCGATGAAGCCCCACGCCGAGGCCATGAAGGACGAGCTCATCGCGGCTGGCCTCAACGAAGCGGACGGGCCGGTCTTCAAGATGAAGGACGATCCCCGTATTACCCGCTTCGGCAAGTTCCTTCGCAAGACGTCCTTAGACGAGCTTCCGCAGATCTGGGACATCTTCGTGGGCCGCATCTCCATCGTCGGTCCTCGTAGTCCCCTCCCTCAGGAGGTGGCCGAGTACAGCCGCCACGAGATGCGTCGCCTTGACGTGAAGGGCGGGCTGGTGTGTCTCTGGCAAATCACCCCCCACCGTCATGACCTCTCCTTCGAGGAGTGGGTCGACCTCGACCTCGAGTACATCCGTAGCCGTTCCGTTCTTATGGATCTGAAGATCCTGTTCAAGGCGGTGAAGTTCGTGCTTACGGACCGCACTGGGGAATAAGGGTTCCAACAATTAGGCGCCTTACGCGGGCGCCTTTTTGTTTGCCCTCGAAGTGGTGGTAAAATAACCCCGTTATGATCGCTGTGATTTCCGCAGGCGGAAAAGGAACGCGTTTGTCCGCCATCGCCCCCAATATCCCCAAACCCATGGTTCCCATCGCCGGGACGCCGATTCTGGTGCACCAGGTTGAATCCTTAAAACGTAGTGGCGTCAAAGAATTCGTCTTCTTGGTGGGCCACCTTGGCCATGTGATCCGCGAGTATTTTGGGGATGGGTCTTCCTTTGGGGTTTCCATCCGCTACATCCAAGAAGACCAGCCTTTGGGAAGTGGGGGATCGTTATATTTCCTTCGCGAGGGCATTAAGGAAGATTTCTTATTTGTCTTCGGGGATTTGATGTTTGACGTGGACTTCATCCGCATGATGCAGTTTCACAAAGAGCATGGCGCGGCGATTACCTTATTCGCCCATCCCAATTCCCATCCCTTCGACAGCGATCTCATCCTGCAACGCAATGGCCAAGTCCACGGCATCGATTCAAAGAACAATGTCCGGGATTATTTCTATGAGAATCTGGTTAATGCCGGTATCTACGTCCTTAGCCCACGGCTCTTCAAAGATTACTTCCTTGAACCCGCGAAGACGGATTTTGAAAAAGACGTTCTCGCGAAAGAAATCGAACGCGGGGATGTGTATGCCTATCACTCCACGGAGTATGTCAAAGACGCGGGAACCCCGGACCGTTACGAATCCGTTGGTCGCGATTTGTTGTCTGGAGTCATCGCGGGAAGAAGCCTTGCGAAGAAACAAAAGGCGGTGTTTCTAGACCGCGATGGAACGATCAATACCTATAAAGGATTCCTAACCGACATCGATCAATTGGAGCTTATCCCTAGGGTAGCAAAAGGGCTTAAGGACATTAACGAAAGCGGGTACCTCGCGATCATCGTTTCCAACCAGCCCGTCATTGCGCGCGGGGAGCTCACGGTTCCTGAATTGGACGAGATTCACCGCAAATTGCAGACGCTTTTGGGCAAAGAAGGCGCATATTACGACGATTTGTTCTATTGTCCCCATCATCCCGACAAAGGCTTTGAGGGCGAAGTAAGGGAACTTAAGATCGACTGCGCTTGCCGTAAGCCAGGCATCGGTTTGATCCTTGAGGCTGCGGAGAAATACAACATCGACCTCTGTCAATCCATCATGGTGGGAGATGGGACGATGGATATCCAAACCGGCGTCAACGCGGGCATGAAGACCGTGCTTGTGAAGACCGGGTTAAAGGGCGAGGATGGCAAATACGACGCCCAACCTGATTTCGTCATTGATTCCTTGGCGGACATCCAAGAGGTTTTGTCCAAACTATAGAAGGCGCTCTCCCGCGCATAAAGGCGGGACGATATAATGAAAGGCTTCGATTCGCGTTGGCGAAGAGAATGGAGGTAGCAGCATGATCCTAACCAAGACCCCCTTCCGCATGAGTTTCTTTGGAGGTGGCAGCGACCTTCCCGAGTTCTTTAAGGAACATAAGGGTTCGGTTCTTTCCACGACCTTTGACAAATACGTCTACGTTACCGTGCGTCACCTGCCTCGTTTCTTCGACCATACGACGGAGATCAGCTACTCCAAACAAGAAAGGGTCAATTCCATTGCCGATATTGAGCACCCTATGGTGCGTAACGCGATGCAGTACCTCGATATGCACGAGCTCCATATCGCCTATGATGCCGACCTTCCAGCGAGGACGGGTTTAGGAACCTCCTCCACCTTCGCGGTGGGTTTGCTTAACGCGTTTTATGCGTTGAAGGGCAAATACATTTCCAAGCGTGGCTTGGCGGATGCCGCGATCCATGTGGAGCGCGTCATGTGCGACGAAGCCGGTGGATGGCAAGACCAAATCGCCGCTTCTTTCGGCGGCATGAACCGTATTGATTTCGACGAGAACGGTTATACCGTCACGCCGATCGTGATTCG
>JAILIV010000057.1 GCA_024695105.1 Bacilli bacterium
GTCGGATTTATAGCCGGCGACTTTGTCAAAAGAGAAACCATCCACCAAATCGAGGTAGTTATCAGGATTGAGCAATTTGGCGAATTCGAACTGGTTATGGATGTCCGCGAGCTGCCGCGCGATTTGGTTTAAGGCATTCAATGTTAACGTAACCCCGTTGGCCTTGATCGTGTTTTTGGAATGGGTGATCGTGCGCTCAATGCATAGCTCCCCGTTCTCTAAAGGGATATCGAGTTTAGCGAGCAAGGAGGAAAGGCGGGAGGAATCCACGGTGAAGATGCCTTGGATGGTCGCCTTTTCCGCTCCGGTGCGGATCAGTTCGCTGGAAGCCCGCTGGCCTAAAAGCAACGAAAGGGAATCGATGACCAAACTTTTGCCCGCGCCGGTCCCGCCGGTAAGGACGGTAAAACCTTCGTGGAACGTCACGTCGACGTTTTCGATGATGGCGAGGTTGGCGATGCAAAGGCGGGTTAACATGGCGTGGATATTATAAATATCCTGGCTGGAAACCTCTAGACGAATGCGTGCTTTTACGCGGTTGGTTTTTCGGCTTTCACGCCGTCGACGACGAACGTTTTGCCTTCTAAGGCGGACACCAAGGCGTTAAAGGACCAATAGTGGCCATCGAACAAAATTTCCTCGCATAGGTCGGAAGTGGGATATCCATAGTTCATCGTAAAGCCCGCGTGGTTGTCGTCGCAAAGCAGGTCGAAATGATTCCAAAGCGTGCCGCTGGGAGAAAGTTGTCCGAAATGAATGTCGTATCTGCCGCGGAGCGTTTCTTCGGTCACCAAAGCGCCTTCTCCCGTCTGAAGATAGGAGGCGTCTATGGCTAGGGTGAAGTGGTTTTGCGCCTCGTTGAAGGCGTCTTCGATCATTTTCTTCACGGATGCGACGACTTCTTCCAGCCCCCGTTCATGAAAATAGATGGACAGATGAATGTCTTTTCCCACTCGGTCATTTGGAAGTAGCTCCTCGGCGGCTTTCGCGAATAGGACCTTGGCTTTTGCCAAATCGAATCCGGTTTCGCCATATTGGGCTTTCTTTTGGCCGATAATCGCTTTATGCCCCGCGGATTTTTGATAAGGCAGCCCTTGTGCCGCTAGGACGTCAAAGGAAGAGAGCAGAGGATCTAGCGAGGGCGTGCCTCCAGATGTTTTGGCTAAGGTAGTCCGGTCGATGCATGCGAATAAACCTTCTAAGAAGGAGGCGTTGGACATGATGGGTTTGGTGTTCCAGTAGTGGTCTTTGTCGTTTTTGGCAACGGCCCCGTTTTCTCCGAACGACTGGTTCCACCTTCCTTGGGTGCAGGTATTGAGATTCAATGCGCAGGGGCATCCCCGTTCTTTGGAAAGTTTCACCCCATGGGTCAACGCGCTTTTGTCTCCATGGTATATGGCGGAAAGTTTGCCTGCGTTGAATAGGGGCAACGGATCTGGCGCGGCCGTAAGGACGAACCCAGGGATTTGGAAGAACCCTTCTAACGTATTGTCACCCTTCCCGAGGATCATCTCGTTGGGCGAGCATTCTTGGACATAATAGGGACTCGCGGTGAGGTAATAGTCGGCGAACGAGGAGCTTTCGTTCCGCCCGAAAACCTGTCCGACGTTTACGAGGTTGGCGTCGTCGCAAATGGCGCGGAAGAAGTCTTCCGGGATGGGGGCGAGGAAAGGGTCGGAAAGATAATAGGCGGCCTCTTCGGGGTTCAGCTTTTGCGTAAACGTGAACTTAAGATAATCTCCATCGGAGCGTTTCTCGCCCTTTATGCCGACTTTTTCCCACAAGGCGTCATTTGGCATATCTTTGCTACTTACCCCGTAGTCGTTTAATCCTTCCACTAACGAGGAGGAGTAGAGGCTGGAGTTGGTGGGATAGAATCCACTGGAAGTCGCGAAGATGGTCTTCGCGGCGAATAGGTAGTCATCTAAGACGACCTGCCTTTTGTTAAAGGAAGAACGCAGGGCGGAAGAGGTGGCATAGGTTAAATCAGCCCCGGTTTTCACGGGGACGAGATAAACCTTTGATAAGCCTTCTTCGTCCAGGGCTTCCGCGATGGGTAAATCCGAACGCGATGCGTAGCCTTTCCAATGATTCGCGCCTTCTTCGTCTTGGTAGCGGAAGAACAGCGGGGATTGGAGTGGGGTGAGATAAAGGTTTTTGTTGGCGTTAGGGTACTTGGGGAGTTCCTCTCCGCCGTAAAGCCCATAATGGGCGTAACGCTGATAGGCGGGACGATCCTCTCCGCTTAACGGAGCAATGACGTTATCAGTCAACGGGTTAATATCGGCGTCAGAAAGCGAATGATAGGATTCATCGACGTACCCAGCTGTCGCTTTTTCGTATAGAGGGACGCCCGTTAGGTAATGGTTTGCCGCAAAACGTTCCAACGTCTCGGCCGCCGCGGAACGGGCATGGGTCCAATAATGACGGAAGTCGTATGTGCCGTTGGCGGGTGTTGGTTCCACAACATTGACTGTCAGCTTTGCGGTTTTCCCGCCGCATCGGGCCACTACTTGGGACGCACCGATTTTTTCGCCTTTTAGCGTGGCGCCAGTTAGGGATGCGTTGGTTTTGCCTTCGGTTAATTGAAGTTGCACGTCCCGTCCCGAAGGGGCTGATGTCGGTGCGATTTCGCGGGTTTCCCCTAGACCAATCGTGATGGAGGGGTTTTCAAAAAACAGTTGGCCGTTTGGGTTTTCTCCCGTCCCCGTCGGGGCGCAAGAGCAGGCCAAAAAGGCAGCGGTGGTTAAGAAGAAATAATTGCGTTTTCCCATGTTTTTGCTCCTATTCAACGATTGCAAAATAGAACGTTATGCTGTTATAACCGGGCCACATTGAAGCGTTATTCGGAAATACGCCTGCGCCGTAGTTGACGGAGTCCGCGAGCCAAGCTTTCCCACACCATGTGCCATCGGAACACTCTTGGACGAAATGGAAATCCGAAAATGCGTATGTGTTTGTGTTATAGACGTACCGGAAAGCAATCCTTCTTTCGCTGGCCCCAATATAATCGTCGTATGAGTTGAGGACCCTGACTGAGTTGACGTGAGAAGAGATGTCATTGGCAATTGACGCAGCCATTTCATCGGGGTGATTTATGGACCAATAACCTTGATAACCAAATTGATTGATCGAATCAATGTAGGCGTTTGATGTATAACCTAGCGCATAGCCATAACAGTTCACCGTTGCGGATGCGGGCAATGACACATAGGAAGTGGCAGCTCCGTATCTGGAACGATGGGAGACGATAAAAGAAGGGCCATAGGTGGAGTTCTCTGCGGCATGAACCGTGTTTGTCTTATTGTTTTGCGCGCCGGCTAAGACCACGATGATGGAGGACTCACCATTTTGATAAGCGGCTTTAACTGTATTGGTGAGGTCAATCGTATACATGTTCCCACTGATTAGGGATCCGCCAATATAGGTCGAGGTATAACTGGAAGTTCCTGTGAGGTTGGAATAAGTTATTCCTGAGGCTTTATAGGCGGTGATTTGCGAAAGGCTTCCCGAGTTTTTAATGACGTTTAAGTATGCGGAAGTTATGTAAAGATAATCCCCGTCGTCGGGCAAGGTGATTTCATATACCGCTTGGTATTCTAAGCTAGTTCCAAACCCCATGAGCGCGCTTTTGCCAATAGTGAGTGTATTGGTTCCTATGATCGCTGAACTATTGCCTATCTCGATGTATTTGTCAGCTAGGTACGGTCCGTCCCTCGTTGGTTCGGCCTGTCTTTCCTCTGTGGTTTCGAAAAGAGGGGACCCAAAGTAACAATCCACTTCCTCGCTGTACAATTCTGAAGAAAAATGGGCGGAATATGCCGAGGTGGAGACATTCCAGTCATTGGCAGTGGCGAAATCGTTTGCCGGGGCGACTCCAGTCGCTAGGCCTAAGGCCGCAAGGGCAGTGCAAATAGAAAGGATTATAGGGGTAACCTCCGAATTAAGAATATCAGCCATCGGTAAAATGCAAATACATTGTATTGAAACTATTGGGGGACAAATGTGCGAGCATTCCTTTCAATTGCAAATGTTTTGCGAGTTCTTGTGTTTCCGCACCTTTCCATTACACTCATCGCTGAAATGTACCGCATCATCTTTGTCTGCCATGGCAACATCTGCCGTTCTCCCGCCGCCGAATTCATCATGGCGGACTTACTCCGCAAGCAAGGGCTTGAAGACGCCGTTTCCGTTTGTTCCCGGGCCACATCGTTTGAGGAGATCGGGAACGATACCTATCCCCCGATGAAACGTGCCTTGGCAGAAGCAAACGTTCCGATTTATCCCCGCCAAGCCGCCCGCATCACCCAAACGGATTACGACCAAAGCGACGCCATCTATTACATGGATCAATCCAACCTTTCCTATCTTCGCCGAATCGTGGACGACCGTAGGGGAATCCTTCGCCCCATTACGGAACTCGTCCCGGATTTGGAGGAGATCGAAGACCCCTGGTAT
>JAILIV010000062.1 GCA_024695105.1 Bacilli bacterium
CAAGCGGGTAACGAGTTTGGAGTTATATACGGGGTCGGGAAGGACATCACGTTTCTCGACGGCACCTTTTCTTGGCATACTCTGCTACTCCTTTCCTTATTTGCTCTCTTTCGGCTTCTTGGTGCCGTAGAGGGAGCGGCCTTGACGACGGGCTTCGATGCCGGCGCAGTCGAGGCATCCGCGAATGATGTGGTAACGAACGCCCGGGAGGTCTTTGACACGGCCGCCGCGGATCATGACGGTCGAGTGCTCCTGGAGGTTGTGGCCCTCGCCACCGATGTAGGCGGTCACTTCGTACCCATTGGAGAGACGGACACGGGCGTACTTACGTAACGCGGAGTTCGGTTTCTTCGGGGTCATCGTGCCGACACGGGTGCAGACGCCACGCTTCTGCGCGGAGGGCTGGTTGGACGAACGTTTGTTCAGCGAGTTCCACCTCTTGCCTAAGGCCGGGGTTTTGGACTTCTTGGCCGCGGACTTGCGACCCTGCCGAACTAACTGGTTGATGGTTGGCATGTGTTTTCTCCTTTTCAATTCACACGATTCCCGGCGTATCAACACCGGGGTAAATGAACGGGCCGAGCCGGCCCTGCCATTTACGTCCGAGCAAGACAATACGCGCATTCGCACACGATGTCAAAGCATTTCGAAAAAAGTTTTCACAGACGGCCCTTACTATAAGTAATGAAATATATTTAAGCCACAGTCCCGGGTGTGTCATAACCAAGCCGGGCGTGATAGAAAAAGAGGCGCGCTTTCGCGTGCCCCTTAATGAAGATTTCCTCAGTCGAGGTCGATGGAGGTCTTTTCGAACTTGCTGAGGTCCGGCTTGTTCTGGTCGACCTGGTTCCACTGGAAGGCAATCTCGGTGGAGTTGTTGGCCTTTTGGCCATCGAGTTCCGTGGCATAACCGATCTTGAGGTTCTGCGGGAGGTACTGGTCGATGGTCATGGAGACGTCGCCGGCGACGGAAGAGCTCTTGCCCGATTCGGTGGCGGCGATGTCGACGTTGATGACGACGCTGAGGTTGCCCTCACCGGTGGAATAGTACTTCGGGCTGACGTTGTACTTGTCGATGGTGACGCCTTCGATGCTGGTGCCGCTCTGGAGGCCGATCATCGAACCGAAGTCGGTGGTCAAAACCTGCTCGACGGTGGTCATGAAGTCGCTGGTGAGCTTTTTCACGTCGCTGGTGAGGGACTTAAGCTCGACGGAGACGATGGGCTCGGCGACGGTCCAAGAGGCGAACTCGACGTACTTGGCTTCGGAACCGGAAGGATCGCTCTCCGCCATGGCGACGATGTACTTTTCGCCTTCGGCATAGGCCCAGACTTCCATGTTGACGTTGTATTCGCGGCCCTGATCAACGCCAGAGCTAACGGTCTTGCTGTGCCAATAGTGGGCTTCGGGGTCGGCGGCGTTCAAGGATTCAAGCTTGTAGCCAGCGGAGCCAAGGTCCATCTTGGTGGTGGCGGTGAACTTGCCGGGGATGGTGACGGAGCCATCTTTCAGCTTGGAAGCGATGTTCTTGTAACGGGTGGTGGCGACGTCTTTTTGGATTTCCTCGCCAGCGGGACGGTTGCCGTTATTGCCGCAGGAGGCAAGCAGGGTCAACGCCGCGAGGGAGAAGAGAATTCGTTTGGTCATTGTGTGTGATACCCTCCTATGAATTCGAGGGAATTATAAACGCCTTTCGCGCATAAAAGGCACGCGAAAAAGAAAAACCGCTTTCACGCGGTCCTTTCATAGGGAAAAAGTGCGTATTTTTGCGTATCCCGGTGTAACCGCGGTCACCTCGAAACCATAACGGAGGGCGCCACCGGTATGGAACGTCATGTCCTTTGTGTTGGCGTTTATCCCCTGCCCCACTTGGAACAAGACGTTACGGAGCCTTGCCACGGTATTCCCATAGGGGATGTCCTCGTCGTGGTCAGAGGCGATGAAGTTCTCCGGCAACGCCAAAGAGGAGGAAGACACGTTGATGCTTTGAATCAAGAACCCGCGGCTCGAATAGGCGGTCCCCCGCGAACTGGTGCCCGAGTTCTCACAATAGAAATCCAAGGAATGCGTGCCAACGTTTACATTAGGCGTGAGATAGGCTTTGGGCGCTTTCGAGCGATTATCGTATAACCCGATGCGCGCATCGACGTGGTAAGCCTTGATGCCCGTTTTGCCCATTAAGGTCATCCCCATTTCTCCGCGCAAAGAAGCGTCCGCGTAGTTCAAATACGTCGGGCTGTAATACTCCAAAAGCAAATACTCATCGAACAACGTTCCGTTAGAAGTAGACAAAGGAAGCAAAACGCAATCCCCGTTGCCTTGGCTGGGACGCAAGGCGATCTCGGCCTCGCCATTAACGACCATCGGGGCCTCCCAACCCAAGATGCATTTGGAGAAGGCATTATGGTCGCCCAAAGAGCAATCCATCATGTCCATCCTCCCCAAAGGGGAAACGGGCGATAGCTCGATATAGGAATTCGGGTCGTAATAGTCCTTTAGGCCCAACATGTGCCCAAACTCGTGGATGAAGGTATGCGCGTCCATCGAGCCGTCGTCTCTAGGATGGGACATGTAATAGGAACTCCAACAAATGGGCGCGGGGTC
>JAILIV010000017.1 GCA_024695105.1 Bacilli bacterium
CTTTCACCGTCATCTCGCCATCGTGGATCTTCTTGCCGATTTCGATCTTTTCTTTCTTGGTCATAAAAACCTCCTTTCGACAGCGTGCCCCATTGTGCACTTTGCGGAACTTAACTGTCTACTTAGAGGTTAGCAGTGCACTGACGAATACGTTCTTGATTCAAACGATCCGGAACGTTTTTATTCGTTGTTCGTCTCCTTGTTTACGATCTTGCCTTCGCAATCAACCGGAATGATCTTTAGGGCGTTGGGGCAGAGTTCGTCATTTTGCTCTGCTATCGACTTCACGATCTCAAGGGGTATTTGTAATTGGTGACTTCGACCGTCAAATGGTGAGATTCCAAGGGTTTTCATCAGTGTCGAAATCGTTAGAGCGGTCTAGAAAATGACGGTAAACTGCCATATCCTTTTCCTAGCTAAAGAGGAAACCACAATGGAATTTGATGTGGAGACGTTAAAAGATATTCAGACGATGCTTTCCTACGTGGAAGGGCTGGTCCAAACGGAGTTCCAGGAAATCTCCGAGCAGAAGAAGCAAATTGTCCAGGAAATCATGGAACATCCTAAGCGTTATTGCCTCGATGGCGACGAACTCATGATTCATTCCCAAAACCCGGTGCTCGACGCCTTTGGGGGCGACATCAAATCGCACATCCCCTTTGAAGACATCCGCACCGTGGACATCATCGGGGATAGCTCTTGTGGGATTTATAACGCGGTGTATTTCGATAAAAAAGCCCGCTTCCTTTTCCCGAATGCGACGAAATACCTCTCTTCCTCGGGCCATTTCCATTGGGAAACTTTCAAAAAGGCATTGGAAGAGCGGATGAAAGAAGAGGAAGAAAGCTATGAAACCTTATGGTTTGGTTTCGCTTATGGCGGGGACCTCTATGCCTTGGAGTACGTCGGCGAAAGCGGTTTGGACCTCCTTTGCGCTTCCCACCCCTTCGGCAACCACTCCTTCAGTCCTCTTCCCCTGTGCCTCGCGAACATCGAATCGCCCGGAATCGAGGGCCGTTACATCAAAAAGCTAACCATTCGAGGGGACGGTATCTCCACACTTTCCTCTTTCCGGCAAGGTTTTTATGAGTCGGGGGTGAAATGCCTCCTTGATGAATGCGAAAACCTCGAAGAACTCGTCATCGCGGACGATTGCCCCGTCAAAGAAGAAATCGTGGAACGGGCGAAAGAAAGAGGGATCAAAATCGGAGTATTCTCTGATTAAGGAACATTAGTCCTTCATAAGAAAAACAGTCCCAACACGTTCGCGCTGGGACTTTTTCTGATTTGAGGGTTTTTGCGGATTATTCCTGGCTGGAATTGCTCCAACGGGCGTCGCTTGGACGGGTGAACTGCGCGTCGCCATAGGTGATGTGCCACGTGGTCTCGCTGCTGTTTTGTTTATGGTAGGAGCCATGGAGGCGTTCGGTATCGAACCAAATGGAGAAGTTGTTTTCTTCTTCGCTGCTTTGGTCGTTAACGCTTTCCCGGGCATCGGATTCGATTTTGTATCTACCGTTATTCTCCTTGAAATAGGAGTTGGATATGGAAGTGAAGCGATCCGAAACGGGGACCTGAAGACGTTCGTCTACCTCTCTGGTGTAGTCCAGCAACATGTTCTGGATTGTCCTGAAGTTCTCTTCCATCGCGGCGTTAAAGGCGCTTTCGCTGATTTCCTTGAACCACGTGAGGTTATCCAGCGTGCTGACTTGGGCCTGATAAAAATGATCGCCTTCACGCCAAGTGTAGTTTTGGCGGTTGATGGGAATGATCAGCGCTAGGCCGATGTTGCGGTAGGCGTAGAACTCTCCCCGTTTGAATTGGTAGTCGTTGGGGAAAAGGCCTTCGCGCGTGAGACGGATGTTGTCGTAAGCCTCTCCGCCTTGAGTGATGCTGGTTTTCAGTGCTTGGAGAGCCACGATGAATTCTTCTTTTCCAATGCTGTGCTTTTCCCAAGAGCATCCAGCGAGCAACAAAGGGAGAACGATGGGGACGAATAACGCCTTTTTCATATGGCTATTATTTCCATATTTTCCGCGCGGGTAAACAGAATCGCCTCATTTTGGCCATTTGTGAGCGTTTTCCAACAGACGCAGAATCCCATTTGGGATTACGATGGATATATGAAACGTTTCCCGTATTGTCTTTGCCTATTGCCGTTATTGACGGTGGCTTCGTGTAACTTGAGCCTTTCTTCTTCTAGTTCGGCTTCAAAGGAATCTTCAAGCGATGCCTCGCCATCGACTTCGTTCTCTTTGCCATCCTCGGATTCTTCTTCGTCCACACCGTCTTCTAACTCATCGACTTCCACGCCGTCTTCTTCATCATCTTCACAAACTTCTGAACCGTCCTCATCGGAGGATTCTTCGAGTTCTTCTTGGGAGAGGTCCTCGCATTCGCAAACCCAGATGCCCGAGGAATTCCTTTACGTGTTTTCCTACGACACTTCGATTGAAGTGAGCATTTCCGCTTCGTCTGAGGCTTTCGGGTTCATGTCCATGTACCAAAGTGACGCGAACGCGAAGTATTCCGAAACCTACGTTCCCGCGGACATAGACGTGAAAGTGAATCAAGAGGCCTTCCATTTTGATGAAGTCGGGATCCGCGTGAAGGGCAACACGTCCCGCAGTTCTTTTTTCTACGATGGTCAGTTCGTGAACTTGCCTCATCTAAAGGTCTCCCTTAAGGCGACCTTCGACGGCGAGGAATATGGCGAAACGGAATTGCTCCCTTTCCGTCACGACTGGTCTAACGACGCGGATGGGCGAAAGGTGCGGAAGAAACGGAACCTTTATGGTTTGGAGAAATTCGATCTGAAAGCCGTGGCCAGGAACAACGACGGATCTTCTGCGGGAGGTTGCACTTTACGCGAGCTTTATGCCTACGATTCCTTCCGTGAGTTCGGAGTCGACGCCCCTTACGCCAACCTTTCGACGGTGACGCTTCGCTGTGGCGATTCCACCATCTCCCATAAATACGAGTTCATCGAGACTTACGACAAACAATTCCTTACCCGGAGATATGGCAAAACCGAAGGGGCGGGGGACCTTTATAAATGTGTGTATAACGGCATGGGCAAAGCCGACCTTAGCCGAAGCGGGGCGATCGACAAAACCACGGGAGAGCGCATCGCCAACGGCAAAATCGGCGTGGAGAACAAGCTTCGTTACTATTCGCCTGTTTACCAGCTGAAGACCAACGACAACGAGGAGGATTCCGATTTCTCCTCCATGGCGAATTTCATCCATGATATCCATGCTTGCGCCTATGGGAACGGAAATCAGCAATTATTGGAATCCGCGCTGGACGTGGATGAGTTTTTGCGGATGTCCGCGGTCTCCTATCTGCTGGGGAATTTCGATGACCAACGCTATAACTACAACAACTATTACCTCTATTTCCGTCCAAGCGATGGCAAAGCGATGGTGCTTCCTTACGACTGGGATTGGTGCCTTGGCTTGGACGCGGGGTACCGCATGGATGCGAAGAAGCCCTTGGACGAATGGACCTTAGACGGCGGGACCAATTCCAATCTGTACCAAGCGACGTTGGTCCGCACTTCCTCCCCCGCGTATTCGCTGGATGGATATCGTTCCGCGTTCCTACAAGACATCGCGGAGATGAAAGACGTGGTCCTTAATGGCCAACGTTATGGCGATTTCGCCGCGAAAATCGGAATGGAAAACTCCATGGAGACCTCAAGCGTGTTAGAGTACATGAGAGCGAAACGGAGCGTCTGCTCCTAAGGAGACCCCAACATGCAACACCTTCTTTCCCCCGGACCGTTATTGAATGAACACGGCAACCTCGTCGAGGCGGGCTTTGCCTATTCCTTGGTGAAACAATATGACCGCGCCGCGATCAAAGTGCGGAAGGGTCGCATTAAGGAGTGGGATTACTATTACGTGGGCAACAAGGACTATGGCGTGGCCCTTACCGTCGCGGATAACGGCTATATGTCCATGGCTTCCATTAGCGTGCTCGAATTCGGGCAGAACCCATTCGACGTGACCAAGTCCGTCATCGGGCTTTTCCCATATGGGAAACTTGGGCTTCCTTCCGATTCTTCTAATGGGGACATCGTCTTCGAGAATAAGAAGAAGGGCTTTAGCATGCGCTTCCTTCACCAGGGGGAGAATCGGCGCCTCATCTGCTCCATGGATAAGTTCGACAAGGCCAAGCGCGCGTTCCGTTGCGACATCACCTTGACCGAGACGGTGGGCAAGAGCATGGTCATCGCCACCCCTTGGGAGAAACCGCGCCATTTCTATTACAACCAAAAGATCAACAATCTCCGAGCCGGAGGCTATGCGAAAGTGGGCGAGAAGACCTACGACTTCAACAAGGATTCCTTTGGGGTTTTGGATTGGGGACGTGGCGTGTGGACGTATAAGAACACGTGGTACTGGTCTTCCCTTAACGCGCAACAAGATGGGCACACCATCGGATTTAACTTAGGTTATGGCTTTGGGAATAATACCCGCGCCAGCGAGAACATGTTCTACTTCGATCAAGAAGCCTATAAGCTCGGGGACATCAAGATCGATATCCCCATGAAGGGCCTCGGTGGGGACGATTTCATGAGCCCGTGGGCCTTCCGTTCGGCCTCTGGCGAAGTGGAGATGCGGTTTACGCCCATCTATGACCGCCACGCGGACACGAACCTTTTGGTCCTTCGTTCGAACCAACACCAGGTGTTCGGCACCTTTAATGGCGTAATCCGTGTCGAAGGGAAGGAATTTGAGATACACGACCTTCCTGGATTTGCCGAGAAGGTGTTCAACCGTTGGTAATCCTTGTGCATCCGCGCGTGGATTCTTTGCCCAGATGTGCAAAATATGTTGAATTACGCTTCCTCGCCTGATTAAATACGCAATGTAAGCGCTTTCGTGCGCCAGGAGGAAGTATGTCTAAACTTCACAAGACATTCACGGGCAACAAAGTCCCGCGCCTGACCAAATTCCTGTTTCCGTTCTCGGGTATTTTCCGGGATGCATGTTACGCATTGGTCGGGTCTTTTTTGCTTCAATACGCGTTGAACTCGGGCGTATTGAGCGCTGATGGCGATGCCTTTAAGGCCCAATACGCCGTCATTACCGTCGCGATGGTCATCGCCCTTATCTGGGATGGCATCAACGACCCCATCATGGGCTTCATCGTGGAAAAGGTGCATCTCCCATGGGGTAAGTTCAAACCTTGGATCCTCATCGGCGCGATCGGCAACGCCATCGCGGTCGTGTGCATGTTCCTTATCCGTCCCACCAATGCGGACGGAACCGCAAACGGCTGGGCGTTCGTAGGCGTAATGATTGCGTTCTACTTCCTATGGGACCTCTTCTTTACGATGAACGATATCGGCTATTGGTCGATGTTACCTTCGCTCACCAATGACGACAAAGAGCGTGCGTCCATCACGTCACGCATGACGATTTGCGCTTCCATCGGTGGTTTCTTGATGACCGCGGCCTGCATGCTGTTGCCGACCATGTTCTCGAACGTCTCTTCGGCCCGTATGTACATGTATCTGGCCATCGGCACCGCCGTATTGTTCCTTTTGTCTCAAACGCTCGTGTTCTTCCTTTGCCAGGAGAAGGAGCGTGGCCAGGAGCAGGAAGAGGCTTCCGAGAACTCTTCGCTTCTTGACCTCTTTAAGGTCGTTGGCAAAAACGATCAGGTTCGCGTGTCCGTCATCGCGATGTTCCTCTATTACCTTGCCTCTGGCGTCTTGACCGGCGGAATCGGCTTGAACTATTTCTACCTCTCCTTAGGCTATGGCTCGGGTAGGGGTGGCTTGGTTTCCGCCATTATTTCCGTCATGTACGTGATCGGCATGGTCGCTTCGCAGGCCCTTTACCCCGTCCTAGCGAAGAAGATGCCCAAGAAGAAAATCCTTCTGATTTCCTTCATCATCCAACTGGTCGGCTTTGCCGGATTCCTCATTTGCTGCGTCCCGTTATTCGGTGATCACCCGATCGCCTATAACCCCGCCGTTGGCGAAGATTTCTCCGCCATGGACTTCGGTTGGGCCTTGGGCGGCACGATGTTCCTTTATTACATCTTCCCGCTGATCTTCTTCTTCGGCATGGGCATGATGTACATGGTCATCATGGTCATGCTCCAAGACTCCATCGACTACAACGAATACAAGTTCGGTGAGCGTAAGGAGTCCATTATCTCCGCGTGGCGTCCTTTGGACGTAAAGCTCTCCTCCGCGTTATTGCGCGTGTTCCAGATCGTCATCTTCTCCATCGCTGGTCTATTGACCGCGGTCAACGAGATCTCCAACGCCGAGCGCGCCCACGACATTTGGATCAACACCGAGCACGCCCCGGGTGAGATCGATCCGTTTAAGAACACCATCGCCGAGATTCAGGCTGGTATCACCACGGATTCCCTCCGTATCGCGGGCGTCTTGATCGTCATCGTGCTCGTGCTGGCCGTCGTCGCGGCTTGGGCCTTGTTGCAATTCGGTTACAAGATCGATGAGGAGACCCATCAGAACATCGTCGCCGAGTTGGAGACCCGCCACGCCTCCGATGGCGCTCCCCAAGAGGCTTTGGAAGCCGCAGGGGATGCGGGCGAAGGCAAAGAATAACGTATCCACGCGCCTCTAGAAATAGGGGCGCTTTTTGTTTTTTGGAGGCATTTTGCATGGATAAAAGCAGTGCGATCTTCGGTAACCCCATCCCGGAGAAGACCTTGAGGAAGGCGGACAAAGCCAAGGCGAAGTTCGTCAAGAAATACGGGGACGATTCCAAAAAGGAATACCATTTGGCGTTGCGGCCCATCGCCCCGCTTCAAGAGATGGGCGTGGAAAACCTCGTCTTGTCGGAAGAGCCGTTGAAGCTCCCCGAGAAGGCGGTGGTCGTGGGCAATATCCGCATGGGATTTGGCCATTACCGCATCTCCATCGCCATCGCTAGCTGCGCCAAGGCACTAGGCTACACGCCCGTGTGGATGGACTTGGCTTCCTTTGACGCGACTGGCTCGAAGATGATCCGCGAGCAAAACGATTTGTATTCGCTCGCGTCGAAGATCTCCCAGAAATCGAAACTCTTTAACGCCTTGGTATGGGAACCTTTGAATTCGGAAGGGTTCCGTAAGATCACCTATAACGCCGCTGACCAACGAAACAGTGAATTGCTCGCTCCCTTGTATCATGACCTCCCCAAGGACGTCCCCTTCGTCGCCACCCACGCTTGGCCCGCCCAAGGTGCGGTCCACGCGGGGCTTACCCATGTGGTCAATGCGATTCCCGACAACTGGCCTATGGCCCTTCACCTCGCCGAAGGGTCGATTCACGTCGTTCAAACCCCGCGTGCCTATTTTGGGTATAAATGCCTTGATGGCTTTGACAAAGAGCCCTTGAAAGGAATGGGCGAAGAGGACATCAAACTCGTCGGGCATTACGTGGACCATGAATTGGTCGAAAACGTCGAAGCCGATTGCGCGCGCCGCATCAAACGCCGGAAAGCCGGTGCCCCGATGCGCATTCTCCTTAGCGTAGGCGGAGCCGGGGCAGGGGAGAAGCAATTCCTATCGATGCTGCGCCACCTGTTGCCTTTGACGAAGCAAGACAAGGTCGCCTTGTTCCTGAACTTTGGGGACCACAAGGGTCTTTATGACAAACTCACCAAGCAAATGCCAGAGCTAGGGGAGGCCAGCACGTTCTTCAACGCGTTTGAGGAGATGCGCCATTTCTTGGATAACGATTCTGAGATGCGTGGCGTTTACCTCATCGAGAACGACGACATCTTCGAGGCGGTGTATTCCACCAATCTCTTAATGCGCCACGTGGATCTTCTGGTTACCAAACCTTCCGAGTTGGTCTTCTATCCGATTCCGAAGGTTTTCCAACGCCACATCGGCGGGCATGAAGTCTATGGCGGCATCTATGGCGAGCAGCTTGGCGACGCCACGTACGAATGCCCAGACGCGAAGTCCATGAACCGCATGTTGGATACGCTTCTAAACGACCCCGTCCTTTACGAAAACCTATGCACGCGTATCGTGAAATTGAAAAAGGACGGCGTTTATAACGGTGGCTACGAAGCCGTGAAACTCGCGGTGAAAGGCCGTTAGGCCGGGCGGACTACCAAAAGGCAATCTATCGTCTCACCGAGGCACGTGACATGTACGGTCGCCTCGGTGGGATTTTTGCATGGGAGGGAGCGGATGTAGAGTGCACTTGCCCCACCATAAAGGGAGAAGATGCGGGGTCCGTAAACTTCAATCGGGCCTTCCACGGTAACCTCCACGGGGTCGGAGGCGTAGGGCATCGTCGTGCCGTATTGGTCTTTTTTGGCGATGCCAATGCGGACGCAGTCATAGGTCGCCCCGTGGACTAACGTGTCACGGGTTGGCTTGACTTCGAGGTGGAAATCAGTGGAAGGTCCACGGGTGATGGTGGCGAACCGCTTCCCGTCTTTGAACGCCTCAAAGCGCCAAAGCGAAGAAGATTCGCCCCAGGATTGGACGTATTTCGCGTAGGTCGCGTAGACGTAGGAGAAGTCCAAATGGTATTTGGCCATCATTCGGGCCAAGAACAGTTTGTCCCGGACGCGCAGCGCTCCATAACCGTTTTGGGCGCACCAGTTGAAGGTGGCGACGATCTTCTTTCCGTCCTCGGGAGAGATGTTGGGTTCGTTGAACATGTCTCCGATGATGTCGTCGATCACGATCGGCGGATGGGGGAGGTGGGGATAGTCTTTGCGGTTGGGGTAGAAGCGCCCGATGCGGTGTTCCCCACGGTACATTTCCACGTACTCCGCGTTGGTGAACACGTAGATCTTCGGCATCAAGGCGGCGTCGAAGTCACCAGGTTGGAGCAAAGAGGCTACGTCGATGAAGGGCGTTTTCCCTTGGCTTTTGAAGAAAGAGGCCGCGTATTTGGGGCTGCGGTAGATGTCATAGACGCCATGGTGACAAATATGGTCGCCCGAACCGAAGTCGCGGTGGGTGCCATAGTCAAAGGCGCACCAAGTGATGGCCCCGCAATATCCGCGGTCGCCCACCGCCTCATCCAATACTTTGGCGTGCCTTAGGGCATGCTCGACGCGACGGGAAGTGGGGTCGAAGGATTTGGTGGGGAACATGTGACCATTGGACTCGGTGATAAGAAGCGCTTTCCCTTTTCCACCTTTTAATTGGCCAGAGGGGTCGACGCCATGTTCCAAAGAATCGCAGCTGAAATCGTTATAGCCATAGACGTCCTCGAGGCAATGGGAGTCTTTGAAGTTTCGTACGCCAAGGCTTTGCCGGCCTGGGTCTAACTCCTCTTTAATGGCTTGTAGGGAAGAATAGAGTTCGTCGTCATCGGGGGATTCGTCGATGCGGAGCCCATAGGCGATCAAACAGGGGTGATTGCGCTCTTTTACGATCATTCTTCGCGCAAAATCACGGCAATTCTCCCGCCATTTCTTGTCTTGACCGATGTATTGCCAGCCAGGGATTTCATCGACCACCATTAGGCCCAGCTCATCGCAACGGTCGAGGAAATGCTCGCTTTGTGGGTAGTGGGAGGTGCGGACCAGATTGATTCCGGAGGACTTAAGTAAATCCGCGTCGTCGTATTGCAAGGACTTGGGGGCGGCGGGCCCAAAGTAGGGGTAGGTTTGGTGACGGTTTAAGCCCACAAGCGTTAGTCGTTTGCCATTAAGGAAGAAACCCTCGGGTTGGAATTTCGCGTCGCGGAACCCAAAGCGTACCCGTTTGCGGTCTTCGCCAAGCTGAGCTTCCAGTTCGTAAAGGTGGGGGGAACCGACGCCCCAAACCTTGGGGCAATCGTAATGGAAGGAAGAACCATCGAACTCGGCGAGAAGCCTTCCTTCGTCATAAAGGGCGTAATGGGGCGAGCCTTCACCGTGGATCTTCGTTTGGACTTTGATGGTTCCGTCAGAAGAGCCGGAGACAAACACGTCTTCTATATAGGAGGAGGGGTGGGAAGTCAGATAGACTTCGCGGTAGATGCCACAATAGGTGAGATAGTCGACGACTTTGCCAAAAGGCGGGATCGTGGGGTCTTCGCTTCCGTCGACGAAAAGGGTCAAGACGTTGCCTTTGGGGCGAAGGAAGGCGCTGACG
>JAILIV010000034.1 GCA_024695105.1 Bacilli bacterium
AAACGATGGGGCCGTCGATTGCAAAGGTGGTCAGACTCATTGCAACAAAACCCGCGGGAAAACGCCGAAGCCGTGCGCGCGCCGGCCGGGCTGTTGCAATCACTCAGTCAAGTGACACGTAAAATATGAAGTGATGAAAAAACGTACCCTTCCTATATTGAGCCTACTAGCGCTTTTGTGCTCCTGCGGTCCCACCGAGTCCAAACTCGTGCCGCCTACCCCCGCTCCTTCGGAATCAACCGAAAGCGATTCTTCTTCCGTGTCCGAGTTTTCTTCTGCCACCACGTCCCAAAAAGAAACCGTCGACGGCGTGTATCAGTTCTATTGCGTCAACGATTTCCATGGCTCCGTGATGGAGCAATATAACGGCAAGTATTACGAATCGGGCGTCGCCAAATACTTTGGGAAACTAAAAGAGCTGAAGGCCCAAGACCCCGACCATACCTTCATCTTCTCCGCGGGGGACATGTTCCAAGGATCGCTGGAGAGCAACGACAACCATGGCCATCTGGTCATGGATTGCATGAACGAAACCGGTTTCGACGCAATGACGTTAGGCAACCATGAATTCGACTATGGGCCCGACCGACTCATGGACATCGTCTCCTGGGCCGACTTCCCCATATTAGGCGGCAACGTGATGGTTTATGACAAAGGCCCCACCTCCACCCCATGGAAAGACGGCGCATTCCCCATCTCGACGACGATCGAACGCGGAGGAAACAAGCTGGGCGTGGTCGGAATGATCGGTTATGGCCAAACCAGTTCCATCACTTCCAAATTCGTCGAAGACGTTTATTTCGAAAACCCCTACCAAATCTGCCGTAAGGAAGCCACGCGTTTAAAAGAGGAGGAAGACTGCGACATGGTCATCTTCATCCTCCACGACGACATGACCGCCTGCCAGGACTACGCGACGAAAGAGTATTTCGACGGCGTATTTACTGGGCATAAGCACACCCGCAACAACAGCGTCTATGGGGGCGTGCCCTTCGTACAAAGCTACTGCAACGGCGAGGCCATCTCCCATTTCGAACTAACCATCAAGGACGGAAACGTCACCTGCACTGGGCATGAAAACATCTGGGCAAACGAAAGCTGGACGGAGGATGAAACCCTCGCACAAATCCGCGATTCCTACGTAAAAGCCCCGGAATTTGCGCAAAAAGCCAATGCTGATGCCGGACACGTGAATGGCACGCTTGGGGCCAAAGAAGGCGTATCCAATCTCGTCGCCAAGGCCATTTACGAGAAATATAAGCCCCTGCATCCGAACATCGTCGGGGCCATGCAAAACGGATTACGTGCGCCCTTAAGCGGAGACATCTCCTACCGCGACATCTATAAGGCCGCCCCATTCACGAACCACGTGGTCATCGCCAAAGTATCCGGAAACGAAATCCTAAACGAAGGCGCCATGAATTCTTTCTATCGTGCCGACATGGCCTCGTTTGAAGTGGATGAGTTCTATGAGATCGCCTGCATCGATTTCATCCTGTACCACCAAAACGACAAGAAGTCCTATAACTACTTCCCATCGCTTAATGACTATCCCGATCACATCCTGCGCGACTACGAAGACTATCCCTTCGACATCGCGTTCCATTACATCTCCGAAGACCTAGGGGGCGAAGTCAACGCGAATGACTTTCTTAACTCTTCGGAAGGCTTTGGGGTTTAATCCTCGTACGTGTTCTTGAAATCCACCGGTTTACGGTTGCCCGCCATGCCCGAGGTCAGGATTTCCTCGCGGCTAAAATAGATTTTGTCATCGCTGACATCCACTTCGTGCAAACCCAACAAATAGTCTGGGAAGCTTTGATGCGCCTTTGACCACGCCATTAAGGAAGTGGAAACGATTAACGGAATGGCGAAAGTGAAGGGAGACAAAAGCGCTTCGGCGAAATAGAAGATGGCGAATCGGGCCAAGGTACGTGAAACGGTAGGAACCAGTAAGCGGTTATCCACTACCCCTACGCGATAAAGCGCCTTACCCCAGCTCATTCGGCCGCGGCGGAAGATCATCATCGGCAATAAATGGCTGAAAAAAGGCGCGACCAAATACGCGGGAAGCAACTCACCCGCGATCAGCGTCGTGGATTCATAACGCGTCAGTTCCAAATACCGAGGCACCAAGGTGATCAAATATCCTTGGCAATGCTCGTCGATATACGGAGCGTAGGCGTTATTGAAATACGTCTCGGCGTTGGCCTTGCAGGCATCGTTGCGCACGATGTTGCCTTCGCTGACCACAAAATAAGGAACCCCTTCATAGACCAAGGTAGGTTTTAGCCGATAGTCGTCATAATCGTTTTGGACGGTGATGCGGGCGGAGTCCCCAGAGACGGTCCCCACATAGGCGATGAACTTATCCACGCTTTCCCGCGACTCCACCATTTTCGCATAACCCGTGAAGTTATTCTCAGAAGCCGCGAGGAAAGAGACGGTATCCATGATCTTTCCATTCGCGTTTTTGCGGTACATCCCCGAATCCAAACGGATGGAAATCAATTCGTCTTCCTTGGCTTTGTAATCCGGCGTGCTCACGATGATCGCGCGGATCAAAGCGAACAAGCCTATGAAGACGACCGCAAAGACGATAAAGTCCACGAGATTGGCGAAAATGCGCCGATGGAACCGCGCGGTCTTATAGTTGATCTCCACCTTTTGGGCTTGGAGATAACCTGGCTCTTGGGGCGTCTGCGCAACCTCTTCTTCCCCGGTCATGAAGAATACCCCTTCTCTTGGATTAGCATGTCGAATTCATCCTCACCAAGCACGTAGCTACGGCAAAGCAAATCCCCTAAGGTCTGGTTATACGAACCAACGAGTAACGTGACGAATGAACCTAACACAAAGGCAACGGATATTAAAGCGATTGGGAATAACAACGGCAAAGAGAACAATTCGTTAAAGTTCGTCGTGCCCCACGGGATAAACAAGACGCAGAACGCTTCCCCCGCCAAGGCATATAGAGACATTAAGTAGCCCATGGGGATCGATAAGGGCTCGTACGTGTCTTTATGGATGCGTTCCATCCGCATCATCATCATGCCTAACGTCTTTCGCTTCTTGTTAAGGGTGGGCACCAAAAGATGGTTGACCAGCCACACCACCAAGAACGTGGCGAAGACGCAGGTCACCACCAACTTCCGCCCATTGGACAAAACGCGGGAGACTTCCGCCTGCTCTTGGTTATAGGAAACCCCTTGGTACACCAAGTCTTTTTCCTCGATATCCAAAAGCATCTTGTTATACCCTTGGACGAAGATCTTCTCCTCAAAGGTTTGGAAGTCGGTTTTGCCCTTTTCCGACATCGTGTCGTCCGGATTCCACTTCGGGGCGAATTCCGCGACGTATTCCGCTTTGAGCTTCGCCGTGGTTTCCGTGAAATCAAAGAAACCGTAGCGTTCGTCTAACGTTTTATAGAAAGATACGTAGGCGGGTTGATCGGCGCGAATAGAGAAATAACGTGCAAAAACGTCGTATTTTGCGCCCACGGAATTATCCACGAAATAATGGATGAACTTATCCGAGGTGTATTCCAAATTCGCCTCGAATTCGGCATATCCCGTTGCTCCTTCCGCCGTGGGATATAAAAGCCCTTCGCCATAAAGGATCCCATCGCGCCGGGTCTGCGCAGCGTGAAGGCTATCCATCTGCCCATCATAGTTCACGACAAGCCTTCCTAACGGATAGGTGGCGATATGGAATAGCAACAACGACAAAAGGAAGACAATGAAGAAATCGCCAAGGTAAAGCAATGTCCGCTTCCATTTGCCGAGGCAATGGATCCCTACGATCTTTGGTTCTTCCTGGCGGATTTCATCCATACGGCAACCATTATGCCCCATTTCTCCCCCAATGGAAAAGCCGTCCTTTAGGGACGGCCTTTCGAAGGATTGGATGGTGGATTAGAAGACTTCCACTTCAATGGCGGCGATGTAGATCGCGCCGGAGTTGGAGGTGTGGTGTCCGACGGAGAAGAAGGTGACGGCCTGTTCTTCCGTGAATTCGAACGTCCAGACACCGCTTTCGGCTTCGGAACCCTTCTTCACGTCATCGTCGACCGGAGTAGCGATGGCTTCGGTGCCCACGGAGACGGTCAGGAGCTCTTTGTCATCGGCCACGAAGCCCTTGCTCGTGGACTGACGGATGGTGATGCTCTTGATGGGCGTCGCGGTGGCGGCGGTGTTGTAGATGTTGGAGGCCTTGCCGTTCTTCACGCGGTACTGGAGGCCGTCGCCGTAGTTGCCGACGTTGTCGGAAGCGATGGCGAGTCCGTTGATGGTCGCCTCGACGTGGTCGGTGTAGGCACTCGCAGGCTGGCTGAGGGAGTCGACGGTGATGGTGGCCTTGGTCTCGATGACGCCGGCTTCTTTGATGTTGACTTCGATCTCGCCATCGCCAGCGACGGTGACTTCATAGACACCTTCGGTCGGCTGGATGATGAGGCCATAGACTTTCACTTCGACGAGTTCATAGCCTTCGGACACGCCGACGGTGAAGGTCGCCTTCGTGTCGTTGACGTACTCCTCTTCCAAACCTTCGATGGTGACATGCTCGATGTCCGCATGAATGGTGAACTTGGATTTGCCGACTTTGTCACGGGAGAGGATGTCGCCGTAGTTGTAGGTGTCGCCGGTCTTGGTGTAGTAGAGCGAGTAGCCGCCGCCATAGAACTCAAGGAAGTGCTTGACGACGACGGTGTCGTTGCCCGCGACGGTCGCGGCAACCTCGGGAGCGAGTTTAACACCGGTGCACTTGATGCTGTCGCCACCGATCTTATCGGCGAGGACAAGGGTCCAAGTGCCATACTTCTCAGAGAAGACCGCGGAGACCAAGACGCCTTTGACGGTGACTTGTTCGGCGGAGAACTTGCCGTTGGCCTGTTCGCAGATGGTGCCATCGTCACCGAGCAAATCGGCGACGGAGAGCGGGGCCTCGAGCGAGCCATAGGTCGGGACCTTGGCGCCTGCGTCATTATAAATGGCCATGAGGACGCCGTTGACGACTTCGTAGGTGTGGTTCTCGTTCTTCACGTAGTTCTGGAGTTGGCCACCGATTTCGACGGTGGCGCCTTCCACAAGGGCCGCGGCCTTACCGGCGGAGACTTTCAGACGGAAGACGGTGAGGGTCTCTTCGGCTTGGCCATCCTGAGCGATGGTGAAGGAAATGTTGCCATACTGCGGGTTATAGGCAGTCGTGACGGCTTTGATGACGCCCTTGATTTGGTAGTAAACCTTGGAGGTCTCGTTATCGCCGAGCTTCTTGGCGAGTTCGAGGGCCTCGTTGACGGTCTTCTCGACGTAGACGATGCCCCAGGGCTGGCCCTCTTCTTCGAGGGTGATGGTCGGGGCGCCGCTATTCTCGACCTGGCCATGGTAGTTCTTCAGGTGCATGCGGACGCTGACCTTGGCGCCTTCAAGGAGTTTGTTCTGGTCTTCTTCCTTGGAGACGCTATAGAGCTCGATGAGGTCGGTCTCAGGGACGGTCTCCTCAACGGTCTTGGTGCCGGCGAGGAAGTAGTTGGTGCCACTCTTGCGGACGACGTAACCAGAGAAGACATAGTAGTCATAGGTGGAATCGCCATCGGAGAGGGCCTTACCAGCGGCGAGAGCCTCGGCGAAGGTCGCATTGATGTCAATCGGGTCGGCCGGCTTCTCACCGGTGACGCGATCCAAGACGGAGGCGGTGAATTCGGGCTGGTTGCCGGCGGCGTAATAGGTGATCGCGCCATGGGCGACGATGGTCGCGCCTTTCCAGATTTCCTGTTCGGTGATCGCGGATCCATCTTCCTTGAAGCACTTATAGACTTCGAAGCGGGTTCCGCCTTCGGTGCCGGCCTTCAGATAGAAGGAGACGGCTCCGTCGTCGCGGCTGCCCGGGGCGTGGTAGAAGGATTCGACCTCACCGGTGACGTAGAGTTCCTCGGTGGTGCCGTTGTCTTTCGCCCAGAGGCCAACCTTGACGGCGTCTTCGTTGTCGAAGGGATCCTCGAGGGTGCCTTCGTGCACGGTGCCGTATTTGTCTTTGTTGGTCTGCTTGGCCGAAACGGTCAGCTTAATCTCGTCGGTCTTGCCAAGGTAGGTAACCGTGATGGTGGCTTCCCCGGCGGCGACGGCGTGGACGTTGGATCCTAAGACCAAGACCGCTTCCGTGTTGCTGGATTCGATCTTCAAGGTTCCATCGGCGATGGCCGCGGCCTTGTTGACGCGGGGCGTCATTTCGATCTCGACCGTGCGATCGGGATCGCCCACGTGCCAATCGGCTCCGAGGGCTTCTTTGTTGGTGATGGCGACAGAGGCGGACTCGGGTTCGCTCGTCACCGACGTCTGGGAAGTCTCCGTCGGGCTGCTGCTTTGCGCCGGAGAGGAAGACGTCGTGGGGTTGATCAAGTTGCACGACGCCAACGCGAGTAACGCGAGGGCGGACAACGCCAACACTGGTTTTTTCATCGTGGTACCTCCTTAAATTGATGGATGATGAAAACAGATTTAGGTGGGGCCTATTGGACGAAGGTCCCGTTGTTAATATCCCGCAAAAGGTCGGTGTTTCGCTTTTTGGTGAGGACACCATGGACGACGAACACCCCGCCGGTTGCGAGGAGAATAACCGAAACTAAGCCAAGGATCACGGAAACGAGGAATTCCGCGGACATGGCGAGATTGCCCGAAGCGTCGAACAACGTGTATCCGTTGGTCGGCTTGTGGGCCAAGACGAAGAAGAGGATGGCGATCGCCAGCAATATGGCCCCGAGGGAAACCATGCCCATGCCAGAGGCAAAGTAGTTGCGGGCACGTTGGACTTGGGCGTGGGCGGCGCGGGAAAGGGACTTGGTCTCTTCCTCGTCGATGCCGTCGTGCACCAAATGGCCGCAGCGGGGGCAGACGTAGGCGATCTTGGCGTTCTCGTCGATTTCGCCCTCGACCAACGCAAAGGAACTCTGCTTGGCCTCGAGTTTCGCCTCGTCAATGTGTTTTGCGCAATGCGTGCAATACATTTCTAGCCTCCTATTGCTCCAACACCAGGTCGGACGTGGTCGAGGGGCAAATCTGCATCGACTGGTTGCCCGCGCTGGATTCATGGAAGGCGAAGACACCGGAAACGGTGAACACGTGGTCCACGAACTTGGTCTCGTCGGTCCAGGTCACCGAAGGATCGGTGTCGGGATAGGGTTTGAACTTGAACACGAAGTACACACGGAAGCTATAGGGCTTGGCGAAGTACAAAGTGATGTCGCCGGAATCGCCCTGATAGGAACGGGTGCAGGTGACCGGGGTGGTCATGTGGATGCGGCAGTTCAGGGCGTTATAGTCCTGCTCGTTGATCGCGGTCTGAAGTTGGTCGGCGGTGTATTCGAAGATGTGGAGGGCGTGCTCCTCGGTATTCGCGTCCGCCTTTAGGATCAAGCGGCCGTCGTTATCGTTATACGGGGTGATCGGAAGCTCGACGGAGGTGACTTGGAAGCCAAACTGGGAGTCCTTGGCGATGCCGCAGACTTCGATGTAGTTCCCAAGGGTGGTGAACTTGCTGGGTGGCACGGACATGCCGGCGAAGACGTTGATGGACGCGTATTCGCCATTTACCCCCACTTCCATCGCGGAGTCATCGATCGGGTTGCCTTCTTCGTCCAGATAGAAGCAGAAGTCGGCCAAATAGATGATGTGGTTGGCGAAGCCGTTGACGGTGCCTTGGATGCGGACCTTCTTGTTGTCGAAGGGATTCTTCCATTCGGTTTCGCCCCGCTTATGCGCGGCGATTTCCTCGATGTAGGCCTTCTTCAAATCCAAAAGCGAGACGATTTCGTAGTCGCCTTTGGGCATGTCGTCGTCCTCTTCTCCGCTGTGGAGCATGAGCTTGAAGTCCTTGGCCTGCTGCTCGGCGGCGTAGAAGGTGTCGACGTATTCGGGCATGTCGCCCACGTTTTTCACCCAGCTGAGGCCGTCTTGGACGATCATGAGGTTAAGAAGATAGAGCTCGTCGAGGCTCGCGTTTTTCTTCTCGGTGTTGATCCAAATGAGGGAGACATAACGGGAACCGGTGGAGTCCGGGTTGGGCGCGCCATATTCGCTTTGGGCGGAAGAGATGACGATCGTGCCGCTTTCCTTGGCCGCGGTTAGCTTGCCCGCGGTATATTTCGAGGCCTTGCTGCCATAGGGCTGGATCTTACCCGTGGATTCGGGGGTATCGATGCCGAAGAAACGGCACTTGATGACCTCACCGCTGGCGTTTTTGAAGTGGGCGGTGTCACCGTCGATCGTGTTGTATAGGCTCACTTCCTCGACGCCGTCGGTGAAGAAGTTACGGCCCTTGTAGTCCAGGCCAAGCTTCACCGAGCCGTTATGGGCGTAATCGACCCACTCCTTCGACGCTTCCGTGGAAATGGAAGAGGATTCCACCGAGCTCTCGGAAGAGGGCGTGGCGGAAGAAGAGGGAGTGACCGTCCCGGTGCAGGAAGCGAGGGCCAGTCCAAGGAGGAAGGGAAGTAATTTGAGTGGTTTCTTCATCATGGTTCCTCCTTATTTCATGAAGGTCTTCGCGTAGTCGATGCCGTCTTGGATGGCCTTGGCCGCGGTCTTTTCGCCGGTGAGGACATACGGGATCACGTTGCCCATCGCGTCGCGGAGCTGGGCGGAGCCAGGGAAGACGGGGGCGTTGTAGTAATGGCCGCTGATCTCGTCGATGAGGACCTTGGCGGAAGAGGAATAGATGCTCTCCTCGTCGAGGAACTCGAGGTAGTCGGCGGATTCAAAGGCGCTATAACGGACGGGGATGTAACCTTCGGAGCCACGGATGCAAAGGCGGACGTTGTTCGCGGGGTTGGTCAAATACTTGGCAAACTGCCAGGCGTAGAACATCTGGGCCTTGTTCTCGGCTTCGGAAAGGGCGGGGTTTTTGATAAAGGTGATGGTCGGGCCTTGGGAGACATAGGAAGGGTTGCCTTTCGCGGCCGGGACGGGGACGACGCCGATCTTGGAGGGGTCGACGCCTTCGGGCATGTTGTAGCCGGTACCACCACTGGAACCGATTTCGAACAGGACTTCGCCGTTGGTGAAGGCGGTGGAGCCATAGGTGTTCTCGATGCCCTTGGTGGTGATGCGCCCATCGTCGAAGAGTTTCTTGAACCCGGTCACCATCGTTTCGGCGGCGGTGCGGTTGTCGCCCGACTCAAAGGCGATGACGCCCTTGTTGTCGACGATGTCGGTATAGGGGATGCTACGCTGATACATCTGGGAGATGAACCAGTTGGAGTCGGAATCGTACCAGCAGGCGTGCTGCAAGGTGTTGAGGATTTGGTCCTTATGCTCCATGACGGAGGTAAGCAACTCCTCAAAGTCCTCCCAGCTCATGTTGAGAAGGTCTTGGCGGATGTTCTCTTTGCCCAAGACTTCGGGCTTGTAGTACTTGTAGGCGCGTTCCACGTCGTCGACGTTATAGAACATGACCTCGGAAGACTTCATGAACGGATAGGAGAACATGCCTTCGCGGGCATAATGGGTGCCCTCATCGAAGAAGGCGGCCACGATGTCGGAGGCCTTCGCGGCTTTGGTGTCGCCCAGATAGGACTGCTTGGTGAAGCCGATCTCCGGGTCGTTCATGTACGGCGTGATGTCGAAGAGGTACTCCTTGTCCGCTTCCTTGGCCAGGATGTTGGCCACGGTATCGGGATAGGCGACGGCCATCGTGGGCACGTTGCCGACGGAGAGGCCTTTGCTGATCTTGTCCTCGATGTCGGAATAGCTTCCTTCGACGGTGACGTTCATGTGCACGGTCTTGCCCGTGTTCTTCTTGATCGCGGCCTCAAAATCGGAAGCCAGGGTCTGAAGCTGGGTGGTCATGCCCTGGGAGCCCGTGGACCAGAAGGAGACGGACACCTCGTCGGGGATCTCGCCGGAGGAGGCGACGCTAGAGGAGGCAGAGCCCGATCCCGAGGGGGTGGAGCTGCTGGCGGATGGTTCGGAAGAAGTTCCGCCACCGGAAGAGCAGCCGGCCAACAAAGCGGCAAGCGGTAATAAGAGTAGGCGCGTGTTTTTGATGTTCATGGGTTCGTCCTTTCTTCGCGGTGGCGGAATTCTGGTGTGGTTATGGTTGGGGGTGCCCGACTACATCTTCTTCAAGGTGTTGTCGTAGGCGGTCTGGAAGAGGGTGTCGATCTCGCCGTCGAGGTTCTGGCTGAGCAGGCAGTTGGAGAGCAAGGCGCCGACTTCCACACGGGCTTGGGCGGAACCCTTGAAGACCGGGGAGGAATACATGTCGGGACCGACTTGGCCCATGTAGCTGGCGACGGCCGCCTTGATCTGCTCCTCAGAGCGCGGGGTCTTGGTGGATTCGTCGACGAAGTCTTGGTAGTCGCCATCCTCAAGGACGGAGTAGCGGATCGGCGCGTAGCCGGTTTCCATGGCCCAGGTGGCGGCGTTGAGCTTGTTGGAGAGGAAGCGATAGAAGAGCCAGGAGGCGAGGGCGCGGTTGTCGTCATGCTTCAAGATGGCGAGGGACGGGCCTTGGTTGATGACCTTGGGTTCTTCGCCTTCGGCATGCGGGATGCGGGCGACGCCGGTGTCGAAGTCGGCGCTGACCTGGTACTTGGAACCACCGGTGGAGCCGACGGAGAAGAGGCAGCTCGAATCGGTGAAGGTGTAGTTGGTATATTCGTTGTTGTTGGTGCCCTTGGTGAAGAATCCGGTGCTGTCATAGGCCTTCTTGAAGGTCTTCATCAAGCCCTTCATGCCATCGTTGATGAAGTCGAGGTGGCCTTCGCCGTACTCATCGATGGAGGTGTAGCCATAGCCATATTGCTCGGCGAGGGTGATAAAGAGGTTATCGTCGGAGTCATAGCCGAAGATATGGTGGGCCTTCGCGGTGCCGGTGAGGATCTTGTGCTCGGCGTCTTGGGCGTCGTCATAGGCCTTCAGCGCGGGGATGAGGTGGTCGAAGAGCTCTTCCCAGGTGAGGTCGTTGAGGTAATCGACCGAGAGGGCCGCGCCGTCGTTGATGGTCGGGTCGATGGACTTGAGGTCCAAGCCGATGAGGACGGTCTTGTTGTAGTACATGGCCTCGGTGGATTTGGCGAAGGGGAGGGAATAGGTGCCAGGGAGGGGGTACATCTGGCCTTCGGACATGTAGGCCTGGATGATGTCCTTCTTATCTTTCGCGGACCAACCATAGACCTCGTCGTTCATGTAGTTGTCGAGTTTCACGACCGCGCCGTACTGCATGACTTCCTGGACGGAGTCGGGATAGCCGACGAACATGTCGGGGTGCTCTTGGGTGGCGAGCTGGGAGATGACTTTGTTGCGCACGTCATCGTAGCCGCCGGTCTCCTTGACGTTATGGACGGTGATGTTGGGCTCGACTTCCTTGAAGGCCTCGATGATCTTCTCAATCGTGGACTGATAGGAGAAGTTCGACATGAAGTAGATTTCCGTCGGGGTCTCCATGACGTGGTCTTCTTTGTGCTCCTTGGTTTGGCTGGAGGTCGTCGCGGGGGACGAGGAAGACTCGTCGCTGGAGGTCGTCGCGGGGGAGGAGGAAGACTCGTCGCTGGAGGTCGTCGGGGTGGAAAGCCCGGTGGACGGAGCGCCATTGCACGCGGCGAGGAGCAACGCCATCGCCATGGGGATGAACAGTTTCTTGTTGGTCATGTTTGGTATGTCCTTTTCTTTTTATGTATTGATCGGCTTACGCCGTTTCAACCGAATAATTATAGCCTTATCCTTTGATGCCGGCGCGGCCAACGCCCTTCATGATGTATTTACGGAAGAAGATGAACAATAGGAACAACGGCACGGTGACGGCCACGGTCGCGGCCATCTGGTAGCCATATTCGGTGATGCCCGCGTCGATGTCGACGAAACTCGAGGAACGTAGACCGTTGGAGATGAGTCGGTAATCCGAGTTGTTCGTGACAAGGTTCGGCCACACGTAGGAGTTCCACGTGCCCATGAACTTCAGGATGGTGATGGAGATGAGGGTCGGGGCCGCCAGCGGGACCATGACTTTCCAAAGGAAGGCCCAGTCAGATTTGCCGTCGACCTTCGCGGCCAAGTAGAGCTCGTTGGGGATCTGCTTGAAGTTCTGCCGCAATAAATAGATGTAGAAGACCGAGGTCCAGAACGGCACGATCATGGCCAAATACGCGTCTAGACGCGTCTGGTCTTTCCCTAACCATCCAAAGGAGGCGACGGTGATGTAGTTGGAGATGACCATCATTTCGCCCGGGATCATCATGGTCATGAGGAAGATCGCGAACACCGCGTCGCGTCCCGCGAACTTCAACCTGGCGAAGGCAAACGCGGCCAACACGGTGGTCAGCAAGGTGCCCAAGGTGGAGAAGATCGCGACCACGATGGTGTTGAACATGTAGTTGGTGAAGTCGAACACCTGGAACACGTGGACGTAGTTGCTCCACATGACGATGGTCGGGAAGAAGGTTTGCACCGAGTCTTGGATTTCGGTGTTCTGCTTCAACGAGGTGATGATCATCCAGTAGAACGGGAACACCACGATCAGGGCGAGGGCGAAGATGAAGACGTAGGTCAACACGGTCATGATGACGCGAGTGACGGTTTCCGTACGTTTGATCGCGTCGACCGTCTTTCCGGCCTCATCCAAGGAGAGGACGATGTTGTCGTTGACTTTGACGTTTTTGAAGTCGATGTATGTTTTCGTCGTTTCGTTAGCCATACTACTCCCCCACTCCTTAATAATGGACCCTCTTCTTGGAGGCCAAGAACTGCAAACCCGTGAACGCCAAGATGATCACGAACAGGAACACCGCCGCCGCGGCTGCCGCGGAGGTGTTGTCGTTAAGGTTCTCGTAAATGTAATAGACGATGGTCTCCATGTTGGGGTCGCCCGCCTTGCCGCGGGTGCCAGGGCCGTTGAACAAACCGACGACCGAGGTGTATTCCTTCCACGCGCCGATGAAGGACGTGATGAGGATATAGAGAATCTGCGGCGAAAGCAGAGGCACCGTGACGCGGGTTAATACCTTCCAGCGGGGCGCGGCGTCGATCTGGGCGGCTTGGTAGTACTGCTTGTCGATGCCTTGTAGACCGGAAAGGAAGATGAGGATCTTAAACGGAATCGAGCTCCAGACGATATAGAGGACTAACGGCACCATGGCAGTGTATTGCTGGGCGCCGAAGATCCAGACCGTGTCGGTGTGGAACAGATAGTTGATGATGCCGTGATCGTCAAAGATGACGGAGAACACCATGCCGACGGCGATGGCGTTGGTGACGTAAGGCAGGAAGAAGATGGTTTGGAGGATCTTCTGCAGCCATTTGATGGAGTTAAGGGCCACGGCGATAAGAAGCGCCAAGACCGTCGAGACCGGGACGGTCACGATAACCAGCAACAAGGTATTCGGGATCGCGTACCGCACGAAATAGGCTTCGTGGGCGCCGTTGCTCTTATCCGTTAGACCCAGGATGTAGGTGAAGTTCTTCAGCGTCATCCCATCGAAGGTGCCCGAGGCGTACTTATAGTTCTCGGTGAACGAGATGAAGATGGTGTTCACCAACGGGTAGATCAAGAAGATGGCGACGAGGATGATGACCGGGGCCAAATACAGCCAGCCTTTCCAGTTGTTCTTCGCGCCGATGTCCTCGATGCCGCGGGTTTGGTAGGCCTTCGTCGAACGGGTGGGCACCACGCGGACGATGGTCCTCGTCTCTTGGTTATAGCCTCCCGCGTAGACGGGTCGCTCCTCGCCGTAAAGCTCGTTGGAGGCGCTAGGCCGCTCAATGGCTTGCTTCTTCTCCCACTCGTTCCGCTCCAAAAGCGAATACACGGCCGTGGGCATTTGGGCGAAGATGGTCGCCAGGATGCCGTATTTGAACACGATCTTCGAATCGTAGTTCTCCTCGATGGCCAAATGCTCGCGCTTGAAGGAACTGAGCCAATAGAAGGCGCAGAAGCAAATCGCGAGCAAGACGACGCCCAAAAGGACGAGCCCGGCCGCGGGCAAACGTTCCTCTTGGCTCGAGGCGTTGGAGAGTTGGATCGACCCAAGCAACACCAGGCCGGCGCCGGCGAAAAGCTCCACCAGCGACTTGACGAGGTCGATCACGTAGCAGATTTTGAAATTCTTCTTCATGGTCCCTCCCGTCAGTCTTCGATGCGGATGCGTTCTTCGGTCTCCCCGTCAAAGACGAAGAGTTTGTTCGGTTTCACTTTCAAGGCCAAATCGGGTTTGGCGTTTTCGGTCTCCTCCGCGGCCACGATGACCTTAAAGGACGGTTTGGTGCACAGTTCATGGTTGGCGACCAAGCTGACGTCGCGGCCCAAGATTTGCACGGTTTCGAGTTTTGCGTGGAGGACGTGCTTGTCCTTTTCGCCCGCCAAGACGAAGCCTTCGGGGCGGATGGCGACGTAGACTTCCTTGTTGCCGAGGTCTTTGGGGGCGACGTAGACGATATCCTCGCCCACCATGACGTTCTTGCCCTCGACACGGCCTTTGAAGACGTTGACCGGCGGGGTGCCCAAGAATTGGGCGACGAAGAGGTTGGCGGGATCGTTATAAACAGTCTGCGGGGGGTCGATCTGCTGCATGACGCCAAGCTTCATGACGACGATCTGGTCGGAGATGGACATGGCCTCCTCTTGGTCGTGGGTGACGAAGACGGTGGTGATGCCGGTCTCCTGCTGGATGCGGCGGATTTCCTCGCGGGTCTGTAAGCGCAGACGGGCGTCGAGGTTAGAAAGAGGCTCGTCGAGCAGGAGGACGCGCGGCTTCTTAACAAGCGCACGGGCGATGGCGACGCGCTGCTGCTGGCCACCGGAGAGCTGATTGGGCTTACGTTCGAGGTATTCGTCCACCTGCACGAGTTTGGCGGTGTCGTAAACGATGTCACGGCGTTCCTCTTTCGTAAGTTTGCGGTGGGCGATGGCCTGGGCGATGTCGGTCTCGATGTCGGTAAGGGAAAGTTTCTGTCCCAACTCGTCCACGAGGCCTTGGGCGTCTTTCTGGTTGACGCGCTTGAGTTTGAGGTAGACCTTCACGTGCTCGCGGTCGAAATACACCTTGAGGTCGCTATAACGGACTTTCTTCTCTTTGAAGAAGGCCTTGATGTCTTTCTCCAAGCGGCGGTTGGTGACGGTGAGAATCGTGTATTCCATGCCACCGGGGAAGTCGTAGCACCCCTGGATGGACTTAAACGCCTCTTCGAAGCCAAGGTGTTTGATGCCGGAGGCGTTGGCCATGAGCTCGTAGCCTTGCGAGGTCTTCGCGATCGCGGCGGTCTCCAGATGGCCAAGTGGCTTCACCGCGGCGGTGAAGGCGTTGATGGCGTCGTCGATCTTGTTCGTGTCGAAGTGCAAGCCAAGGCGGCCCTTGAAGGCCACGCGGATGGTCTCTTGCTCGGAAACGAAGTTCACGGTCGCGCGGACGGTGGAATCATAAAGCGCGTCGCTGGTCTGCTGCTCTTCTTCCTTGGCCAAATTGGCGGGGATGATGTGCGGGAAGTTGTCTTTAAACAAATCCCGGACGGTCGGGGCGACGCCAGAGAGCACGACGGTCAAACGGAGCAACCCGTCCACCACTTCTTGGGCGACGGAGAACTGCTTCTTGTTCAAACCGATCTTCTTGGCGAGGGATTCGACCGAGCGCACGATGAGGGCGGGGACGTCCTCGGGGGTCAATTTATATTCGTACACGAGGGTGTAACGGTAGAACGTGACCAGAGGCACCTCGACCTTCAAATTGGTAAGAGGGAACTCAATGTTCTTGTAAATCGTCATGTGCGGGTAAAGGGCATAGTTTTGGAACACTAAGCCGATGCCGCGCTTCTCAGGGGCCAGGTTGGTGACCTCTTGGTCGCCGAACCAGACTTCGCCCGAGGTGGGAACCTGCAGGCCGGAAATCATGTACAGGGTCGTGGATTTGCCACATCCGGAAGGCCCGAGCAAGCCCACGAGCTTGCCATCGGGGACCACGAAGCTCATGTCCTTGACCGCGATGGTGTCACGGATGTTCTTCTTCGGGTCGCCGGGGAAGATTTTGGTAAGGTCCTTAATGCGAATTTCCATGATTGGTTACTCCTTCATGATTTCCTTGATTAATGGGTGCCGTCGTCATCGACGTCTTGGTCCAGCTTAAGGCGCTCGGTCTCCTTGCGCTTCTTGGCCGCCTGGGCGCTGACGACGATGTCGCGGATGGTGAAGCCAAGGAAGATGGCCCCAAGCACCGTGAACAAGGCGACGAACGCGTCTAACGGGTTAAAGGTCACGATGGTCGTGCGCAATAACCCCCAACGGCAATAGATGAATAGGATCGCCGAGAGGATAAGCGCAAAGCCCGCGAAGTTCTTTAAGGCATTGAGCCAGTACTTCTGGTCATTGACGCGGCGGAACTCGTCGTTGCGGAATTTTTTCTTCGCGAAGAAGTAATAGGAGACGGCCCCGATGGCGAACAAGACCACGTAGGCAATGTAGACAACCGCGATCACCGTGCCCACGTCGATGTGCTTGGCTTGGGCTAAGTCGCTAAACAAGACCAGCGAGGAGAAGCGAAGCGCGACCGAGGACTTGGTGACGATGGAGTTGGTGGTCGTGTTGTATAGGTCGGCCTTGATGCCGAAGTTGGAGAACTCGACCTTGCGGATATCCTTCGCGTTGAGTCCGGGGAAATCGGGGATATGGATGAGGAAGCCGGTGCGATATCCCTTCGCGTCGGGCATGAGCACGTATTTGACCGGAGTGGACACGCGACGGCTATAGGTCTGGCCGTCCACGGCGGTGAAGTTGTAATAGGCCTGGTCAAGGGAGGAGAACTGGTAACGGACCATCAGTTTCCCGGAATCCAAAGCGGCGCGGTTTTGCGCGAATAGCTTCGGTTCCAAGGAAGGATAGATACCATATCCGGTGTCCCCGGGCTGACGGGTGAACTCCACTTCCAGTTGGAGGTAATCCCCGAGGGTCGAATAGGAAATCGGGGTGACGGAATAGAACTCCTCGAAATGCGGGACGATGGAATAGGCGATGGCCGGCTCGGCGTAGAAGGCCTCGGTTTGGTCCGGGATCATCGAGGTGGAGTAATTCTCCTCCTTCAAGGCAGGACGGGCACGGAAGATGTTATGGAACTTGACCGTGGAGGCGTCGATCCTGCAGGAAGAAGGAACGGGCACGGAGATGTTCTGGTTCAAATCGGTTTCACCCATGGAGGAACCAACCGCGTCATAGGGGTTATTCGTGGACTGGATGGGCACTTTATGCATGTACGTGCCTTCGATTGGAGTATAGGTCGCCCCACCGTCGCTGGTCTTCTCCAACGAGTACTCCATGTATAACGGGAGGCCGAAGTCCTCGTTTTCGATGCCTAGGAAGAAGTCGGCGCCTTTGCCGAAGGCGCGCGGGGCCGTGGTAAGGACGTCCAACGCGTCACGTTCTTCTTCGGTCAACTCATAGTCATACACGGGAGTGATGTCGGTCCAATCGTTCGGATAGGTCTTCACGAGGTCGCCGTTTTCGTCCTCGTAGTATTCCGGGGCCTCGCAGAGGATGCGGACGCCCTCGGGGACGTCATAGAAGGCGCCGTCGGAGATGGTCTTGATCGTCTCCGGGATGACGATTTCGGCGATTCCATCGTAAGAGACCAAATCGGTCTTGGGATTGAAGCAGGCGTCTTGGTTGATGCCGACGATATCCAAAATGAAGCCTTGGTCACGCTCAACGGTGGCCGGGATGATCATGCGGTCGTTGCGGCCGTCGATCTTGGAGGCGGTGCTGCGGTAGGAGATGTTGTAGACGCTGGCGTCGTAATGACGGAGCTCCACTTCCTTCCCTTCCGCTTCGGCGGCCTCTTTGTCCTCGGCGTACAACCGAAAAGCCTCCTCTTTGGTCCAGGTGGGATCATCGGGGAGGGAATAGACGTTGGAATAGCGGGCGCCGTTGGCCCAGCCTTCGATCTTCTTCGAGCGGAAGGAGACGGCGAAGGACTGCGTCGAGGACGTCAGCGTGGAGGAAACCGCGGTGACGGCGAGCTCGCTGTGCTCGACAAGCGTTTCCTCCTCGGGGGGAACCCATTGGTCCCCATCCGCGGAAACCCCGATCGCCGAGGTGGAAAGCAAGGAGCCCGAGGCAATGGCCAGCAGGGCGGTCATGCCGACGAAAAGAGAGCGCAAAAGCCCCTTTGCCGGCTTTCGCGTATTGGTATTACGTTTGAGCATAGCCCTATATTATAGGGAAGACCTCCACCTTGTAAATGGGTGTTCCCTAGGAAGGCACCGCCAAAAAGGGGGCAAATACGTCAACGAACGAATGTCAAACCGAATCCAAAAGCCCTCGATGCCATCGATGGAATTTGGCTCATGAAACACGATGGGAAATCTGCTGCAGGCAACTATTTTCCCGTCATGTTCATCGCGACCGCGACCATGATTTCTTTTTCCTCGGGTTTGGACTCGGCGATGAGAATTGTCAAAGCAGCTGAACACGAGCAATGTTCCTTCCGCCTTTCGGATGAACCTGTGCGCTTCCCCACAAGTTGCTTTCTCGGCTTGCGGCTATTAATCGAACTACCGAGGATTCCTCGTAAGTTGAGGCTTCGATTCCTCGCGTTTCGATTTGAACCAGTACATTTTTGTACAAGTTTTTTCCTAAGCAAATTCAGTCATCTTGTAATCGCTTCACGTGGTTACGTTCTTTTCGTTTTCAAAATCTCTTTGATTCGTTCTTTGGCCCGATCTAGGTTCGAATCGGTCAATGTCGGGATGAGGGTTTGAACCTCTTCGACGGGCAAATCCCACCACTTCAGCCTTTCAAGCAGACCAATCATTTCTTCGTCAAAACGGGCTCGGATGACTTTCGCGGGATTTCCCACCACGACGTGATATGCGGGGACGTCGCTTCCCACTACCGCGTTCTTGCCGATGATCGCCCCGTCGCCGATGTGGACGCCTGGGAGAATGGTGGCCCCTTCCCCGATCCATACGTCGTTGCCGATGACCGTGTCGCCCTTTAGGGGAAGGTCTTCTTGCTTGGGCGGGTCCATCTCCCAACCGCGAAAGACGTAAAAGGGGAAGGTCGAAGCCGCGTTCATCTGGTGGTTGGCCCCGTTCATGACGAACTCCACGCCTTTGCCGATCTGGCAGAACTTGCCGATGATGAGCTTGTCGCCGATGAAGTCGTAATGATGGGTCACTTGGGCCTCGAAGTTGTTGCCGGAATAATAGGTGAAGTCCCCAACAATGATGTTTGGGTTTCGAACCGTGGGCTTGACGTTGACCAAGCCCTCAAAATCGCGGATGGGGAACACGCGGTTGGGGTCTGGCGCGGAAATCTCTTTGATCTGCTGATCGATTCTCTCGATCTCTCCCGGGGCGATGTCGAGATATTCGCTGGCGTTGAGCATATATTCCCGAATCAAAACGAGAAGCTTTTCATAGCTCATCTCGGCTTCGCCGGATTCGATTTTGGAGATCATCGACTTCTGCTTGTAACCGAGCGATTCCGCGAATTGCTGCTGGTTCATGCCCCTGGATTTCCGAAGTGCTTTGACCTTTCTGCCTAGTTCTTTACCCATAAGATTTCCTCATGGTTATTATACGAAAATGTTTCCTGCCTTTCAATTTATCTGGTCTCTTTTAATTGGGGTGTGACGTACCTACCGAAGAGCAAAAGGAAAAAGAAACGGATTACCGTCTCTTTCTCGCAAGTGGATGGGAGTTTATTCCTTGTCAGTGTCGCCCGAATCGTCGGTGAAGGCGTCAGGATCCCCGTCATCAGGGTCCTCCACGTCCTCTTTTTCCGCAAGTTCGGCGGCTTCTTCCGGGGTCAGCCCTTCTAACAAAGCAGCGTCACGCATGTCTTGTTCTTCTTGTTTGGGGTCGATGGGTTCCTTCCCCTGCTCCTGCCGTTGCTTCGCCTCTTCTTCCCGCGCGGCGAATTCGGCGTCGGATTGGCGTTCAAACTCATCGAAGGAAGTCATGCGGCGCGCTTCTTCGCGGCGCTTGTTGATCGTGGACAGGTCAAGGATGCTCTCCTGCGCCTCGATGATGGCCGAAGAGACGGCCGTCTCCATGGAGGCCTCCGCTTCCGCGGCGCGGACTTGCTTCGCATAAGGTGACATCGGATGCTCGGTAAGGAAGGTCTCCTCTTGCTCCTTGGAGGCGAACCAGATGCTCTTCTTCGCCTCGATGGCGACGGTGCGCGCCAAACGGTCGTGAAGCGGCTGGGAACGCTTGGAAAGGACGCGGGACATGTAAAGGATTAAGGAGAGCAAGGCGAATAAGGGCCAGCAGACCACTTGCCATGGCAAGGCCAGCAACAGGAAGATGGTCGTGATGATGCCTTGACGCAACACGATGGAGATCTTCGGGGCGGTATAGCCATCGAACCCGATGACCGCTTCCCCTAGGAACAATTTGCCTAACGTCTTTCCATTCGGGATGCATAACGGGACGATGAAGAAGAACACGATCGCGGGGATGCCGAATGCGGGCGCCATCGCGGCGTAACGGGACAAGGAGATGCGGTCGCCGATCGCGGAGAACATCGGCTGGGAGTTCAGTTGCTCCACCGCGTCGATGTAATGCCCCCTGCTCCGCTCGGTGTCGTACATGTCGTTAGACAGTTTGGCGTAGTACACGGACTCTTCCTTATAAATGCCCTGCGGGGCGGGGATGGAGGCCAGATTGCCCGGCTCCGAAGGCCCATAGACGTTATCCGCGCTCCCCTCGACGTAACCGAAGAAATAACGGTATACCCATTGCAGGTATTCGTTGTTTTCCTTGCTGACGAGGCCATTGAAGGCGGGGATGGAGGTTCCGTCGGAGGAATTCTTCATCTCAAACGTGGTCACGTAGGCATCCGAACCCGGAAGGACGACGGTGAAATAATTCCACACCTTCTCCACGTATTTCTTATAGGCGTAGTCGGTGCCCTCGTCTTTGAAGACGTAAAGGGTGTAACCACCCGACTCCGTCTTTTGGGCCAAACCCGTATCCAAGACGAACGCCTCTTCCGCGGCAAGCGCAGGGTAATAATCGTTATGGGCCAAGATGACGTTTTGCCCAATCGTGAGGTAAAGGATGCCCGCGAGTGCGGCGGCGATGAAAAAGTCGATCAGAAAAGTCAACGTGGCTTTCCCAATGCCTACCGGGGTAATGCGTGAAGGGACTTTTGCTTCTTCTTTGGCCATGGTGCGCTCCTTATGCGTTCTTGAGGCGGAATTCCACCGCGCGGTGCAGGTAATCCGCGTAATCGGGATCCTGGCACATCGTCTTGCCCGGGACATCGCTTAGCTTTGCTACCGGCACACCGCCGACGTATTGTAGCTTGATGACGATGTTGAGGGCCTCCACGCCGGTATCGTTGCTAAAGAACGTGCCGATGCCGAAGGCGACGCGGGATTGCGAGGAAAAATATTCGTAAATGGCTTGGGCGCGCTTGCAATCCAACGAATCCGAGAAGAGTAAAGTCTTCGTTCGTGGGTCGATGCCATAGGAACGGTAATGGGACAAAATCTTCTCGCCCCACTCAAACGGGTCGCCCGAGTCGTGACGGACGCCGGTGAAGTTGTTGCACATGGAACGGTCGAAGTCCAAAAGAAACAAGTCGGTCGTCAAGGTATCGGTTAACGCGGTGCCGTTATCGCCCTTATATTCGTCGTACCAATCCCGCAAGGCCGCGGCGTTAGTGTACGCCAAAGGAATCGTGGGGATGCCTTGGTACATTTGGACGAACTCGTGGGCGTAGGTGCCAATCGGGGTCAAATGCAGCTTATAGGCCAAATAAACGTTGGACGTGCCAATCAAATTATGGTTCTGGCACTTCTCCAGTAACGTCTCGATCATTTCCTTCTCCCACTGGAAGGAAAGCCTTCTGCGGCAACCGAATTCGGCGAACTTGAAGGTATAGGTGCCATCGTTGAACCCATCGATCTTCTTTTGCAGGTTCTTTCTAGCATTCGCGACCAACGTGTCGTAGTCGTAAGACATGCGGAAATAGACTTCGTTGACGATCTCCAGCAGGTAAATCTCAAACTGCATCGCCGCGAAAAGCGGGCCGTTGACGCGAAGGTTCAACTCGCCATTAGGCATTAAGCCAAGGGTCACGTAGTCCCGCATCGGGTGCCAAAGGCGCAAAAACTCGATGAAATCCGGTTTGAGGAAGCGAATGGAACGAAGATAGTCCAGTTCGTCCTTCTTAAACCGCAACTTGCACAAGGCGTCGATTTGCTCCGACATCTCCTGGACCATCTCTTCGGTAAAGACGATGTGCGGGTTACGGCACTTGAAGACATAGGTACCCATCAGGTCATTGTGCTTATGGAAAATGACCTGGTTCATGTTGAACTTGTATAAGTCGGTGTCGAGCAAAGAAACGACGATCGGTTGGAATCTCATGGATGTCTCCCCTACTCCCCAAACGGATACATGGGCATCGGAAGAAGCTTATGCAAGCTGGCCCGGTGCATGCGCTCGATTTTGTCCACGACTTCCTGCGGGGGCATGGCCCTGCCGCGGAGATAATCGTCTAATTGCTTATAGGAGAAACCAAAGCGCTCCTCGTCGGTCTGTCCGCACATGCCATCGGTTGGGACCTTGTGGCTAAGTTCATAGGGCAAGCCCAAGATGTCGCCTAACTCCACCACTTCCGAGGCGGTGAATTTGGAAAGCGGGCTGAAATCCCCCGCGGCATCGCCGAACTTCGTGCTATAGCCCACGTAGTCCTCGGAGAGGTTGCAGGTATTCACCACGCGGGAATTGCCCAAAAGCGCACCCACGCCATAAAGGGTGGTCATGCGGATGCGGGCAGGCGTATTGGAGGTATAGCCGAGGTTCAACGGCAAATCGACTTTCTTCTTCACCTCTTCGGTCAAAGCGTCCACCGCGGGGCCGATGTTAATGACCGTGTAGTCAATGCCTAGGTGTTTGCAAAGCAAATAGGACTTATCGATGTCGCTTTGCTCGTTTTGGGGCATGAGCACGCCAAAGACGCGTTCCTTGCCCAAAGCCGCGACGCATAAGGCCGCGACGACGGAAGAATCCTTGCCACCGGAAACCCCGATGACGACTTTCGCCTTCTCCCCAACGGTTTGGCGAATCCATTCCAGAATTTTGGGCAACTCAGCTTTCATATCAACGACCATAAATTCCTCCATGCGGGCGTGCCCGCAACTGACGTTGCCCAAATTATCCGCTTAATGGAGCCAATAATCAAAGGGCATGCCTCTATATATAGAAAACCCCGCCTGCATTGCTGCAAACGGGGATATACCAAGGAATCGGTGATTACTTGATGATCTCGGCGACGGTGCCGGCGCCGACGGTACGACCACCTTCACGGATGGAGAACTTGGTTCCCTTTTCCATGGCGATGGGGTGGATGAGCTCAACGGTGAAGGTCACGTTGTCGCCCGGCATGACCATTTCGGTCCCGGCGGGAAGGGTGATGGTGCCGGTGATGTCGGTCGTGCGGAAGAAGAACTGCGGACGATAGCCGTTGAGGAAGTGGGTGTGACGCCCACCTTCTTCCTTCTTAAGGATGTAGGTGGTAGCGGTGAACTTGCTGTGCGGGATGATGGATCCGGGCTTGGCAAGGACCTGGCCACGCTCGACCTGGTCGTGGGTGATGCCACGGAGAAGAGCGCCGATGTTGTCGCCGCCCTGAGCGAAGTCGAGGGTCTTGCGGAACATTTCGAGGCCGGTGACGACGGTCTTCTGGGTC
>JAILIV010000042.1 GCA_024695105.1 Bacilli bacterium
CGCCTTAAGAACAATCGTGCCTTCGTCCCCTGTTAAGGTAGAAAGGGACCCTTCGTTGCCCACTTGAACCAATTTGTAATCGCTGGAGTCATAGCTTCCTCCGGCATCTTTGGTGGCGGAAACCACGGACCATGTCACTGCTGGATTCGCGTTATTGGGTGAAACAACGGCGTTAAAAGTTATGCCTCCATTGATCAATGGAACGTTCGCTTCAGTGACTGACTCTTCGTCGAGGTAGATGGTTACTTCTTCGGCCGAAGCATAGCTCACCGTGATGGACTGGGTCGTGGTCAACCCGCGGAAAGAAATAGAAACGCTGGTGGTTCCATACGTCAAAGGCGTAGATAAGGAAGGTGTGAAGGCGAAATCACTGGAATAGGTGGCGTAATCATAATCATCCGTGGTCCCACCATCGGAAGTAACGGTAACGACTAATCCCGTCGGATCAAAGTAGTCCCCGACTTCATAAATAGTGACTGGGGCCGTTTCCACTGAAACGGAAGAGACCTTTTTATAGATGTCCACCAACGTACCCGTGGAGGACGTGTAGCAAGCGAATCGATCCGAGTTGAAACGAAGCACACGAGGACTACCATCTCCAACGGTGTATTGATTGGTTATAGTCATGCCGTCGGACGAATAAGCTGAAAGGACCCACGAAGATTTGTCCACAACGGTGGATGTCTGGTTTAGCGAATTGTCACTATTCCAATAAAGATACTCAATGGGCGTTGATCCGCCCCCAAAGCCTAGGCCGTGAAAGCTGAACGTCCCAGAGGCAGAGCCTTCCTCCACCTCAAAAAGCTCCGTGCCGTCTAAAGCACTGAGTTCAAGAAAGGCTCCGTCTGCGGAGGCGTCAACAAGAGTGCCGTATTTTGTGGACGTGGTGGAAATCCCACTGAGGGCCTTATCGTGAGCATGATTCAAAATCATGACTTCATCACTTTCCGCGATTCCCGTAGTCGAAGTCACCAAATGATAGATTGAAGAGTGAACGGTGACGGAACAAGAAGCAGAGACGAGAGGATTGATAGTCGTAGCGGAAATAGTAGCGGTTCCTTCGGCAAGCGCGTTTACCACACCACTACTAGAAACGGTCGCAATAGAGCTATTTGAACTGGTCCATGTAACGCCCCCCACCGCTCCAACCGGTGTCAAAGTGGCGCTTAAAGTAGCTCCATGTCCCACATCAAGCGAAAGGTTATTGTGATTAAGTGAGATCGCCGTTGGCGTCAAATCCACCGCGTCCTGCCAGCGGATGGCGACAGACTCACAAAAAAGAGAACTCGCGGTCGCCCCAATTATTAACGTCATATTGGTGCCGCTTGCGATAATCACGTCTCTGCAAGGGATTTTCACATCGACATAAGATGTAGACCATTCGCCATGGAATGTCTCGTTACTAAACGTTACACCGCTTTCGCTGCTCCCTAATGAAGCGATGGTTGTGGAACCGTTTGTTAAAGAAATATAGCCTGCTCCAGAGGATGCGTTAGATTTCATTGATAGCACAAGGCCAACAATGCGTTTCCCTCCATAGTTGGTCCATGTATACGTTTGGGTATTTCCTCTGGTCATTTGTTGACTAGTTGTGTATGTCTCAACCAAAGTGCATGAAGAAGATGTCGGCACAGTTCCACTAGATGAGATAGTGTCTTTAGCCGTTACGGAATATGTCGCGGAAGAGTAGTCTTCAGAAACAAAACACAACGTAACAGAACGGATCCACATATATTTGGTGGCCGATAATTGAAGGTAACTGGATGAAACTGAAACGCCATCGAAAACAAACTGATACTCGGCAAAGTCTGCTGCCACTAGCAGAGCGGTAGACCCATTTACGGATAAACGTGTCGCATCCGAATAACGTTTCGCCTGTACAAACACCGAAACCAGACGAAGAGAAGAGGCAAACGGCATTTGAATGACGCCTTCGTTTTTAGCGGTCCCTAGTTTTAACCCATAGTCCCCGCCATAATACGTTTTCGTCGCAACCGCTAGATTCCCACTGAAATAAGTTGCTCCCGATGAAAGAAGAGAAGAACACGCCGTAGACGTAGAAGCCTCAGTTCCATCACCGCTTCCCGTGGCAAAGGAAATCGAATAGCTCTCCGCTGAGGTCTCAATCGCCTTTTGGCGCAACGAGGACGCTAAGCCAAACATCATGGAGAAGGCGCCGAAAAGAAGAGCGAATATACCTAAGCCCTTCTTCTTCCACCCAAACATGAGCATCCTCCTAGCGAAAAGGAACGTGTGGATTCATTCCTAAAGACCGCAAAGGGTCTTTTCGAGTATTTCAATATAACGCGCAACCGAATACGCGCAACGAGGAAACCAAAGGCTGAAAAGGGTGATAAGCCCAATTCCCCGATGCCATGGGAAAACCAAAAACCTGTCCGATATGGCGAAACCGCTTACATAAAAGCCGACCCTTTCCAGAGCGTTGGCATTCCGCCCTGGTTATCTCGTCATCATGAGGAAGCCTTTCGAAATCTGAACCGTGAACCATAAAGTATGAAGGATGAGGTTACAAACGAGGTTACAAACGAGGTTAACATTAAGGTTAACAGGACGTATAATTCCATAAAGAAGGAGAACGTTTATGGATAGAAGCACCCTCGAAAGAATCGCGAAATTAACACGACAAATCGCAGAATTGCCTAAGGGATATATCTCCAAGAAAACCATTCATGGAAAGGTTTACTATTACCATCAGTGGTCCGAAATGGGAAAAACCAAATCCGTTTTCGTGCCAGAATCCGAACTGGAATCGCTCACGGAGCAAATTGCTTTGAGAAAACGTCTCAAAGATGAACTAAACGATCTAAAGTGGCATGGAGCATCCCCTAAAACCGAAACGTCAAAACTAGGCTATCTCTTGATGCATTTGGATACCCCCGTCGTCGAATTGTCCTTTGAAGAAAGAACCGGAGTCATCACCGAAGTCGGTGAAGCCATAAACGTCGACTTTCTTCCCATTGGAACCGCGACCTCTTACCGCAAAGTCGACGCACCTAAACTGAAGGATTGGTGGGGGTGGCGAAGCATTCCAGCGAGCCGGTCTGGAATAAAAGGCGTCCTGGACGCGTTGAATCTTCCAACGACGACCGCCTTGTTGCGGAAAGGGTATGGCTTGAGTCTTTCGGATTGCTATTGGGCAAAACCCATAAATAGCGATTTGGCATGGAAAGACGTAAATTTCTTTGACAACGAATTCAGCGAAGACCTTGGCGAACTTCTTTTTGCCGGAGCGAAAAAAGGTACGCTGAACCTATCTTCGCCCGATGCAACTTCCGTGGGAAACCTAAAAAAGCGATGGAAGATAACCAACGGGGAGAGAGTGCTTCTCAAAGGTGGATCCGCACCATTCCGCCAAGAACCGTTCAACGAAGTGCTCGCCTCGCGTTTTTGCGAAGTGCTTGGGCTTGAGCATGTCCCTTATCGTCTTCTATTCATAGATGGGTATCCCTACTGCTCTTGTCCCGACTTTGTGAATGGACATACGGAGTTCGTTCCCGCCCAAGCCATCCTTTCCGCTTATCCCAAAGAACAAAACGAATCCCTTCATTCCCAATTGCTTCGGGCCTGCTCTTCGTTAGGTATCCCGAACGTCGAACCATCGCTTTCATCCATGATCATCCTCGACTTTCTTATCGCCAACGAAGACCGCCACACGAATAATTTCGGATTCGTTCGAAACGCAGATACTTTGGAATGGATCGGAATGGCTCCTTTGTTTGATAATGGCTCTTCTTTTGGATTCGACAAACTGACCTCGGAAATCTCCGCGAACCAGGGCATCGTATGCAAACCATTCGAGAATAAGCACCGCGAACAGTTAAAACTCGCATTGCCTAACCCTTCCATCGACCTAAAAACTCTGGATGTTTTGCCAGGAATAGCGCAAAGGTTCTTTGAGGAACATGGTGGGCAATTCGTCGACAAAGAGAGGGCATCCGCCATCTGCCAAAGCCTTTCGTTGCGCATTATTACGCTCAAAAACCTTTCGAAGAAAAAGGCATAGAAAAACGGCGCGGTCGCCCACGCCGTCTTCATAAATAAGCCTTACTTGCGGTTCATCGCGGAATCGACGATGAAGAAGATACCGGGGAGGGTAGAGCCGAAGATAACGGCGAAGACACCCAAAGTGATGCCGGCACCCTTGCCAAAGCCACGGTTGCGCACGCCCACAAGGACGAAGCTAAACGCGGCGGCAATGAGAAGGTAAACGGCCCAGACGATCATCGTCACGGCAGTCACCAAAGCGCCAGCCTCCGCATCTGCCTGGGTGTAGCCAGAGTCGACGAGAGCTTTAATGGCTTCGGGAGAGGTCGCGGCAAGGCCGAAGATCAACAGAAGCAAAAAGCCGATCACGGAGGACACGCCCCAGATGATGCCAGAGATAAGAATTCCCTTTTTCATTTTGATAGTCTCCTTTCGGAGAAAAGTATAGTCCACTTCCAAACAAGTGACCATAAAGAAAAGGGGCCACGTTGTGGCCCAAGTCAGGATGGGGAGGAAAGGAGGCAAGGGGAATTATTTCAACTTGTTCTCGGCTTGGATGACGCCATAACCGCCATCTAAGCGCTTGTAGGCGACGCAGATTTGGTCGTCTTCGTCGTCCAAATAAAGGAAGAAGCTATGGCCGAGGGCTTCCATGCGGGTGATCGCGGTATCGATGCTCATCGGCTCAAGGTAAATGGATTTGGTGCGGACGATCTCATCGGCGGTCTCTTCCTCCTCGATCGCCTCAAGGACGAAGGCTTTGCCAAGCGAATCTGCTTCTTTGGAACGGTCCATGCGGGTCTTCAGTTTCCGCATCTGGCCTTCGAGTTTGTCGATGGCGAGGTCCACCGCGGCGTAGAGGTCATCGTTTTTGACTTCGGCGCGGAGGTCCATCAGATGGGTGAAGATCGTGATCTCCACTTTCGCGCCAACGGTGTAGGACCGAACCACGGCACGTGCAAGCACCTCGTCATCGATGACGAAATACTTGTTGAGGCGGGAAAGTTTCTCTTCGATGGTCGAACGAATAGCATCGGTGACCTCGATGTTCTTCCCAATGATTTGGTATTTCATATATTTGCCCCTCCAGTGGGCTTACATCATTATTGTAACCGAAAAGGCGAAGGGGAGTACCCCCGCGTTGAAAGTTGTTTGGGAAAAAGGACCTAAGCCAACCCAAAGGGTAGAAGGACGAAACCAAAACCCATATACTTCCCGTAGAGTCATTCACATGGAAAAAGCAAACAAGAAAGCCATCGTCGTCGGAGCCGGTTTATCCGGCGCGGTCATCGCCAGGGAACTCGCCGAGCAAGGTTATGACGTCCAGGTCTTTGAACGTCGCGACCATATCGGCGGGAACATGTTCGACTATGTGGACGAACATGGAATCTTGGTCCATAAATACGGACCCCATACCTTTCACACGACGAAGAAAGAACTATTCGATTACATTTGCAAATACGGGGAATGGGACGAGTACCACCTCACCTGCGGGGCGGTCATCAATGGCAAGTGCACCCCCACCCCCTTTAATTTCCAAACCATCGATGATTTCTTTGCCCCCAATGAAGCCAAAGCCATCAAGGAAGTCTTGCTCCACGAATTCCCCAGCAGAGAGACCGTGACGGTCGTGGAGGCGTTGAATTGCCCCAACCCCCTCGTACGCAAATACGCGGAATTCCTTTTTGAGAATGACTATCGCCCCTACTCCGCCAAGCAATGGGGACTTGACCCATCCCAAATCGATCCGAGCATCCTCAAACGCGTCCCTCTTCGATTGAGTTACAAAATCGGCTATTTCGACGACCCCTACCAAGCGATGCCCCGCATCAGTTACGTGGAGTTCTTCGAAAACCTTTTGGACCACCCCAATATCTCCGTTGAGTTAAACCATGACGCCCTTAAAGACCTTTCCATCGAGGATGGTCAGATCCTTTACTTAGGCCAAAAGGTTGACTACCCCATCGTCTACACGGGACCCATCGACGAACTCTTTAACCACGCCTATGGCCCGCTACCCTACCGTAGCCTCCGGTTCGAGTTCAACCACGAACCCATCGATAGCAAACAGGATATGCCCGTGGTGGCCTATCCCCAAGAACCTGGGTTCGTCCGCATCATCGAGTTCAAGAAACTCCCAGTTCAAAACGTCCCTGGGACCACCTATGAAAAAGAGTATTCATTGCCCACCTCCTCCGGCGGAAACGACGAACCTTATTACCCGTTATTAACGGAAAAAAGCCAAGAAAACTACGCAAAATACAAAGAAATGGCGGAAAAAGTCCCCTATCTTTATGTCTGTGGGCGGCTGGGCGATTTCAAGTACTACAACATGGATCAAGCCCTTGAGGCGGCTTTGGCCATCGCAAACAAAATCCTACGGTAAAACAAAAGCAGGCCCCTCCATCGAGTTTGGAAGAACCTGCTTTTCTCTTTAGCCAAGGACGCGCTTACGCAACGCTTCCGCCTTATCGAGCCTCTCCCACGGCAAATCCAAATCCGGACGTCCGAAGCACCCATAGACACAGGTGGAACGATAGCTAAATGAAGGATGGGTTAACCCAAAGGACGAGATAATCGCGCCAGGACGTGCATCAAATATCTCTTGCACCGCCTCTAGAATTTGCTCTTCGGGAACAATAGACGTCCCAAAGCAATCCAGGCAAATGGAAATCGGCTTGGCCACGCCAATCGCGTAGCTAAGTTGAATCTCGGCACGCTTAGCTAGCCCGGCCGCCACGATGTTCTTCGCAATGTAACGGGCATAGTAAGAAGCGCTGCGATCTACTTTCGAAGGATCCTTGCCCGAGAACGCGCCACCGCCATGACGGGAATATCCACCATACGTGTCGACGATTAACTTACGGCCCGTCAAACCCGTATCTCCGGCAGGGCCACCTAGGACAAAACGCCCCGTGGGGTTAACCAGATACTCGAAGTCTTCATTTAACCCAAAGGAACGCGCGACGGGCACCATGATGTTCTCATGAATGAATGCACGTAATTCATCTAACGTGATTTCTTCATCGTGCTGCACCGACATCAAAACGGTTTGGATGCGAGGATGACCCGGTTCGGTGTAATCGATGGTCACCTGACTCTTCATATCCGGACGCGCATGGGGGAACTTGCCCTCCTTACGCATCGTGGAAGCCAAACGAACTAGCTTATGGGCGATGCCAATGGCCAAAGGCATATAGCCACTGCTCTCATCCGTGGCATAGCCAAACATGATGCCTTGGTCCCCTGCCCCTTGCTCTAAGGGATCGCCACGGTCCACGCCTTGGGCGATGTCGTGGGATTGGGTGTTCACGCGTACATCGATTTGGCAGGAATCCGCCCCGATGCCCAAAGAAGCGTCCACGTAACCGATTTGGCGTAAAACGTCGCGGGCAATGGTCTCATAATCGGCGTTGCCATCCATCGTGATTTCCCCACCGATGAGCACGTACTCTTTGGTGGCGAACACCTCGCAGGCCACATGGGCTTTGGGGTCGATGCGTAAACACTCGTCCAAAATGGCATCGGCGATTTGGTCGCAGACTTTGTCGGGATGTCCTTCCGACACGGATTCGCTGGTGAAAAGCTTTCTTTGTTTCATATTCGTACCTCCTCCATGAGAAGAAAACGCCTCCCACACTTCGTGGAAGGCCCTTATGGAAGGGTTTGCTTCCGCCTTCATCGTTCCTCCGGTGGGGGGAGGCTTCGGCAAGCACTTACCACGATGGGAGTTGCTAACGGGGCATTGCCTTACCCCGTTTCTGGATGAAGGGTTTTCTTCGGCGCATATAATGCCATCTCTCATAGAGAGAAGCAAGGCCTTTGGGTAAGAAAAACGCCCGGTTCGAACCAGGCGTTGTCAGAAGATGGCTTATTCCTTCTCTTCTTTCTTCTTCTCGGGGATCTTCTCGTCGATGATCGGGTCGATCTTGTTAATGAAGACCGCGGTGCAAATAAAGGAAGAAATCACGAAGCCAAGCACGGCGCCGGCAATCGGCCCGATGATGTTGGGAATAGTCCCAGACACAACGATGACGTTGGCGTTGTAATACGTTACGGAAGAACGTTGCGTAGCGTAGAGATATTTGTACGCGTTATCGACCTTCTTGGCGTATCCTTCCGCCCCGCCGAGGGTAGCGAGGATTTCAAGGACGGAGGCACGGAAGTTGGCGCAGCCTTCCGCCCAAACAAGGGTATCGGCGTCCGCGGTCCCGTTTTTGATGGCAACCAAGCGGCTAAGGGTTCCCGTGGCGGAAGAAAGAACGATGGTGTCGAGGTTGGCTTCCGTAGGATTGGCACGGAAGGTCTCCACCTCGTAGCCCATATCTTTGAGTTCTTTGAGGTATCCGTTGCGGCGCACCTGGGCATCGACGATGTCTTGCTCGTAAGCGGCGATCAATTGGGCGTATTGGGAATCGGTGACGATCATACCCCCGGCAGCGGCGATGAGCTCGTCCACCTTCTTTTGCTTGGTCGCGATGTCAATAATGTCGGCACGCATGCGCTCTTTGTAAGCATCCGCAGTATCGGCAAAGCGATGAATAACCTCGTCCAAGGCATCCTCGGCGTAGTTCACCCAGCGGTTATAAAGCAGCGAGTCGCTCAAATAGGTGAAGATATCAACACCATAATAGTCAAAGGCATAGTTAAAGTCGGTATTCAGCGAGCGGAGCAAGGTCCCAGACTCATTGATGACCCCGTTTTCCGTAAACGTCGCAATCAAACCGCTCAGTTCGTTTTGAACCGCGGCACGACGTTCGGAAAGAAGATTCAATTGGTTGGTAAAGGCAAGTTCCGCGAAGTTGGCGGGGACGGAAACGTCCGTCTCGTGTTTGGCCACCGCTTCTTGCGCTTTCACGTTGGCGGTCTCAATCAAATCGGTAAGGAACTGTTTGGCATAGGTTCCATCCCCAAAAGCGGAAAGCTTAATGGTGATGGTGAAACGGTTCGGCAGTTCGTAGACGGTCGCCCCGGTGTCTTTGTCCTCATAGGTCGATACGGCGATCCCAATGTTATCGACGATCTGGGTGGTTTTGAGGGAAGCATAGTCCTGCTTGCTGGATTGGACGGCGGCGATGGTATCCGGAGATACGAGGGACGTGTATTTAAAACGCGAGCCATCCGCGAACGTGCCACCGCCTTGGCCATCACTGCCCATGGCGATGTTTTCATATGAGAAGGAAGCGGACACGTTCTGCGTCAGGCGGTTAATGAGGAACTTCGTCCCCAAATAGCCACCGACGGCCAAAAGAACCGTGGCGCCGATGATCCACCACTTGCCAAAGGCAATGCCCTTAAGGTAGCGATGGAACGTCCAGCGGCTTGGTTTGTTCTCTTCGGGTTCGTCCACAATGACGAGATTCTGTTTTCCTTGTGCCATAAGTAAACCTCAGATTCGCCCCAATCATACCCTTTGCGCGCGTAAAAAGCGACAATGGAAAAGCGCGTGCCCCCTTGGCAAAAACACAAATACACGCATGAAAGCGTGGGCGCGTTAAACGAAAACTTGCAAAACGAAGGAAAGGGAAGTTAACTACAGGGGAGCCTTTCCCACGAACACGCATTCGGGATAGGACCACCCCGACACTCTGCAAGGAGCGACTATGAAAATCGAGAAAGTATTCAACGGCGACTATGTGTACCAGATGGAACGGAAGTTCTATCGCTGGAAGGAATTGCGCCGTCGCAACACCAAGAAATACACCTTCATCAACCGCCAAAAAGGCACCGACAAGATGATCCTCATCCTCGCGGGGTTCCAGCCCTACTATTGGGACATCCTCCTCAACAATATCTTCATCGCCAACCACAAAAAGTATGACGTCTGCATTTGCATCCCCCATGGCTGCGATGAGAATCAGAAACTCTTTGACATCGCGAAGAAAAACGATTGGTCCGTCCTTTATCTGAAACAAGATAAGCTTGGCCTAGCCCAAAACGTCGCAATCGATCTTCACCCCAAGGCGCAGAAATTCTTCAAATTCGACGAAGACATCGTCGTTTCGAAAACCTTCTTCGATGACTTAGAGGAAACCGACGAACTCCTTGACGACTACGATTATCCCGTCGGTTTCATCGTGCCGATGATCAACATCAGCATGGCCACCGCGAAAGAATACCTAAATGCAGCTGGCAAGATGGAAGACTTCGAAAACAGATTCGGAAAGCAAAAAGCCGGAAGCTGGTTCTTCCAGCAAACCGCCGAATTAGGGAAATACCTTCTTGAGACCATCGGCCCTTCCTACCAAGCCCAATACGACCAAATCCATAAAAAGAACAAAGGGCGCATCATCCCCGTCCCCACCCGTTACTCCATCGGCGTGATGTATTTTACCCGCGACTTCTATAATGGCATCCAAAAGTTCGCCGTGGGCATCATCGGCGACATGGGGCTAGAAGAGGAACAAGTGTGCGCCTATTGCATGAACCGTTCCCTCGCCATCACCTGCAACACCAGTGTGTTCGCCTGTCACCTAGGCTACTATCCCCAAAAGGAACTCGCGAAGGAATATTTCCTCGCCCATCCCGAGATCTTCGACATCAGCGTAAACGGAAATGAGTAAGAAAAAGAGCGTAAAACTCAATTACATTTTCAATCTTCTCTACCAGATTTTCCTTATCGCCGTCCCCCTCATCACCACTCCGTATATCTCCCGTGTCTTGGGTAGCTCCGGCGTTGGGCAATACTCTTTCACCTTGTCCATCGCCTCCTACTTCATGCTGTTCGCTGGCTTGGGATTTGGCTATTACGCCCAGCGGGAAATCGCCCGGCTCCAAGATGACCCCGAAGGAAAAAGCAAAGTCTTCTGGGAGATCGTCATCTGCAAAACCGTATCCACCCTTCTAGCGTTGGGCGTATACGCCATTTTGCTCTTTGCGGGAGCATACGATTCTTCCTACACCACTCTCCTTCTCATCTTGTTCATGAACGTTTCCTCGGTCATCTTCGACATCTCCTTCCTTTACCAAGGCAACGAAGAGTTTGGCTTGCTGACCATCAAAAACGTATCCGTGAAACTCATCGGCGTCCTGCTTATCTTTATCTTCGTCAAACGCCCCGACCAAGTTTGGGTGTACGCCCTCATTCAATCCGTATCCCTTGTTCTTTCTAACCTCGCCATGTGGGTAGGCTTGTTCAAACGCATTAAGAAAGTAAAGCCGTCCGAACTGAAGGTCACGCGTCACATCAAACCGACGCTCCGTCTGTTTATCCCTACCCTGGCCGTCAGCGTCTACATGGTTTTGGACAAAACGCTCATTGGTTTTTTGGTGCCAGGAGAAGTGACCACCACATTAGACGATGGGACGACCGTCGTGGCCCGCGTGGCGGACTTAGAAAACGGCTATTACGAGCAATCGGAAAAAATCGTGAAGATGGCCATGACCATCGTGACCTCATTGGGCACCGTCATGATCCCACGAAACTCCAAGGAGATCGCAGACGGGCATATGGAGACGTTCGTATTAAACGTCCATAAGGCCATACGATTCGTGTTTTTCTTAGGCACGCCCATCATGCTTGGCATGGTCGCGATCGCCCAAAACTTCGCCCCGTGGTTCTTTGGGGCAGGGTTTGAGAAGGCCCCCTACCTCATCATGATTCTGTCGCCTCTAATCATGCTTATTGGATTAAACAACGTCGTGGGTCTTCAATACCTCATCCCATTAAAAGAAGACACCAAGTTCACCATATGCGTCTGCATAGGGGCCGGGGTAAACCTAACGCTTAACCTATGCATGATCCCTTTCCTTTATTCCTATGGGGCCGCGATCGCCACGATCATCGCCGAAACCGTCGTCACCACGATGACGTTCGTCTTCGCGCGAAAAGACATGGATTTCAAATCGATCGCCAAGACGGCGTGGAAATACCTTTTGGCGGGCGCGATCATGTTTGGGGCGACCTTCGTGACCCAGATGTTCCTCCCCTCCTCGATCCTTAATACCTTCATCATCGTTGGGGAAGGCATGGTCATCTACGTCGGCCTATTGTTCCTTTTCCGCGACGACTTCTTAATTAACCTCACCCAGAAAGCGCTGCGCAAAGTGTTCCGCAAGAAAGCGGTCGCCGCAGAGACCACGGGCGAAGAAGAACCTGCCCAAATCGAAGAGAATAACGAAAACCCTGACGAAGCGCCGGAGCAGCCCTCCGAAGAAGATCCAAAGGAATAATTCGATAAATGACTATTCGCCCTGCTCGAGTTTCTCGAACAGTTTTTTCGCCTCGATGATCGTATCGTCCATGTCGAAATAACGATACGAGGCAAGACGCCCAACGAAATAGACGTTTGGGATTTGTTTGGCTAGTTCGCGGTACTCATCCGCCAATTTGCTGTTTTTCTCATCGTTGACCGTGTAATAAGGAATCTTCCCCTCCTCGAACGAATCAGGGTATTCCTTGGTGATGATCGTGGTTTCGGTCTCTAATTCAGGATCAAACTTCTTATGTTCGGTGATACGGGTATATGAAGGGGAGACATCAGTGTAATTGACCACCGCCACCTCCTGATACGAAGGTTGCTTCAACTCTTCGGTTTCAAAGCGCAAGGAACGCCATTCGAGGCGTCCGAGTTTGAAGCCGAAATATTCATCTAACCGACCCGTATAGATGATTTTGTCCGCCAAGGCGTCATAGGATTCCTTATCGGCAAGATAATCCACGCCTAACCGCACATCCGCCCCTTTAAGAAGATTTTCCACGAAGGGCGTGTATCCACCTTTGGGCTGTCCTTGGTATTTGTCGTTAAAGTAGTTGTCGTTATATTCAAAGCGCAGCGGGAGACGTTTGATGATGGAGGCAGGAAGGGCGCTGCAGGGTCTCCCCCACTGCTTTTCGGTATAGCCTTTGATAAGCGTTTCGAAGATCGTGCGGCCCACCATCGAAAGAGCTTGTTCTTCAAGATTCTTCGGCTCACCGATATGTTCTTTCGCGACCTCTTCGTCGATTTTGGCTTTCGCCTCTTCGGGGGTCTTCACGCCCCAAAGAGCCTCGAAGGTATACATGTTGAAAGGCATGGAATAGTACTTGCCTTTATAAAATGCCTTGGGCGTGTTCTTATAGGGATAAACATCCGCGTACTTATTGAAGAAATCCCACGCGAATTCATCATCGGTATGGAAAATATGAGGTCCGTAGGTATGGACGGGGATCCCCGAGACCATGTCCGTGGCGATGTTCCCACCAACCTGGTTCCGCTTCTCTAACACCAAAACGGATTTGCCCGCATCTAGTAGAAGCCGGGTCAGCGTCGCTCCAGCCAAACCAGAGCCAACGATCAAATAGTCGTAATGTTTTTCCATAGCCACCTCACTTATTGGGTTCTTGGTCTTTGATACGCGGCTTCCGGTGGAATACGCGGTTAAAGACGCGCTTGCAGAAGTTGATAAACGGAACGCCCTCAGCGATATTGCAAACTGGGAGTTCCTTCTTCTTGTATTCGGGGTGGGCGTTCAGATAGACGTTCAGCAACCGTTCGGAGAGGAACCCAAAAATGCGAGCCTGATAGGAGTTATAGCCCGAGATGTCCACTTGTCCTTCTAAGGTCATCAACACTCCGAATAGGAACGCGCAGTATTCGTCGAAGATCTTTTTCGACGTAACGATCATGTTGAACAAGGACGCTTCGTGCTCCTCCATGGTCGCGTCGAAGGCACCTAGGTATTCTGGGTAATCCTTTTCGATGATCGCGCGGACCTTATCCAAATCCCCTTGGTAATGTTGGTTGCAATAATGGTCGTAGATGGAAGAGCCCTTCGAGTCTAACGGGGTCTTCTTAGCCACTAAAACGTCATGCTCTTCAAGCATCTTGAGCAGCTCTTCCGCGGAGTAGATGTAAGTAGTGAATACGCTGCGATAGGGATCAAAGAAAAACCTACGGTAATGCTCTAAACCAACATAGGGGGAAGTGTCGTTCTTCCACATCCAATAATAGGCGGTAAGTTCGCAATAATTTGGGTTTTTTGCGGCGATATTCTCACCCGTCGCATCGGTGCATTCCACGCCGATTTCCCCAGATTTTGGGCCGACGCCGATATAAACGTATCCTGGTTTCTTGACGGGTTTTTCGACCTCTTTATGGGTGACGACGAAAATCTTTAAAGGCAGGTTTTCCATTGGTTTACTCCTTTAGACCGAGGACGAAATCCACGAATGCCTGTTTCGTCTTTTCCCATGAAAGGTTCTCGATGCGTTTCTTGGCCTTTTCCATCATCGCTTCTAAACCAGAAGGATCGTTTAAACAGTCCTCGATGGCCTTGGCGAGCTGCAAGTAATCGAGGTCCACCAAAATCGCGGTGTCGTCCCCTAAGAAGTAGGGATACGACCCATCCGCGAATTCAATCACGGGCAACCCACATCCAAGCATCTCATACGGCACAAGGGAGATGTTGGTGAGAGAGAACACCAAGCCGAAGTCGCAACGATGGTATAGATCCGCGAGGTCTTGTTTGGAAAGGCGCCCCAAATTGGTCCCGACCTTCACCTTCTCCTTTTGGTTCAACCCAAAGAAATAAGGGATAAGGGTAATGCCCTTCTTCGCTAATTCCTGCTGGGCATGGAACACCATGCTTTGAAGTAGGCTTGGCGTACGTTTGGCCTCGCGCTTGGTGTAAATGGCGAGGCTGACTTCCTTCTTACCTTGGTACTGTTTGAAATCCCGTGGCTTAAAAGGATATTCGGAGGGCTCGAAGGGGAACTCGATCCAGTCCATCTTGCACTTCTTCCGTTGCTTTTCTTCGATTTGGTCGAGGTTCCATTTGCCTAAACTAATCAAATGGAAGCCAAGGTCAAAGGCCTTCTTCGCCAGGAAATAGTTATCGGAATAGTTAAAGAAATACGGCTCATAGTCCTGCACGAACCAAATGTGGTAGCCCGGAATCTTCTTCGCGTAATAGACGCTGGCCCAATCCGAGGCGCATACGACGTCAAAGTGACGGTTATTGGCTTCTTCGGAAGTTAAGAAGATGCCCCCGTGGCCTGGGAGGTTATACTCTGCGGCATCGATTTGCTGTTGCTTGTCCGCGCCGTAATAGTCCATGTAGAACACGGAGATTCCTTTCTTCGCGCAGGCGGAAGCCACGCGAAGAAGCGAAGTCAGACCGCCCATGTTGGGAAGCATCGTCGGGATGACGAAAAGAATGGACTTCACTTGATGGGGGCGTTCGTCGTTGACAGGATCAAACGTCGCCTCTTCCAACAATCGATTCAACGCCTTATCCGCTTCTTGGTTAAGCAGATAACGGGATCCTTTAAGCAAGAATTTCTTGATCATGGGGTTCTCCTTTTTCTTCTGGGTACGTCACCAAAGCCAGGCGCACCTTAGGCTTGCACATCGCGGAAAGCCCAATGATGAGGAACGCCATCGCGGTGACGTAGATATACGAGAAGATGTACACCTCGAATAACGAGATGAATAACGAATACAAAACGACAAGCAGCATCCATTTGCCAAACCGTAGCCCCATCGAGAACTGCGTGGCGATCATCCGCACGCCCAAGAAAAGCAAAATGGCGACGATATAGATAGACCCGATGATTCCGCTGGTGACGAAGGTCTCGAAGTAGAACACCTCAAGGTATCCGGTCTTTTGGCCATAGAAGATGTTCTCATCGGCGAAAAACTCACCCGTTAATCTGCCTAAGCCCATCCACCACCGTCCGCTGGCCTCCAAAACGGTCAGGTTCTCGGTGATGCCTTGACGGTTGGTGCCACTAAGCAACTCCAATATCGTCACGTGCTTAATGAGGGCATACGCCACCACGCCGACAATGGCTAAGGCGATCAGGATGAATAGCAGCCGCTTGAAGGTCTGGTAGCCGCGCGCGGAAAGACGCGACAAGATGAACCAACCCACTTCCACCAGCACAAAAGCGATAAACGTGCCGCGCGAATTGTTGGCCAAGATGATGAATAGCATCACCAGATTCAAAAGAACGGTCCATACCTTGCCTTGTTTCTTTGGCCTTGCGATTTTGGACAAGATGATGACGGATAAGGCCATCTCCGCAGCAAGATTGGGGAACTCAAATCCGAACATCGTCCGATAACGGATGAAGTTATTGTCGATCCAGAACGTGGTGAAGGTACGGATGATGTCGATTTGGGGAATCGAGTAGATGAGCCAAAACACCATGAACAAGGCAAATGCCCAATACACGACCCGCGTGAATCTTCGTAGGCAATTGAACCGCTGGATCCAGTAGACGTTGCACCCCACGAAGAAGATCATCAAAATCTCACGGGCCAAGTTTTGGAAGGCATCCGAATGGTCAATCGCGTTCCAGTTGCTGAAATGCCAAATCAGGTAATAAACCAGCAAGAAGGCAAGTGGCCAAAACGCGATGCCTAGCCGCATCTTGGGGCGGTTGCCAAA
>JAILIV010000043.1 GCA_024695105.1 Bacilli bacterium
CGCCCCGCCTTCGGTCGCGTACGACCCACGGCCATTGACGAAGGACTTCGCGTCCCCATAGTTGATCTCGACGTATTCGCCTTTGCCCGCGAACATCGAATGCAGTTTGTTCGCCGCGGCCACGGCGGGGTCTTTCCAGCCCGAGTCGCTTGCGGCGCCTAATAGGGTCGAGCCACTATCCGGACGCGCCATATACACAGGGACGGCGCCATCGCGGGAAGCCTGGATGGCGTAGGCCTTGTTCACGTTGACCCTGCTTAGCCAAGAGCTTTCCCCGCTTTGGTATTGGTCGTGGGATTCGGCCCACAGGACCATGTTGGAGGCTGCTAGGCCATCGGGATAATACTGGTTAAGCTTGCTGACGTTACCATTGCCCACCGCGTCACGTAAATCGGTCGTGCGGGTCCATTCGGTGATGGACATGTAGTCGGTATACCAATGGATGCTGCGGTCATCCCCCGCACCTAAGATCTCGCCATAGAAATAGGGAACGTCGTAGCCTTTCTTGTCCGCGTAACGCTTAGCGCCGTTGACGACATGGGGCCAGAAGGAAGAGGCGTAGATGCCGTCTTTGGGCGTCTCAATGTGCTTGGCGGCGTCGAAGCGGAAGCCCGTGACGCCAAGGTCGAGGTAATCCTTAAGAAGGGATAAGGCACGTCCCATGACGATGGGGTTCTCGGTCTGGAGATCAGGATAGTCGCCCAACGTCTTGCGAAGCACGGCGAACTGCGAATTGTCGCTGCCGATCTTGCCGTTTTTGTGGATAAGGTCGTTATTGACGATGGAAGGCTCATAGGTCGCGCAGTCACCGTTGAATGTGGACTCGCTACCGCCAGAGAGATGATTAAGCACCACGTCCATGACCACGTGTAGTCCCAAAGCCTTGGCCTCGGTGCACAAGGTCTTCAAATCATTCGCGCTGCCTAAGGCACAGTTACCGCCCGAAGCCACCGAGAATCCATAGGGTTGATAAAGTTTCCACCACTCCCCCGTCCAGGCGGCGGAAGTCGACACGTACTTACGGGTTTGCATCGGGGAGACTTGGATGGCGGTATATCCCGCGTTTTTGATCGCGGTGAGGTTGCTGCGGATGTTGGCCACGGTCCAGTTCCAGGCTTGCAAGATCGATCCGCTTGCGATGTCCGACTTCGGGGTCAAATTGCCTTTGCCCGTAAGCCACACGTCATAGTTGGACCCGTTCTTTTTTAGGTACAGGTGCGCCCCCTTGGCGTGGCTGGTTACCATAAGGTAATTACGGCTATTCTCCTGATAGGCGTTATTGCCATCCCCCGCACTGGCGGATGGGATGATGGAGGATCCGTTTTTGGTGAAGGTGAGCACGTCGCCAGGATAGACGTCCAAGATGGCCTTTAACTGTAAGTCGTTGCCTTCCTTATCCACCTCAAAGAAGGTGGAATCCGATTCCACGTCGTTGACGTAAAGCTTATAGCCAGCTTCCGTCGCGGCCTTCTGGTAGTCGACGCAGGCATAGGTGACCGTGATCTTGTCGATGACGGCGTTGGCGGTGGCCACGACCTTGAAGTAATTGGGGTAGATGCCCTCTAGGTCATAATCGGTCCCGGAGGTGGAGTCGTTCCACACCGAATGGCTGGAATCCTTGTCGTAATAGATGTCCACCGACCCGGAGGAAAGGGTCACCTCGACGCGCTCGATGCCCGAAATCTGCGTGGTGTTATAGATATAACCGGTTTTGTTTAAGGCGATCTTGCCGCCAGAATTCGACGCGCCCGAATAGGTGAAGGAAATCTTGTTGCCGTTATCGGTGTTTATCCCGCTGGTCAAGCCGGCATAGGAATCGAGTTTCAGTTCATAGCTTGCGTTGGCGGAAGCAGGCAATAGCCGTTCCCCAAGGTAAGAAGAGGCGAGTACGCCCCCAAGCAATGCGCCGGAGCACCCCAGCGCGATAAGGAAAGCCGCGTTGCGTCGTTTCATGGAATTCCCTCCATTAATTGAGGATTATTCTATCACGCATGGAAACGTGTGGGCACGGCTAACTCGCGCGCTTCTTCAATTCGCGTTTCCGCGAGTACATCAAGGTGTCGGCGCGCACGAACACCTGGCGAAGCGTTTGGTCCTCGTCGGGGTTATAGTCGGATAGCCCCGAGGACACCACCGCCCCGCCATGGGCCAAATTCGCGTCCACGTGGCCGTCGAATTCCTTCCGCAAATCGTAACGGAGGTCGTATTCCTTGACCGTGAGGATGGAGACGAACTCATCCCCGCCCACGCGGTAGACGGGACTATCCCGCAACGTACGGCAGATTAAGCGCACGGACTCGATGATGTAATCGTCCCCTGCGCCATGCCCTTTCTCGTCATTGGTCTTCTTTAGGTCGTTTAAGTCAAACACCATCACCGCGAACGGCTCTTGGGCATGATTGACGATCTTTTCATCCACGGCGGCCTCCACATCGACGTAGGCATGCTTACTTTGCACCCCCGTAAGAGGGTCGGTGAAGACCAAGGTCTTGGTCTGGTTTAACTCTAGTTCGGCCGCGCGGCGTTCGTAATTGACCACGAAGGTATGAAGCGCGCAGATGCCGAGTAAATACCCAATGGAGTAATAAGGCATCAAGGGATCATATATCTGCAGCACGACCGCGGCCGCCATAAAGACGCCGAATGCCACCACGGCGGAATGCCTGGCCCTTTTGGCCCCTTTGGAACGGATCGCCATGACAAGCGCGTACACGGAAATGGCAAAGAACATGAAGATCTGCACGCCCAAAGCGACATAACGCAGCATGCCGGGGACATAGTTCGTCTCCAAATCCACGCTGAATAAGACCGGCGTGAAGAAGTTGGCGATAAGCGCCCCGACCTGAAACAGGAAAAACGCCACGCCTAGGCCAAAGATGATGCGATGCACCACATCGTCATCCGCCAAATAGCGGAAGACGTAACGGGCCCACAACAATACGGATAGCGCCTGGAAAAGGAAGAACAAATTGGTGTCGATCGACAAAGCGAGGGGAAGTTTGTTCGCGTAGAACACGCCCCAAAGCAAATCGGCGACATGGAACACCAACACGCCAAAAAGGAACCATCGGTACTCCTTCGCCGCGGGAAAGACGCTCGCCTTATTGGGCAAAAACAAATCGATGTTAATGAGGATCAGCACCAGCGCGGACAAAGATGCGATAAAGGTATAAGCCATCGGTTCGCTTCTTCTTTCTAGCCCCATATCATACCCCTGCGGGAACGTGTGGGCGCAAAAAGAAAGGATATTTTGCGTATCTATGCATCCATCATGAAGCGCAAAAGACCCCTTGACAGGAAATGTACCGCCCCTATCGTGTTGCCATGCCAAAGGAGAGTATGGCCATGAATAAGACTTCATTCCATTCCATGCAACCTTCCATTGGTTTCGCTTACTTTTATTACTACTACAGGTAACCTTTCCTGTCGTAGCGATTGCGGATGGGAGAGCGACTCAAGCATCCGTAAGACACGAACGTTTGGCCTTCGGATGCACCCGTCCGGAGGCTTATTTATTTCGGAGGAACCAACATGAAAAAAGCCACCATGATCTTCGCCGCCGCGGCACTACTGCTCGGGGGCCTCGCCAGCTGCTCGGGAAATAGCGGCAAAACCCGCGTTGGGGTGCTGCAGTTTGGCAGCTTTGAGGCGTTAGAAAAAGCCAAGCAAGGCTTCGTCGACGTCTTAAACGCGTCCGACCTGAAGGGCAAAGTCGACATCACCGTCAAAAACGCCGCGGCCGTCGGGGCCGATGACGTCTCCTTCGCCGGGACATTGGCGTCCAACTCGGACCTCCTCTACGGCATCGCCACCCCTAGCGCCACCCACTTAAAGACCGCCGTGGGTAGCCTCGGCGTGGACATCCCCGTCCTTTTCTCCGCCGTCACCAACCCCGTCGGGGCGGGGCTACTCAAAAACCCCGAAAAGCCCGAAGGCAATTGCACGGGTGTGGTGGATTTGGGCCCTATCGAGGACCAACTGGAGATCCTTGCCAAGTTCCCCGACGTGGATAACGTGGTCACCTTCTTCAACTCCGACGAAGGCAATAGCGTCTACCAAGCAGACATCGTCGACGCGTGGCTAGATGAGCATCACATCGCCCATTCGCGCAAAACGATCACCCAAGCCTCGGAAATCTCCTCCGCGTTTGCCTCCATCCCAAGTGACGTCGACGCGGTGTTCCTCCCGACCGACGACACCATCGCCAATAGCATCAATCTGATCAAATCCGCCAACGAATCCCGCATGGACAAACTCATCGTGGTCGGCAGCGATACCGGCATGTCCCCGGGTAGCGTCTTCGCCATGGGCGTCGACTACTACCAGTGTGGCAAGCAAGCAGGCCAGATGGCAGTGTCCCTGCTTAAGAAAGAAAAGACCGTCGCCCAACTGCCCGTGGAATCCTGTTCCACCAAAAACCTCCTCATCAACCAAACCTGGGCCAATGCCTTGGGCATCGAGATCCCCGAAGAGGTGCTCAATATCCCCGGAGCCATCGTCCAATGATCCTTGACGTCGCCGCGGTGCGCACCTTCTTCGTCAACCCTTTAGTAAACGGGTTGATTTTGGGGCTGCTTGTCATCGGGGTATTCATCTCCTTCCGCGTGC